>JBCKLP010000090.1:0-9500 GCA_038903735.1 Burkholderiales bacterium | reverse complement strand
ACCTACGCGGTTGAGGCGTGGCACGCCGGGCAGATTCATTCCAGAGGACCGAATTATTCCGACACAACCTCACCGCGAAATCGCCGTCGCGGGCTGCGGTTTTTCAGCAGCAGCACCAGCGGTATCATCACCGCAAAGCTCGCGGTGATGAACCAGAAGCTGCTCACAAACGCCGTCAGTTTCGATTGCGTCATCACGGTGTTGGCCAGCAGCGCAATGCTTTGCGCCTGTGAATGCAGATCGAGGGGCTGGAGAAAAGCCTGTACCGCCGGGTTGTAGGGGTTGATCTGGCCGCGCAGCAGGCTCCACTGCATTTCGATCTCGCGCGCGAGGAAGGTGCTGGTGATGGATACGCCCATGGCCGAGGTGATCGAGCGCACCAGACTGTAGACGCCCGAGGCTTCGGCGGATTTCTCCTGGGGGATGGTGGAGAACGCGAGCGCCGAAACAGGCACCCAGATAAGTCCGATGCCCGCGCCCTGCAAAAACAGCGGCAGCAGCAGGTCCATGGGTTCGATCTGGGTGCTGTAGCGCGCCATCATCCAGGAACCGGTGAGCCCCATGAGCACGCCCGGCAGCGCCACCCATTTCGCGCTGACGCGATCTGCGAACATGCCCGAGGCGCTCATGCTGACCAGACTCCCCACGCCGCGCGCCATCAGCACCAGGCCCGCGGTCATGGCCGGATAGGCGAGCAGGTTATCGAGGAACAGCGGTTGCAGGAAATTGCTGCCGAACATGGCCACACCGGTGGCGCCCATCACCAGGCAGCCCAGGGAAAAATTCAGGTCGCCGAAAACGCGCATATCGAAGATCGGGTGTTCGTTCAGCTGCAGGCTGTGTCTGAGGAACACCGCGAATGCGGCGATGCAGACGGCGACGCCGGCGCAGATGAAGGTGGATTCGAACCAGTCGTAGCGGTGGCCGAGGTCGAGCACCAGTTGCAGGGAACCCACGGCAAGAGCCAGACTCACGAGGCCCAGCCAGTCCATGCGCCGCTCCCTGGTCGGTGATTCCGGTACGAAGCGCGCGGCGAGCAAAAAGCCGATCAGGCCGATGGGGATGTTGATATAGAAAATCCAGCGCCAGCCGAAGCTCTCGGTGAGGTAGCCCCCCAGCGTCGGGCCGAAGATAGGCGCGCCCACCACGCCCATGCCCCACACCGCCATCGCCTTGGCCGCCTGATGGCGCGGATAGGCATCGGCGACAATGGTACGAGACAGCGGCACGAACGCCGCACCCGAGACGCCCTGCAGGATCCGGAACAACACCATCTGCACCAGGCTGGTGGCCATGCTGCACAGAGTGGAGGCAATCACGAATCCCGCGATCGAGAGCAGCAGGTAAGCGCGGCGCCCGAGCTTGTCGTTGAGGTAGCCGGTGAGCGGCAGCACGATCGACATCGCCACCATGTAGGAGGTGAGCACCCAGCTGATGGTGTCGTTGGTCGCGCCCAGCTCGCCGGACATCACCGGCACGCTCACGTTCACGATGGTGCTCGACAACATCATCATCACCGTGGGCGCCATCACCGCGATGATCAAAAGCCAGCGGTCGGCCTGCGCGCCCAGGCTTTCGCCTGCGGGGCCGCTTACGGCAACGGGTGCGTTGGTAGCCACAGGCAGCCCTCAGTCCAGGCGTATCGTCACGGTGGCGGTCGCGCCCACGCGCGGCATGAACATGGGATCGTAGCTGTCAAAGCGCACCTTCACCGGAATGCGCTGTGCCACCTTCACCCAGTTGCCGGTGGCATTCTGCGGCGGTAGCAGTGAGAACGCGGAGCCCGTGCCGCTGCCGATGCTCTCGACATGCCCGGCGAATACATGCTTCGGGTACATGTCGATATGGATCTGCACCGGCAGTCCCGGACGCACGCCCGGCAATTCGGTTTCCTTGAAATTGGCGTCGATCCAGAAACTCTTGTCGACGATGATCGCAAACAGGGTCTGGCCTGGATTGACCGAAGTCCCCGCGGTGAGGGATCTGTTGACCACCCAGCCGGACTGCGGTGCCGTGACGCGGGTGCGGTCGAGATCGAGCTGCGCCTGCGCGAGTGTCGCCTGCGCCGAGGCGATTGCCGGGGATTGCGAGTCCGCGGGGGCGATCATGACGCGCGCCTTTTCGATGCGCGCGCGCGCCTGTTCCACCGCGGCGCGGCCGCTGTTCACCCTGGACGAGGCATCGTCCACCGCCTGGCGCGACATGAAGCCCTTGGCGACGAGATTCTCGGTGCGTGCCTTGACCACTTCGGCATTGTCCAGCTCCGCGCTCTGGCGCACGAGTTCGGCTTCCAGCGCGCGCACCTCGGCGCCATCCTGCGTGGAGCTCTGTTGCGCGAGCGCCACCTGGGCACGTGCCTTATTCACCGCCACGCGGTAGGGGGCGGGATCAACATCGAACAGCGGATCCCCCTTCTTGACGAACTGGTTGTCCTTGACGTGCATCGTAATCACGCGCCCGGCCACCAGGCCCGAGATCTGCGCCACCTCGGCATTCACATAGGCGTTGTCGGTGCTGCGTAGGTGCGTGGAGCGTTCCCAGTACACGTAAGCACCCGCGCCCAGTGTGGCGAGCAGCAGCAGGAAGAAAATTCTGTTGACCATGTGTTCACGGATGAAGCGCTATGCCTGCGCGCTGTTGCAGTATGCACGCTGCGATGGCCGGATCACGAGCCGTGATGCTGCGGCCTCTTGCCAGTCTGGGATGCACCTGAGTATAGCGCCCAAGTGGAAATAGGGCGCGGCCGCGCCCTTGGAAAAATCAGGTCGCGGGTCGTGCCGGGTCAGGCGAAGAAGGCAAACCTGCGCGCCTCGATGCTTTCGCGCGGCGGCGCATCCTGCGGCGTGGTCGGATCCTCGAAGGAAGTGTGCGGCGTGAAGCGCGCGCGCCCGTCCTGCAGCGAATCGTAGACCTTGAAGACGATGGCCTCCTCGGGCGTCATTTTAGGAAACTGGTACCACTCGTGCGCCGGGTTGAAGTGCAGGCGAAAGGTTTCACCGACGCGATGCGAGTAGCGCCGCTCCGAGGCGATCATGTCCTCTTGCCCGATGCTGCGCGCGTCGGCGATGGCCAGCGGATTGCGTGAAATGGTCTTGAGCGGCCGCCCCACCTGAATGATGGCAAAGCGGTGCTTTAGCAGTGCCTCGGCTTCGTCGGGAATTAGTTCGCGCAAGCGCCGCGGCGCGGAAGCATCGGTTCCTGCGTTCTTTCGACTTGCGCTGGCGAAACACCAGGATGCAGGCGGCGATACCCGTACCATAGAAGAGGTTGGGACCCAGGCCGATGATGGCTTCCAGCAGGTCCATGCCGAGAATCTTAGTTCGGATATTTCCTTCCGCGCCCATGCGAAACAAGGCCCCGTGTGGCAACACCACGGCCATGCGCCCGGTCTTGGGCGCCATGGAGCGGATCATGTGCTGTACCCAGGCGTAGTCGCCACTCTTGCCGGGCGGCATACCAGCGAAATTTCGGCTCCAGGGGTCGCTCGCCCAGACTTCCCCGCCCCATTTCTCCAGTGAAAAGGGCGGATTGGCGATGACGCAGTCGAAACTGGCGAGATTGTCTCCGGCGAAATACGCAGGGCTGCGCAGGGTGTCGCCGCGTACGATCTGAAAGTCGGCGGTGCCATGCAAAAAGAGATTCATCCTCGCAATGGCCGCCGTGGTGAGGTTGCGTTCCTGACCGAACAGTTTGCCCCACAGCGTGCGATCGTCGCCGTGTTTTTCCTTCACATGGTGGATGGCTTCAAGCAGCATGCCGCCAGTGCCACAGGCCGGGTCGTAAATGGATTCGCCCTCGCGCGAATCGAGGATGTTCACCATCAGGAGAACCACCGAGCGCGGGGTGTAGAACTCACCGGCCTTCTTGTTGGTGGCATAGGCGAATTTCTTAATCAGGTATTTGTAGGACTGGCCCAGGATGTCGGCCTGTGCCGCCTCGTTGCCAAGCGTGATTCGTGAAAAATGTTCGACCAGATCGCGCAGTAGCGAATCCGGCAGACGATCCTTGTCGGTCCATTGGGCATCGCCGAAGATGCCGTACTAGGTTTCGGGGTTTGCCTTTTCAATTCCACGCATCGCGGTTTGCAGGGCCTGACCGACATTGCTCGTCACGACGCGCACGTCCTGCCAATGGCAGTGTTTGGGAATCTGAAAGCGATAGTTCTGCGGGAACAGGGCGTATTCTTCATCGCCACCCGCTTCATCGATCAGCGCCTTGTCGCCCATCACCTTCAGCCGCCAGAACGCAGCTCCTTCCACTACGGTGAGATTGCCCCAGGTGCCTTCGGGGCCGACGAAGATGTAACGCTCGGCCTGACCCTTGTCATGCTGCTGCAGCAATTTCGGTGCGCGCAGAAAAATGGCCAGCGAATAATTGATCGCCTGGTCGCCCTGCATGGCGATGCCCAGGCTGCGACGAATGCCACTGCCCGCGCCGTCGCAGGCCGCGAAGTACTGCGATACCACGGTGGTTTCCTCGCCGCTTGCCAGGTCGCGGATGCGTGAGTGGACTCCGCCATCGCGTTCCTCGCAATCGAGAAACTCACAGCGGCAGCGCATGTCGGTGCGGCCCTGCTCGCGCAGCGCCGCGGCGAGGATGGTATCGAACAGCATTTGCGGCGCGCGCTGGCGTCGCATCGGGCTGCCAGGATGCGGCTTCGTGTCACACGCATGCTGGGATAGGGATGTTTCGCCAGCAGGTGCCCGCTCATGCTGGTGCAGAACACCATGCTCAATTCGTAATCGTCGGGAAAGCCGCACTGCCACACGCGCTCGGCAATGCCCCAGCGTCGGCAGAACTCCACGGTGCGATTGGTGATTGCGCCGGTTTTCGGATTGTCGATCGCGCCGCCGGTGCGCTCAACTTGGGTCGAGGCGATGCCGCGCCAGGCCATATCCAGCGCCAGATCCAGCGCCAGCGCCAGCGCCAGCGACAGGCCGACCGGGCCGCCGCCGACGATCAGGATGGGTGTTTCGATTGTTTTTATCATGCCCGCATTATTGTTCATCTTCCGAATGTGGCGCGTGCGTTCAATGCTGTTACGCTGATCGGAGCAGTGAGCCATTGCTTGCGGGAAGTGCCGGCAACCTTCAACTTTTGGAGTGCAAACATGCGTACCGTTAAATTGATACTGCTCGTATTAGCGACGCTTTCATGCCAATTTTCCTGGGCACAGAGTCAGTGGCCCATGAAACCCTATCGCATCGTCATTGGCTACCCGCAGGGCAGCACGATGGACTTGATTGTGCGCCTTGGTGCTGAGCGGATACAGGCCAAATCAGGCCAGGCCGTGATCCTCGAGAGCCGCCCGGGCGCCTCAGGGCACCTGGCGACAGAGCAGGTTTTCAAGGCGGCACCGGATGGCTATACGCTCATGGTCGCGCCGCCGGCCTTTGTCACCACGCCGTTCATGTTTGACAAGGTGCCATTCGATCCTGACGCAATGGTTCCGGTGACGCTGCTGGCGAGCCAGCCCAATGTGCTGGCGGTGAATCCAGGCAGGTTGCCAGATGTGCGCACGCTGAAGCAATTGATCGACATCGCGCATGCCAATCCGGGCAAATTGAACTACGGGTCGCCCGGCAATGGCGGCAGCGGACACCTCAGCATGGAATTGCTGAAAATGCTGACCAATATCGACATCGTGCATGTGCCCTACAAGGGTGTCGCGGTGCTCGCGGCCGCGCTCGCGGGCGAAGTCGATTACCTGATCCTCCCCCCGGGTGCGTTGGCACCGCACCTGCGCAGCGGCAAATTGCGGGCCATTGCCGTGGGCAGCACGCAACGATTGCCCGGCATCGATGCACCGCCCGCCAGCGACACCGTGCCCGGTTTCGATTCGGGGAGCTGGTTTGTCATGATGGCGCCGCCCAAAATGCCTGCGGCGCTGGTGCTACGAATTCATGCGGAATGGAATGAAGCGCTGCGTGCGCCGGAAGTGCTCAAGCGTCTCACCGATGCCTACGCCGAGCTGCTGGTTACCAATCCCGCAGATACCGCGGCCTTCATCGTCAAGGAAAAGGCGCGCTGGGGCGAGGTCATCCGCAAAGGCAAGATCCGCGCCGACTGACCCGCGCCAGCCGGCCGGGAAACACCGGGCGGGTCAGTTGGCGACGGTTCCGGGCTGTTTGACGACAGCGCCTAGGCGCACGCCTTCCAAACGGATCATTTCGCCGAATTCCTCGGGGGAGCGGCTGGTGCTGACGTAGAGGCCCAGTCCGGCCATCTTCTGCACTACGTCCGGCGAATTGAGCGTGCGGGTGGTCTGCTCAAAGATAGTTCTCACGATGTTGCCGGGCATGCCGGCAGGCCCTAGCAGCCCGAACCAGAGGTCAAAAAACACGGAAGGATGGCCGACCTCCGTCATGGTCGGCACATCGGGCAGCTCGGCGATGCGTTTTCTGGAGGTGATGGCGAGTATGCGCATCTGGCCGCCGCTGACAAAGGATCGTACCGAGGAATAGCTGGAGTAGATCATGTCGGCACGGCCGGCAACCACATCGGGCACGGCCTGCCCGCCGCCCTCGTAGGGCACATGGTGATGTTGGGGACGCCGATGGAATTGGCCAACATGGTTCCGAGCAGGTGTCCACCCGATCCCATGCCCTGCAGCAATTCTAAATGTGAGCCGATCAGGCAGTTAAAGACCTTGATTTGACGAACGAACTGGATTCCCGTCTGCGCGGGAATGAGTGCGTCCGTGAGGACGTTTTGTCGGCGCGGTGAAAGTCCGCGTCATTGTGAGTCGTAGCAATGAAGCTGAAGGTAACTGCGTCGTCGCGAGACGGGGTGGAGAGCAACCGGAAGCGAAGGAGCAGCCCGTAGGATGACGAACCTGTTTCGGCGGTGTGTTGCGGCGAGCCTGCTCATTCATGGCGAAGCCCGGAAAGCCGAATGCGCTGAGGCGACTATCAAAGCGACATTCGGGCGCATGACGTGGTTGAGGATGGGATGCACTGAAGGCAAAGCGGAGAAAGCGGAGAGACCTGCGGTTGGGACGACGGTCGCAGGAGTCAGAGTCTTCATAGTACCGACAGACGGAGAAAGGAAGCCATGGCACAAACCGAGGGAAACCGACGTTCTCGAGCCGGGGAGCACAGGGTGAACGGTAATTTATAGAAGTGCCCTATATCCAGCCCCAAGATTTGTGCTCAAGGACATCGCAGAACATCAGGTCAACCGTAGCTGCGCTCGTCTACAACGGCCTCGCCGCGTGCCGGAAGTCAAATACTTGCCTTGTAAATTGATCGCTTAATGATCAAAATGCAAGGATGATTCAACGCCACCTCCAACGCTTGGTGCAGCAACGTCTGCGAGAGTACCCCGCCGTGGTATTGCTCGGGCCGCGCCAGGTCGGAAAGACGACCCTGGCCAAGGCGATCGCCACTCAATATCCGCTGGCAATGGTGTTGGACCTGGAGCGTGAGTCGGACCGTGCCGCGATCGAGCGGCCGGAACTATTCTTCGCGGCTCACCGCGACCGTCTCCTGGTGCTCGACGAAGTTCAATTCGCGCCCCAGTTGTTTGCGGCGCTGCGACCCGAGATCGATGCCGACCCGGCGTGCCGGGCGTTTTCTGATGCTCGGCTCGGCCTCAGGCGAACTGCTGCAGCAGTCTGGCGAGTCGCTCGCGGGCCGGGTCTCCTACCTTGAACTCACGCCGCTGATGGCGGATGAGGTGCAGGGCGACATGGCGGATCTTCAGTCACTGTGGTTGCGAGGCGGGTTTCCGTTGAGCTATCTCGCCACCGACGACGAGGCTTCGTACACCTGGCGCCAAGACTTCATTCGCACGTTCTTGCATCGCGACCTTCCCGACCTGGGGCTGCGCGTCCCCGCTGAAACCATGCGGCGCTTCTGGCAGATGCTGGCCCATCTGCAAGGGCAGATGTTCAACGCGTCGCAACTTGGCCTGTCATTGGGCGGGGCGTCGCACACGACGGCCACGCGATACCTCGATACGCTCGTCGACACCATGATGGTGCGGCGGCTGCCGCCACACCTGCCCAACGTGGGCAAACGTCTCGTGAAGTCGCCCAAGGTGTATTTGCGTGACAGCGGTCTGCTGCATGCGCTGCTGGGCCTGGCAACGGTGCGGGATCTGCAAGGCCACGCCGTTGCCGGAGCGTCCTGGGAGGGCTTTGTGGTGGAGCAGGTGGCAGCCCAATTGCCGCCCGATGCCCAGTTGAGCTTCTACCGCACGGCGGCGGGCGCCGAGCTCGACCTGGTGATCGAGCATCGCTCGCGGAAAGTGGCGCTGGAGATCAAGTTTTCGTCCGCGCCGAAACCGGCCAAGGGCTTCTGGCAGGCACTGAAGGACCTGCAGATCAGCCGCGCCTTCGTCGTCGCGCCGGTGCCGCGGCGCTATCCGTTGGCAGAGGGGGTTGAGGTGCTGCCAGCGCAAGAACTGGCGACGCTGTTGGACTGAGAGTGTGTGAAAAAATCGAAAATTCAGAGAATGGTGTGGATTCAGGAGAAATGACCGCGCGGCTGAATTTTCAAGCCCTCAGGAAACGCCAGGATCGATTATTTTGACCCGAGTAATGGTCAATGGACACCGGCAATTCATTTCTGTTGATTCGCGGTATTTTTTTCACAGCCTCTGACTCCCGCCTGGGCCGGAGTTCGCCCTCGCCGAGCCAGTTCTTCGCCGACTTGCTGGAAGAGACCGCCGTCGCACAAATCTCGCGCCGGCTGCTGAAAGCAGCGCGGCAAGCTTTTGGCCGCGCGGTCCCCTAGGCTAGTACTACTGTGTTATTAAATAATGGTATGCTATCGAATTCGTTTCTCAGGAGGCCCCCCAGAAAAACACCTCACCGCGCTGTGCGCCGGTGCGGCGGATGATTTCGTGCAACATGAACCCCTCCCATGACGCGCCGCACTTGGGGTGAGCCAGCAGCTCATCCAACCCGCCTATACTCAGCAGGCGGTGCAAAATGCCGCTATCGGCCACATACACCTTGGGCGATTTCACCTCTCGCTTGCCAAGGTTGGTATGCCAGGGCGGCAGGCGAAAGGCCATGAAGATGCCCTCCAGGATATCCAGGTAACGTGACACGGTCTTGTCGCTCACGCCCAACGCACGGGCCAACTCGCTCCCATTCCAGGTTTGCCCGTGATAGTGGGCGAGCATGGTCCAGAAACGACGCAAGGTTATTGCGGGAAGGTTGATGCCGAGTTGTGGCAGATCACGTTCGAGATAGGTGCGGATGAAAGCGTCACCCCATTCGCGGCTTCCGGCCTGGTCGGCGGCCAGCAGCGCGCGCGGGAACCCTCCTCGCAGCCAGCGGGTATCGAGCCAGCCGGCGCCCGTCTCGGCGGACACAATTTCGTCCAGCGCCAAACCGTCATACCGTGAAATATCGTAGTGTCAGTCCGATATTTCACGGCATGACTCGCGCCAAAGGGATGGGCTCCTGACGTCTTCGGCACCCATCTGCACGAACTCGCGATTCCAGGGTGTCGCCCCAGGCGGTGGAAGATCAGCGATAGCTTCTCGTC
>JBCKLP010000089.1:0-9589 GCA_038903735.1 Burkholderiales bacterium | reverse complement strand
GGTGGCGTACCGCGAACGCTGAGCACATGCTGGCTCTGCGCCTCAATCGCGCCAACCGTCAGTGGGATAGGTATTGGGCAAGCGATCATCAAGCACGCCGCTTGATGACTTCGGCACATCAGTTTGAATCGCACCCCTCGCCCACAGTTTTTACTGACGAACCCTTCTAGGGCTTCGGCCCTTTTTGAGCCCGCCATGCGGATGGGAATCAGTTTTCCTCTGTAGCCGACTACTGGGCTTTGATAGCTCATTGCGTGGTTTCCGGGGCATTAAACCCTGAGGTAATGCCACAGCGGAACTCCCCTTTTGTTGATCAGACAAGCTATAGCCGGACATGGTCAGAATTCTCTTATCCGTTGGCAGCATTTCCTGATACCGGCCTGGTCGCAATCGCGGGGGAAGGCAAACCGGGCCAAAACGAACCCTAATGAGCCGGCTTACCGAAAGTCCCAAAGCATCAAACAATCTGCGCACCTCACGATTACGCCCTTCATGCAATGTGACGTGATACCAGCGATTGGCGCCACTACCACCACGAACCTCGATTCGTTCGAACTTTGCGGGCCCATCCTCAAGATCCACCCTGGTACAAAGTTGCGTAATCTGAGACTCGGAAAGTACGCCTCGTATCCTGACAGCGTACTCGCGCTCAATTTCGCTGGAAGGATGCATCAAGACATTTGCGAGCATTCCGGAAGTCGTGAGCAACAGTAATCCGCTGGTGTTGAAATCCAGCCTGCCTACCGCAATCCAACGTGCCGACTTTAGAGCAGGCATATGCTCAAATACACTGGCTCTGCCCTGAGGATCGTCGCGTGACACGATTTCACCGGCTGGTTTGTGATAAATCAGCACACGGGTTTCGACTTCCGCGTCAAGGATCACTATCGGATGGTTATCCACCTGAACCCGGTCCGTGGAACTTATTCGCTGACCTAACTGGGCCGTATTTCCGTTAACAAGTATACGACCTTGAGAAATCAGTGCTTCCATGCGGCGGCGCGAACCGATTCCAGCCTGCGCAAGCATCTTGTGCAGACGCTCCCCTGCAGCCGGTTCAGGACGAATTTGCCTCGGAGATGAATTCGCCGACTTCGGGCGCGTTGGCTTGCGCAGCGGGCTCTTTCCCCTCGGGGATCTGGGTGAGGTCAAGTGATTTCGCTATCTCATCAAGTGGGGGTAATTCCTGCAACGATCGCAGGCTAAGGTCATCCAAAAAACTCTTGGTAGTCGCGTAAAGTGCAGGGCGGCCCGGAACATCTCTGTATCCAACGCTGTCTATCCATCCGCGTGACTCTAACGCCCTGATGATACCGGCAGAAACGGTAACACCACGAATACTCTCGATATCACCCCGGGTTACCGGTTGCCTGTACGCGATGATGGCCAATGTTTCAAGAACAGCGCGCGAATACCTGGGTGCCTTCTCCGGAGAAATGCGATCAATATAATCGCGAAACTCAGGGCGCGTTTGAAACCGCCAGCCGGACGCAATATTGACAAGTTCCACGCCTCTGTTGTTCCAGTCTTCCCGAATTTCCTCCAATAAATGTGTAACGGTATCTGCGCTTGGGGGATCATCGAACATGCGGCGCAAAATGGCCGAAGACAAAGGCTCCTCACTTGCCAGCAATGCGGTTTCCAGGATTATTTTAACTTCGCCTGCGCTAAGCATTGGCAATTTTCACGTAAATGGGAGCAAATGGCTCTGACTGCGTAACCTCAATCAGGCTTTCACGAACCAGTTCCAGCACAGCCAGAAAATTGACAATCAATACCGACACGCCCTTGCTCCCTTCAAAAAGTGTGGTGAATTCCATAAAAGCCCTGCCTGCAAGGCTGCGTAAAATCAAGCTCATATGCTCTCGCACTGACAACTCCTCGCGGGTCACCCGATGATGCTGCGTGAGCTTTGCCCTGGAAAGCAGCAATCGCCAGGCTTGTTCAAGATCAGTTGGGTCCACATGGGGTAATACCTGTTGCAAGGCAGCATCAAGGTATACCTCTACATGCAGATAATCGCGACCCAATTGCGGAAGCTGGTCAAGTTTCAATGCGGCCAATTTTATCCGTTCGTACTCCTGCAATCGACGTACCAATTCCGCGCGAGGATCTGCCTCCTCATCTGGAACAAGCTTTGGTCTTGGAAGCAGCATGCGCGATTTTATTTCCATGAGCATGGCAGTCATTACCAGATATTCTGCCGCGAGTTCAAGATTCTTGTTTCGTATGCGTTCAACATATACGACATACTGTGCCGTAAGTTTTGCCATCGGAATATCCAGAATATCCAGATTCGCCTTGCGAATAAGATACAAAAGGAGATCCAAGGGTCCTTGGAATGTTTCCAGAAAAATCTCAAGCGCGTCCGGTGGAATATATAAGTCCGTGGGAATTTCGGTAAAAATCTTACCGTGAACAAGAACTATGGGGGCTGCCACCGTCTCCACATGTATCGGCGTCGCAATTTCCAGTTGCTGCCCCTTTATGCTGCTCATGAGTAGGACAATCCCATCGCTTCGCGGACTTCCCGCATTGTTTCCTGCGCGAGTGTTCGAGCCTTTTCACATCCATCGGCGACTATGTTTTTTACCAAAGTGGGGTCGTCCAGATATTTTTGAGCCCGCTCCTTCATCGGAATCTGCTCGCTCAGCACCCGGTCAATAACCGGTTGTTTGCATTCAAGGCAACCGATACCTGCAGTTTGGCAACCTTGCTTGGCCCATTCCCGCGTTTTATCGTCTGTGTACACCAGGTGGAACTGCCAAACCGGGCAATTGTCAGGATTGCCTGGATCGGTGCGCTTTATTCTCGCAGGGTCCGTTGGCATGGTCCGAATTTTCTTGCGAACAGAATCTGCATCTTCCCGCAAACCTATGGTATTTCCGTAGGATTTCGACATTTTCTGACCGTCTAATCCTGGCAAACGAGAAGCCTCTGTGAGCAATGCCTCCGGCTCCACCAAAATAAGCCGCCCTCCACCCTCTAGAAATCCAAATAATCTCTCTCTGTCGCCCACGGTTAGGTTCTGCTGCTCCTCCAATAAGGCTCTCGCAGACTGCAAGGCATTGTCGTCCCCCTGCTCCTGATAGCGAGTACGCAACTGTTCATAAAGTTTTGCTTTTCGACTCCCCATTTTTTTCGCGGCGATCCTTGCTTTCTCCTCGAACCCTTGTTCCTTGCCATAAACATGATTGAAGCGGCGAGCCAGTTCGCGCATAAATTCAATATGCGGTACCTGATCTTCTCCGACAGGGACGTACCGTGCCCGGTAAATAAGCACGTCCGCACTTTGAAGCAACGGATATCCCAGGAACCCATACGTCGCCAAATCCCGATCAAGTAGCTTTTCTTGCTGGTCTTTGTAACTTGGCACTCGCTCCAGCCAGCCCAATGGCGTAATCATTGATAACAACGTGAACAGTTCTGCATGCTCAGGCACTTTGGATTGAACGAACAAGGTTGCCTGGGAAGGATCGATTCCGCAGGCCAACCAATCAATCACCATTTCCCAAACGCTCTCTTCAATCATATCTGGCGTATCGTAATGAGTCGTTAGCGCGTGCCAATCCGCGACAAAATAGTGGCACGGATACTCAGCTTGCAGGCGCACCCAGTTTTTCAGGGCACCGTGATAGTGCCCGAGGTGAAGTGCCCCGGTGGGACGCATTCCGGAAACTACTCGGTCTTCATACATGGGTTTGGCTGTCGCTTTTCGAATTTGGAAATCCGTTACATTTGCAATCGAACAAGGTTCGAATATGCAACTAAAGTTGGAACAATGACTGTATAAGATCTATAGACAACTGGACCATGGGAGACAAAATCGAACTCAGTAAATTAGTCAATATAAGAAAGATCAAAATGGGAAAGCCAAGCAGCTCGGAGCGTGCATACATTCCGGAAATTTTTTCCGGCAAAAGGCTGACCACAATGCGAGCACCATCCAAAGGTAGTATCGGTAACAGGTTCAACACCATCAGAACAACATTCACCAATATCCCAGCTTTGGCAATAAGAGCCAATGGCACGGTGATGTAATTTGCTTCCATGACATAGGAAAATTTCAGAAATACTGCCCAAGCAAGCGCCATTAACAGATTCGCGCCAGGCCCGGCAACAGCGACCCACAACATGTCTCTTTTGGGATGTCGCAATGCCAAAATATTGACTGGAACCGATTTTGCCCAGCCCAAAAGAAGTGCTCCAACGCCAAGAACCTTGCCTGCGATCAACATCGCAAGCGGCACCACAATCGTGCCAATCAGATCTATGTGACGAATAGGATTGGCGCTTACGCGTCCACGTCGAAAAGCTGTAGGGTCCCCGAAATACATCGCGACATATCCATGTGCCGCCTCGTGCAATGTAATGGCGAGAATGACCGGAATTACATAGATCGCGATCACTTGTACCAGATTCAAATCCATCGGCTACCAGAAATATTGGGCTTTTCTGCACTCTTTGAGCGACCGCATTCTATCAGGCTTGACTATTCAACGCCCCAGGATCGCCCTTACCACGGCGTATGAGGACAACCTCGGAACCAGTCAAATCCAGGATGGTTGTTGGCTCGGTACCGCATGGGCCCGCGTCAATGACCAGGGCCAACTCATGTTGAAGTAATTGACGAATCTCCTGTGCGCTGCTTGCCGGAATTCGATCCTCATAAAGCAAGGCCGTAGCAGAAAGCATCGGTTCGTCCAATTCTTCAAGTAAACCCAGGGCAACTGGATTATCTGGAACCCGAATGCCAATAGTCTTGCGCCGTGCATGTAACAATCGCTTTGGCACCTCTCGAGTGGCCTCGAGGATAAATGTAAAGCATCCGGGGGTCATTTTTTTGAGATGCCGGAAAGTCGCATTATCAATCCGTGCATAAACAGCAACCTCCGCCAGATTTCTGCACATAAGCGTCAAGTGATGCTTATTGTCTATATCCCGTATCCGGCGCAACCGTTCCAGTGCCAAAGTATCGCCGATGTGGCAACCTAGCGCGTAGCAGGAGTCAGTCGGATAAGCGATTACACCGCCGTTTCGCACAATCTGCGCTGCTTGATACAGAAGCCGGGGCTGCGGATGCGTCGGATGGATACTGAAAAACTGTGCCATCGAAGTTTTGCTTCCGATTGATAAATGATCGTTTTTTGTAGGAGACAGCTTTTCCCAAGAATGCGACTTGCCTGCACCTGTCCTCAGTATGCAAACCGTTCCCACACTGGCGTCAGGTTAGGCGGAAGGGCCGGTAACCTGCCCAGGTCTACGCGGCTTTCCACGGGACTGTGAAAGTCGGAGCCACAAGAAGAAGCAAATCCAAATTTTCGAGACAATTTGGCAAACAGCCCCGCTTGCTTCGCGCCATGACTACCGGCCTGCACTTCAATTGCGGTTCCTCCAAAATCTCGAAAATCCTTTAGAAGACAATGAAGTTCCTTTTCAGGCAATCGATAGCGGCCTGGATGCGCAACCACGGCCACGCCACCACTCGCATTAATCCATTTCACTGCATTCTCCAGAGGTACCCAATCGTGCGGTATATAGCCTGGTTTACCTTCAGCCAGAAATCGGCGAAATACCGCATTGATATCGTTTCCGTAACCCTTTGCCACCAGATGGCGGGCGAAATGGGTACGACTCAGGACATCGGGATTTCCTGCGTATTCAAGGGCAGCATCAAGGCTTCCCTCAATTCCTTCTTTCTGAAGCTCCGACGCAATGCGGATCCCCCTAGCTTTTCGGCTTTCCCTGATTTCTGACAACCCTGCCGCCAGTTGCGGGAAATCAGGGTCTATACCTAGGCCCACGATGTGAATCGTGCGTCCAGCCCAGGTTGCAGAAATTTCAACACCTGAAACGAAACGTATCTCCAAGTCTTGCGCGGCCGCTCTGCCTTCAGCCAACCCACTGGTTCCATCGTGATCGGTCAATGCCAACACAGTTACGCCGTTCCGATGCGCCCGCTGCACCAGTTCGGTGGGCGAAAGCGTGCCATCGGATGCGGTTGAATGAGAATGCAGGTCAAATATCATTGCCATCGGCTTTCATACCAGAAACTCATCAATTATTTCCGCCACGCATTCGGGTTTCTCATGATGAACCATGTGACCGGCCCCAGGAATCTTTCTCTCAATACAGTTCGGAATTTCACGAACTCGCGCGTTCACTTCTTCTCTTGATATTCGAAACTTGTCGAATATATCGGTTAATTCACCTTCCACCCATGCGACTGGCGCGGTGATTGCGCGCAGACAGGCCGCTATTTCGGCACCACGATAAAGCACCGGGTTGACCCGCTTGTGCGTCGGGTCACCACGCAACTTAATTCTCCCATTATTGTCTGTGCACCCCCGATGTCTGGCCAGAAAAGCAGCTCGTTCTGGATCAAGACGCGCATTTTGTGCGCATAATCGATCCGCGAGTTCATCATAAGAAGCGTAGTCACGAAGATTCTGCATTTGTCCAAGTTCGTCAAGCCATTGCGCGAGTCGCCTTGGCGCCTCGGTGGGCCGACTGTCACGCATGCCTACTCCCTCCAGATTCACCAGGCGGGACACGCGCCGCGGGCGCACACCGGCATATACGCAGGCGATATTCCCTCCCATACTGTGCCCGACCAGATTTACCGGCTGGTCAGGCTGCAATATGTCCAGTAGCTTATCCAGGTCCGCAAGATAATCGGGTTGCCAATATGAATCTGCACCAGACCAATCAGTGAGCCCGAAGCCTCTCCAGTCAGGTGCCAGCACCTGCCAGTTACCACGCAGTTGATCGACCACGAACTGGAACGACGCAGATACATCCATCCAACCGTGCAGAAAAACCACCTTGGGTGCGTTTGTGCTGCCCCATTGGCGAACATGGTAGCGCACCCCCCTGACCATGTAATAAATTGACTGGCTTGGGATCATCAATCATGCTTGCCGCAAAATCGGCATCATAGCAACATGTTGCATCAATTAAAGTGCTCAGGGAGACATAATTTTGTCTATTTACTCGCTCGATAAGCGCGAACCGGTTTTCCGCTCGTCTGAGTTCTATGTCGCGCCTAACGCCACGATCATCGGCTCTGTCACCCTCGCGCATAACGCGAGCGTTTGGTTCAATGCGGTTATCAGAGGGGATGACGAGGTAATTTCACTTGGCGAACGATGTAATGTTCAAGATGGTTCTATTTTGCATGCAGATCCCGGGTATCCGCTAATCTTGGGAAACGACGTTACCATCGGTCATATGGTTATGCTGCATGGATGTGTCATCGGAAATGGGTCTCTCGTAGGAATGGGAGCCATAGTCCTAAATGGAGCGAAAATTGGTAACGGCTGTATTCTGGGTGCGGGCGCTTTGCTTCCAGAAGGAAAGTTAATTCCGGATGGCGTGCTAGCGATTGGATCGCCAGCACGAGTAGTGCGCGAATTGTCTCCGGAGGAAAGCAGACACCTCGTACATATTGCGGATATTTATGTCAAACGTGCCAATCGCTATCGGGGTGAATTGAAACTGTGCCCCGGAAAATGATAATCCAGACCACTGTAGTTATTGAGCGCATTTGCACCCAGCTTTGACTGGAAAAAATCAATGCGGACAAATCAACCCGATTGGAGAATTTAATGCGGCTCGGATACTTCACTATGCCGGTGCATCCTCTGCACCGAAACATGACAGAAACCCTGCAGGAGGATCGTGAGGCATTCATCTTGGCGGATAAACTCGGGTTCCATGATGCATTTATAGGCGAGCATCTGGCCGATAAGGCGGAAAACGTTACCAGCAGCATGCTGTTTCTAGCTACGCTGATTCACTCAACCAAGTCCCTTAGACTGGGAACCGGGACCGCAACCTTGTCCCATATGCATCCTGCTCAAATGGCAGCGCATGCGGCGCTTTTTGATCACCTTTCGAATGGACGCCTGATTCTCGGCATCAGTACGGGTACGCCTTTTGATTCTGAAGTACTGGGATTGCTGGATGAAGATCGAAACAAGATTTTCGCGGAAGCAATCGACGTGATTCTGGAGATTTGGAAAAGAGATACGCCTTACGATATTGACTTACCCAACAATCGATTCAAGATAACAACTCGACGAACAATGCAGACGGAACTGGGTGTCGGCATCATGCCCAAGCCGCTCCAATCTCCTCGGCCTGAGATTGTAGGAGCTGTGGTAGCCCCCTTCTCCAAAGGGGTGATTATCATGGGAGAACGGGATTTTCACCCTCTATCGGCAAATTTTCTCCTTGACAAATGGTTGCCATCCCATTGGACAAATTATTCGCAGGGAAAAACCAATGCAGGTAAAACCGCTGATCCAGCCGACTGGCGGGTCGCGCGCACGATTTTTGTCGCGGATGACGATAAAACTGCGGCTGCGTATGGTCGATACGATCCCAAAAGTCCCTATCGATTTTATTACGAACAGCTGAGCAGAAAATTCTTCCGTGGGGGGCGACAAGCAGTATTCAAGGAGAGCAAGGAGCAACCTGATTCAGAGATCACGATTGATTACATCCTGGACAAGTTAGTGATTTATGGCACTGTAAACAAGGTAGTCGACGAGCTGCTGGCCCTCAGCGATCGAGTTGGTGAGATAGGAGAATTAGTCTATGGCGGAATGGATTGGGTCGAACCAAGATTGGCAAAGCGCTCCATGGAATTAATGGCAACAGAAGTCATGCCCCGCGTTAACGAGGCGTTGCGAAAAAAGACCGCAACTCCTGTGAATGGTTAAAGATGGACGATAGAGCGGATGCCAATAATGCCTTGGGTGTGGCTCTTTTAGGACAGGCGCGTTCTGTCGTCAGTACAAACACTTAGCTTCAAGATGGATGCGCTGACGCATGCTTTTTGGCGAGCTATGGGTTGGGCGATGACATAGGGCACTGCAGGAGGGGTGGCCAGAGGCCAATCGAGCCACGCGAAGAAATGCGTTTCCCCGCATTATTGCCTCCTCGGCATGTCTATGGGACAATTGGCGGTCAACGGGGTGGTTAGCTCAGCGGTAGAGCACTGCCTTCACACGGCAGGGGTCACAGGTTCAAACCCTGTACCACCCACCATTAAATCAATGACTTAATGGTTACCCTACGGTCGGAGTATGAAAAAAGTGTGAAATGGAAGGCCATGTTTTGGTCATAGACCGTCACTTCTTCACACCGTGTAGTGCCAGGCCTTCCCCCCTTCTTTCGCGGGTGTCGATCGGTCCTTGATTTGATTTCGATGCCGTGGACACGCATCCCGCTCGTGAACCTGCATCCGGTCAGCCCTCTGCCAGCAATGTTCGAATGGCGGATGACGTAACGGACTGCGCACCAGGCCGGCTGCTCGCCCTCGGCCCTGCCACGTTCACCACCACGATCGAGTTCGCCGCGATGAATCCAGCCGCCCTGGCTGCAATCACGCCAGCATCGGAAGCGCTGGCATCGACCGCGATGAATGGTTTCCCCAGTCGTTCGCAGAATCGGACTGTTTCAGGGGTGCCGCCGGACAACTCGCCGAAGTAGATCACCAGCGTTCCGTCCGAGTTAATCACGTTCTGCCGTGCCCGGCGTCAACTATCTTGACCGGTAAGCGTCAATTATCCTGACCGGTGCG
>JBCKLP010000088.1:0-9680 GCA_038903735.1 Burkholderiales bacterium | reverse complement strand
GGGCGATGGGAAAGCCCAGTCCGGGTTTCTGCTTGCCATGTTGCGGATAGCGCGCTTGGTTGTCCTCCGTGTCGGGCATCGTCACCGTCGTACCATCGACAATCTTCACCGGCCGCCCACGCCACCTCCATGCCGCCGTTGAACCTCCTTCGAGCCGCTGGCCCACCATCTTGCCCAGCCGCTCCACCAGCCCCAAGGGCAACCTCTGACGGGCTTTGCAATACGGCCCGCTCGACAGGCTCACCAGTGCCTCGCCCTGCGCCACCCGCTCGCTGGCGTATCGCACCACCACGTCCTGGCAGGCGTGGTCAGTGTGCAGCACCTGCTCGACGAACAAGCGCAGCGCTACCAGCGGGGCATAGAGTCGATCCCGCCAGACACCGACTTCTTCTTGCACCGCGCGCGCCAACTCCTGCGCCGGCAAGACGTTGAAGAGCTTCTCGCGACCCGCCTGCAAAAAACCGCTTCGAATCCGCTTGATCGATTCCTGCATGCGCTCTTTCCTGTTAGCATTTCTCAAAGGCTGATCCTCCAGGGGTGACTATGAAGTCTTCATACCTCCATCGTAACTCCTTCTGGTATCAGCCTTTCCCTGCTTCCTCTTCCTTAAAGTAGCGCCATTGTAATCACAGTCCTCATCATGTAATTGGCCATCAGCATGAGCAAGTGCACCACGCCTTTTTTTCCGAAAGCAGCGATAGCGCGAGCATAAGGGTAATAAAGTTACACTTTATTCGTACAGAATTAGCTTTGGGTGCAGAGAAATAGCTAGTCTGCATCCCATGTTTGAAATATCATTCGCGACGGGAAGGAGCGCTTCCATGCAAGGCATTACTCCGGTTGCAGCCCAACCGCCTTGACCGCCTTGGCGATGCCATTGATGTCCGCGCGCAAGAGTCCCGCCAATTCATCGGCCATGGCATGCAACGCTGTGCCAAAGCGGTATCGAGCGGCCTGTAGTACGCTCGCTTCACTGTTTGGGTATGTTCGCCTGATCGACTACGCGTTTCCACTTGTCGATCTGCGCCGCGACGTGGCGTGTGGTTTCCTCCGGCGTGCTCGACGTGGGCGTACCTCCGAGATCGGCGAGCCGCTTGCGGATCTCGGGCCTGACAGCCCCTCTCACCAGCGCGCGGTGGAGCCTGTCAACTGCATCGGCCGAAAGGCCCGACGGGCCCGCGACGGCCATCCATGATGTCACCTCGAATCCGGGCACTGTCTCGGCCACCGTCGGCACGTCGGGCAACTGCGGGATGCGGGTTCTGGAAGTGACCGCGAGCGCACGCAGCTTGCCGCCCTGCACGTGCGCCCGTGCAACGGTGAACGTGTCGAACAGGATGTCGACACGGCCGGCAATCACGTCGCTCACCGGAGCGCCGCCGCCGCGGTACGGGACGTGCAGCATTTTGACCCCGGCGGTGGATTGCAGCAGTTCGCCGATGAGATGCTGCGTCGTGCCCACGCCGACGGAGGAGAAGGAGAGCTTCCCGGGGTCGTTTTTCGCGGTCTCGATCAGTTCCTTGAGACTGCTGATCCTGCTCTCGGGGCTGTTGCCAACCAGGAACACAAACCCAGTCGTCAACGACAGCCATTTGAAATCGTGCAGCGGATCGTAGGGAAGCGTCTTGTTGAGGGCGGCCGAAACCGCGTGACCGTTGGTCTGCAAAATGAGCGTATAGCCGTCGGCCGGCGATTTCACAACATACTCGGAAGCGATGTTGCCGCCCGCGCCCGTGCGTCCTTCCACGATGACGGTTTGCCCGATCTCCTCCGAAAGGCCCTGGCCGAGTATCCGCGCCAGCGTGTCGGCCTGGCCGCCCGCGCCAAAACCCTGAACGATCCTGATGGGCTTTGACGGGAAGGCCTGCGCCTGCGCCGCTGCCGGCGCGAGTGCCGCGAGGGAAACCACCAGCGCGGAGGCAAATCCTTGGGAAAAACGAATCAGGAAACGCATGACTTCTCCTTTCATTGGCTATCAATGGCTACGGAATCAGAATCGTGGACCCCGTAGTTTTACGCGCGACCAGGTCCTGATGGGCCTGACATCCTGATGGGCCTGGCCTGCGTCCTTCAGTGCATAGCAAGCGTTGGTTTCGATCTTCACCTTGCCCAAACCCACCATTTCGAACAGCTCTTTCACACCGGCCTCCAGTGCGTATTCCGGTGAAGATGAGCAACGATTCCGGTCGAACGTGACCGGTCATTCCGGATGAACGTGAGCGACGTGAATGCCGGGTCAGCGCTGTTATGGTTTTATACATTGACCGGTCACGATCGGTCAATGTATTTCTCGCGACATGTATTTCTCGCGACATGTATTTCTCGCGACAAAACGATGAAAACATGTCGCCCGAGCTGCGTGTGGCGTAATATTAAAGAAGTTGCCTTCAAGGCAGAGTAGCCCAGTGTCCGCACAACCAACCTTGCCGGCCGCGATTTCAGGAGCGAGTGTGATGATCTCGAAAGTGTTGAAGACCCTGGTTGCTGCGGCGCTGCTCGCGAGCCTTGGCATTGCCCAGGCTCAGACCTACCCGGTGAAGCCCCTGCGCCTCATCAATCCCCTGGGCACGGGCGGCACCGCCGAGGCGCTGTCACGGCTTCTGGCCAGGGGCCTGTCGGACGGACTGGGCCAGCCCGTGGTGGTCGAATCGATGTCCGGCGCCGCGGGCACGGTGGGCGTCAACTACGTGACCAAGGCCGCGCCCGACGGCTATACCCTGCTGTACGGGGTGACGGGGGCCAACAGCATCGCGCCTTCCATCTACCGCAAGCTGCCTTACGACACGGAGCGGGATCTCGCCCCGATTTCCATCACCTTCAGCGGCCCGAACATCCTGCTTGCTCACGTGTCGCTCAATGTGAGCACGGTGCTGCAGTTGGTGGCCATGGCCAAGGCCAAGCCCGGCCAGCTCGCCTTCGCCTCGGCCGGCAACGGCTCCATGTCGCACTTGAACGGCGAGCTGTTCAAGGGGCAGGCCGGCATAGACCTGCTGCACGTGCCCTACAAGGGCGGCGGCGCGGCGGTGCCCGATCTGCTGAGCGGCCGGGTGCAGGCCATGATAGAGACCAGCGGCGGGGTCGTGCAACTGCTGAAAAGCGGCAAGCTGCGCGCCCTGGCCGTGACCAGCACGCAACGCAGTCCGCTGCTGCCCGATGTGCCCACCTTTGCCGAGGCCGGCTATCCGCAGATGGTCTCGACCGTGTGGGGAGGCTTGTTCGCGCCCGCCGGCACGCCGCGGCCCATACTGGATCGCGTGTCCTTCGCCGCGGCGCGAGCGGCGAAGGACACCGCCTACCGCGAGCAGATCGCAGCGCTCTACAACGAGGCGGTGTCCTCCACGCCCGACCAGTTCCGCGCCTTCGTCAGCGCCGAAATTGCCAAGTACGCCGACGCAGTGCGCCGCTCCGGCATGCAAGTCGAATAGCGGGAGCGAAGCGCCGTGGCATTCAAGCAGGAGACGCTGGCCCTGTCCGGCTGCAGCATCACGCTGAAGCGCGGCGGCGCGGGCCAGCCGCTGCTGTTTCTTCACGGCGCCTCCGGCGCATCGGCCATCCTGCCCTTCATGGAGGATCTGGCGCAGGATTTCGAGGTGCTGGTGCCCGAGCACCCCGGATTTGGCGCCTCCGACGAGCCCGTCTGGCTCGACAACATCCATGACCTCGCCTACTTCTACCTCGGCTTCATGGAGAAGCTGGACCTGCGCGAGGTGCTGGTCGTGGTCGCGTCCATAGGTGGCTGGCTGGCGCTGGAGATCGCCATCCGCAATGCGACCCGCATGCGGGCGCTGTCGGTGGTCGGGGCCTCCGGGATACACGTGCCCGGGCTGAAAAAGGGCGACCCCTTCATGTGGGTCGGCGAGGCGAAAATGAGAAACCTGTTCGTCGACCAGACGGTGCCCGATCGCCTGCTGGCGCAGGAGGCGACGCCGGAGAACACCGAGGTCGCGCTGAAGAACCAGTTCACGACCGCGAAGCTCGCCTGGGAGCCGCGCCTGTACGACCCGAACCTGCACAAGTGGCTGCATCGCATCACCCTGCCGACACAGATCATCTGGGGCGAGAACGACCAGGTGCTGCCCGCCGGCTACGCCGTGGCTTACCGCAAGCTCATTCCCCAGGCGCGCGTGGATATCGTGCCGCAGTGCGGCCATCTGCCGCATGTGGAAAAGCCCGGGCTGTTTGCAAAGCTGGTGCGCGAGTTCGCCGGGAGCCTCTGATGAACATCCTGCTCTTTCACCTGATGCCTTATGCCGACCTCGATCTGGAGGCGACAAAAGACTATCCGACGGTGTGGACCACGCTGCCCAACAGCTTCTACGACCCGAAAAAGGGCCACGCGCTGTACAAGCGCTATCTCGACGAGCTGGTGCTGGGCGAGACAATGGGCTTCGATGGCGTGTGCGTCAACGAGCACCACCAGACCGCCTACGGCATGATGCCCTCGCCCATCGTGATCGCCTCGGCGCTCACGCAGCGCACCACCAGGGTGAAGATCGCCATACTCGGCAGCGCCCTGCCGCTGCGCAACCATCCACTCACCATCGCCGAAGAGCACGCGATGATAGACAACATCAGCGGCGGGCGGCTCATTTCCGGATTCGTGCGTGGCATCGGCGCCGAATACCATACCTTCGGTGTCAACCCGGCCTTCTCGCACGAGCGCTTTCACGAGGCGCACGACCTGATCGTGCGCGCCTGGACCGAAACCGGGCCGTTCGAGTTCCACGGCAAGCACTACCACTTCGAGTACGTGAACCTGTGGCCGCGGCCCTACCAGCAGCCCCATCCGCCCATCTGGATTCCCTCGCAGGGCAGCCGCGAAACCATAGAGTTCGCCGCCGACCCGGCGCACAAGTACACCTACCTGCAGACCTTCAGCCCGATCAAGACTGTAGGCCGCTACCTGCAGATGTACCGCGACGCGGCCAGGCAGATGGGCTACACGGCCAGCCCTCGCCAGCTCGGCTGGGCCAGCATGGTGTATGTCGGAGATACCGACGAGTCGGCGCTGCGCGAGGCCGGGCCGCACTTCGAAGTCTTCCGCAACCGCTTCCTGAAAAAACCGGTCGAGATGCTGCTCCCGCCGGGCTACTCCTCGCGCGAGTCCATGAAGGCCATCGCGCTGGCCAAGACCGACATCACCGGCACCGTCGATGCGAAGCGCGCCGTGGACATGGGCATGTTCGTGTGCGGCAGCGCGAAGACGGTGCGCGAGACGCTGCTGCGCTACGCGAAGGAGATCGGCTTCGGCAACCTGCTCACCATGCTGCAGTTCGGCACCCTGCCGGCCGACCTCACGCTGCGCAACATGCAGCGCTTCGCCGAGGACGTCATGCCGCACCTGAGGAAAGCGTCGAAGGAAATCTACGGCGAAGAGGCTATCGCCCTCTGATCGACTACAACGGCGCGAGACGGTTTCGCGCCTGTTCCGCCCCAAAGGTGAAGAAGTAAAGGGCAAAATCGAACAAGGCGCCTGACACCGGTCTAGCCTGAAGTTCCTCCCCCATCCTCCTCGTTTTTGAGTGGAAATCCCTTTTGAATCAACAACATTGTGGGTTTTTCGTGTTTCTTTTTGTAGACATGTAATGTTATTGACATTACCAATGTAATAGTCTATAAATGTAGGCATGCATATTCAAATAATTCCAAACCGAGGGTCGACCCCCACCGTTTTGTTGCGTGAGTCCTACCGCGAGGGTGCCAAGGTTTGCAAGCGCACACTGGCCAATTTGTCGGGCTTGGCGGCATTCCAGATCGATTCGATTCGCGCCGCCTTGCGCGGCGAGGCTCTGTGCCCCGTGGCGCAAACCTTCGAGATCACGCGCTCAATGGCGCACGGCCATGTGCAAGCCGTGCAACTCGCCATGCAGCGCTTGGGGCTAGCCTCCCTGCTGGCCTCCAAGCCTTGCCCTGAGCGTGACCTGGTGCAGGCCATGGTGGCCTCGCGCATTCTGTGCCCCGCCACCAAGCTGGCCACCACGCGGCTATGGCACACCAGCACCCTGGCGCAGGAGTTTGGCGTGGCTGATGCCACTGAAGACGATCTGTACGCCGCCATGGACTGGCTGCTCGCGGGACAAGACCGGATTCAAAAGAAGCTGGCAACACGCCACCTGCAGGAGGACTCGCTGGTGCTCTACGATCTCTCGTCGAGTTACTTCGAGGGCAGCCACTGCCCCCTGGCCCAATTGGGCTACAGCCGCGATGGCAAGCGCGGCACGCTGCAGGTCAACTACGGCCTGCTCACCGATGGTCGGGGTTGCCCGGTGGCGATCTCGGTACACCCCGGCAATACATCGGACAGCACGACGTTCATGCCCGAGGTCAAACGCCTGCGCGAGCAGTTTGGTATCCAGCGCATGGTGATGGTAGGGGACCGGGGCATGATTTCCCAAAAGGCCATTGATGAGATGAGCCAAGACAGCGACATCGACTGGGTCACAGCGCTGCGCAGTGCCTCGATTCGCTCTCTGGTGGAGCAGGGCCATTTGCAGATGGGGCTGTTCGATGAGCGCAATTTGCTGGAGATCAGCTCACCCGAATTTCCCGGCGAGCGTCTGGTGGCATGTCGCAACTCGGAGTTGGCCAAATTGCGGGTACACACCCGAGACGATTTGCTCCTGGCCACGGAGAAGAATCTGCAAAAGATTCAAGCACGGGTAACGACCGGCAAGCTCGCGGGCAAGGACAAGATTGGTGTGGCGGTGGGCAAGGTGATCAACCAGTACAAGGTGGCCAAGCATTTTGAGCTGACCATTACCGATGACGCGCTGACATTTGCCCGCCTTGCCCAGAACATCAGCGCCGAGGCGGCCCTTGATGGGCTGTACATCATTCGCACATCGCTCAAGGCAGAGCGCATGGATGCGGCTACCTGTGTGCGAACCTACAAGTCCCTGGCGCAGGTGGAGCGGGCGTTTCGGTCGATGAAGATGATGGATTTGAAGGTGCGCCCGATTCATCATTATCTGGAAGGTCGGGTGCGCGCGCATATCTTTCTGTGCATGCTGGCCTACTACGTGGAGTGGCATATGCGCGAGGCCTGGCGCGAGCTGATGTTTGCCGATGAAGATCAGGCCGCCAAGCTCACCCGCGACCCGGTGGCGCCGGCCAAGCGCTCTGAGGCGGCGATGAAGAAGGTAGCCAGCCGCACCCTGGATGATGGAACCCCGGTGCATAGCTTCAAGACGTTGATGCAGGAGCTGCAAACCATCGTGCGCAACACTTGCCGCACGCCAAAAGGCGCTCAGGATGCGCCCACTTTCCAGATCACCACCACTGCCAACCCGAAGCAAAAACATGCCCTCGAATTGATCGCTCAGATCAAAATGTAGCCAGAACGTGGAACCTCAAAATGAGGGGGTTTCATAGGGGAAACTCGCTTTTTTGGGGGAGGAACTTCAGTCTAGCGTCCACCAGCCAATGCTTTTCGAGCAGATGCCAGCCACGCGGACGCACGATCAGCACGGCAGTCTTGTCATTCAAACGGTATTGCTTACCGTTGCTTTCCAGGCAGATGGTCCGTGCGACGGCGTCACGCAGATTGATCTGGCCCTCGATCAAATTCCTCCAGGTCGGGCACATGTCGGACAATTGGAGTCCTCAAAGTCAGTCATGAAGGTGGCTGCGCCGCAATTGAGCGCGTTCACCACCATCTTGCGATCAGTGGGGCCGGTGATTTCGACGCGCCGGTCCAACAGGTCCGCTGGCTGGGGCGCGATGCGCCATTCCGATTCGCGGATGGCAAGGGTATCCGGAAGAAAATCCGGGAAGAAGAAAATCCGCTAGTTGCCCGACATCAAACTCCCGTTGCCGCGTATCGCGTTTCGCCAGCAATATCTAGCGGCGAGCCTCGAACTCCCGATGCAGGCACGCCTAGCAGCACCAATGCATCTGCGCTAAGTATCTGTTCGAACTGTGGATGCAGGCGTCCGCGGATTTCGACGCCTTCGGGTATTGCCTTGCTCATTGGATTCTCCTGAGAATACCGGCCAGAACCCTTGGGGCGGCCGCAATTCGCGGGGAGCGCCAGCGTAGATATGGCACCTAAGCTCCCCGGAATTTGAAGAATTTTAAGCTTTTTCTGAACCATTTGCTGCAACGCAAAAATTGCATTGCACAAGGCTCAGATTTCGCTGTCGCCCTCGCCTTTGATCTCAAGGCCCAGTTCGGCGATTTTCCGCGTGATGGTGTTACGCCCCATGCCAAGCAGATGGGCAGCCTCGATGCGCCGGCCGCCGGTGCGCGCCAAGGCTTTGGATATCAAGATTTTTTCGAATTCATTCACCAGGCTGCTCATGATGCCAGTATCGCCCCGCGCCAGTTGGCGCTCGGTTTCCCGCCCCAAGGCATCCACCCAGTCGGCGCTCATTTGAGCGTCGGTTCCGCCACGCAGTTCCGGCGGCAGATCCGCCGTTTCGATGACTTGTGTGGGCGCCATGACGGTAAGCCAGTGGCAAAGGTTCTCCAGTTGCCGCACGTTCCCTGGAAAGTCCTGCGCAAGCAGTTCGTTCAACGCGGCTTCTGACAGGCGCTTGGGCTCCATACCCGTTGCGGCCGCGCTTTTCACCAGAAAATGCCTCACCAGCAGTGGAATGTCGCCGCGACGCTCGCGCAGGCTGGGCAGCCGCAGGCGAATAACATTGAGGCGATGGAACAGATCCTCCCGGAACATTCCCTCGCGCACCCTCGCCTCCAATTCCTGGTGCGTTGCGGCAATCACCCGCACATTGGCGCGAATCGGCTGATGTCCGCCAACCCGATAAAAAGTGCCATCCGACAGCACACGCAAAAGGCGGGTCTGTAATTCCGCGGGCATATCGCCAATTTCGTCAAGGAACAGGGTGCCCCCCTCTGCCTGTTCGAAACGACCGCGTCGCATAGTCTGCGCCCCGGTAAAAGCGCCACGCTCGTGGCCGAATAATTCGGACTCCAGCAGGTCCTTGGGCATTGCTGCGGTATTGATCGCCACGAATGGATTACCTACTCGCGGGCTGTGGCGGTGCAGCGCCAGGGCCACCAGTTCCTTGCCGGTACCCGATTCTCCCGTGATCAGCACGGTTGCCGAGGATTGCGCCAGACGACCAATGGCACGGAAAACTTCCTGCATTGCCGGGGCCTGTCCCAGCATATCCGGCGCTGTGGTGATGGCATCGGCAGCGCCTTCCTCACGCACGGATTCGTCCAGTGCGCGGCGGATAAGTTCCACCGCCTGATCCACATCAAACGGTTTGGGAAGATATTCAAACGCGCCACCCTGAAACGCCGCTACAGCAGACTCCAGGTCGGAATACGCCGTCATGATAATGACCGGCAACGCGGGAAAACGCTGCTTTACCGTTTGCAGCAGTTCCAGCCCGGATGGGCCGGGCATGCGGATATCGGATACCAGTACCTGCGGTGAGGCCAGTTCGAGTTCGTCCAGCGCCTCCCTGGCCGAGGCGAATGCCTTGAAACTGATTCCCTCGCGCGTTAGCGCTTTCTCGAATACCCAGCGGATCGAGCGGTCGTCATCGACGACCCAGACAGGCTTCATGGCCCAACCTTCCGGCACATTTCAGGCAAATTTGCCGATAGTGCCCAATAAAAAATAATCACCTCCGCTCACAGCGGGAAAATGATGCGAAAGCAGGTCCTGCCCGGGTCGCTGCTGACCTCAATTGCACCACCATGGTGCTGCA
>JBCKLP010000087.1:0-9926 GCA_038903735.1 Burkholderiales bacterium | reverse complement strand
ACCATTGGACAGAAGATGCAGGAACAGATCGGACAGTCGATCATCGTGGAGAATCGCGCCGGCGCGGGCGGCAACATCGCCACCGAGTATGTCGCGCGGCAGGCGGGCGACGGCTACACCATGCTGCTCACCACCAACGGGCACTGCATTCAGCCGCATCTGCAGGCAGGCAAGCTGAGCTGGGACCCGATAAAGGACTTCACCGCGCTGTCCATCGTCGCCCTGTATCCGGTGGTCATTGCGGTGCATCCCTCGGTGCCGGTCAACAACCTGAAGGAATTGCTCAGCTATGCGCGCGCCAATCCCGGCAAGCTCACCTATGGCTCGTCAGGCAATGGCGCGCCACTGCATATTGCCGCCGAGCTGTTCAAGAATGCGGCCAAGGTGGATATCCTGCACGTGCCGTACAAGGGCAATGCGCCCATGACCACCGCCGTCGTCGCCGGCGAAGTCAGCATGGTGTTCGACAGCATGACCGGGCCCCTGCCGCATATTCGCGCGGGCAGGCTGCGCGCCATCGGGTACAGCGGAAAGCAGCGCTCGAGTGTGTTGCCGGATGTGGCCACGGTTGCCGAGACCATCATTCCCGGATTCGAATACGAGGCGTGGAATGGCGTCATCGCACCCGCAGGCGTGCCCCGCGACATTGCCCGGCGGCTTGCGGCAGACCTGGGGCGCGCGGTCGCGGCGCCCGATGTCAACAAGCGCCTGTCCGACCTGGGCTATACACCCCTGACCAACACGCCCGAGCAGTTTGCGGCGCTCATTACTGCGGACCTTGCCAAGTTTGGCAGGATCATCAAGGAAGCCGGCATCCGGGTGGACTGATGGACTCACTGAACCTTCTACCCCGACTTGAAGCCCTGCGCCCCGATCTCACCCGGATCCGCCGCGATCTGCACGCGCACCCGGAACTCGCGTTCGGTGAAGAGCGCACTTCCGATGTCGTGGCGCGTGAGCTGGAAAGTTATGGGATAGCCATTCACCGCGGGCTGGCCGGCACCGGCGTGGTCGGCTCCCTCAGTGCCGGCAAGAGCAAGCAGGCCATCGGCCTGCGTGCCGACATGGACGCACTGCCCATCCAGGAGGCCAACACCTTCGAGCATCGCTCGCGCCACGACGGGAAAATGCATGCCTGTGGCCACGACGGGCATACCACCATGCTGCTGGGTGCTGCGCGCTACCTCGCCGAGACGCGCAATTTCGAGGGCACGGTGCATTTCATTTTTCAGCCTGCCGAGGAGCACGACGGTGGCGGGCGGGTGATGGTCGAGCAGGGACTTTTCGAGAAATTTCCCATGGATGCGGTCTACGGCCTGCACAACTGGCCGGGGCTGGATCTGGGGCGCTTTGCGCTGATACCCGGCCCCATGATGGCGAGCGCCGACCAGTTCGACCTGGTAGTGCGCGGCCATGGCGCGCACGCCGCCATGCCGCATCTGGGGGTCGATCCTGTGCTGGCGGGCGCAGCCATCGTGCAGGCCCTGCAGAGCCTGGTGTCACGCACCATCGAGCCGGTGGATGCCGCCGTCCTCAGCGTCACCCAGTTTCATGCGGGTGATGCCTATAACGTGATTCCGCCCGAAGCGGTCCTGCGCGGCACGGTACGCGCCTTCAAACCCGAAACTGTGGATACCATGGAAGCCGGTATCCGCCGCGTCGCCGAAGGTGTCGCCGCCGCGCATGGCGCGACGATCGAGTTCAAGTACCAGCGCGGCTATCCGCCCCTCGTCAACTGGCCCGAGGAAACCGAAATCGCCGCCGGTGTTCTGGAAAACCTGGTCGGCAAGGAGCGGGTGCATCGCAAGTTCTCGCCCACCATGGGGGCCGAGGACTTTGCCTACATGTTGAAGGCCAAGCGCGGCTGCTATGTGTTCATGGGCAACGGGCAGGGTGCGGGCACGCCGGGCTGCATGCTGCATAACCCGGGTTACGATTTCAACGATGAAGCCCTGCCGGTGGGCGCCTCTTACTGGGTGCGCCTCACCGAGCACTGCCTTAAAAAGGCCTGATTACGCCTTCCGGGTGCGAGCCGATCAGGCGGGCACCGCGGCCGGCACCGCGGATTCAGGCAGCTTGCGCGGCAGGCAGGCCACTGCCACAAGTATCAGCAATGCCGCAAACGCCAGCACGCGAAACAGCGTATCAAAGCCCCAGTTGTCATAGACCACGGCAACGAAGGGCAGCGTCAGCGCCAGCACGGTAAAGCTCACCACATAGCGTACGGCATAAATCCGCGCGCGGAATTCGCCACTGGCCATCTTGCCGATCAGAAAATCGTTGATCGGTATCTGGCCGAAGGCCCCCAGCATGAAGCCCAATGCCACCGCCAGCGCCATGCCATCCTGCAGTCCGGGCATGGCTGCAAAGAACACCACCTGGAACACCGCGGCACCCATGAAAATTGCCCGCGGGCTGTAGGTATCCAGCAGTTTTCCCGTCACCAGTTGCGCCATCGATGCCACGGCAAACACGATGAAGGCGAACATGCCCACCATGGTCGCCACATCGCCCTTACCGCCGGCACCGCCGGCAGTCCAGGCATCGGCAAGCGCGCTCGCAATGCCCTGCAGGCGCTCGTCGAAGATTTTCGGCAGGGCAAAGGTGGTTGACTGGAAAACAATGCTGGAGATCGCCGCGGTGATGAACACAATCGCCGATACCCGCACCAGCACGGCCTTGTAATCCGGCGGCAACGCTGCAGGCCGGCTCCCCGCCGCCACTTTCGCCCGATGGACAGGTGCCGCACGCACCTCGGCCCAGCGCAGCCATGCATAGGCAAAACCCGTTGCCACACAAAGCAGGCCGGGAATGACAAAGGCGGCGCGCCATCCGCCGTTGTCGATGAAAAACCCTGTCACCAGCGCAGCGCAGGCCACACCGAGGTTGCCCCAGACCCCATTCACCGCAATGCGCATGCCGATGTTTTTCCAAGCCGTGGTGACGATGGCCAGGCCCACAGGATGGTAGATGGCGCCGAAAATGCCGATCACGAACAGCGCTGCGCCCATCTGCAGCGGCGTCTGTGCAAACCCTGCAGCCACGGAGGACAGGCCTATGCCGATGAAGAACACCACCATCATGCCCTCACGGTTCCAGCGGTCAGCGAGCCATCCCGCGGGCAGCGCGAACAGCCCGAAGGCGAAAAAACCCGGTGTCGCGTAGACCAGCAGTTCCGCATAACCCAGACCCCATTCGCGCGACAGCGCCAGCGCCGCGACCGTGGCGAAAATCAGGGTAAAGAAATGATCGAAGAAATGCCCGACATTGAGCAGGAAAAAATGGGTGCTGTCGCGGTTCATGTGAGTCCTTCGCCAACGGCGTGCAGCAAGGGCATGGTTTGCCGGGTGCGGATCAGAACACGGGAGAATAGCACTCCCGTTGAATTCCCTGAATGAGGAAGCTGCAGACCTGGCGTTACGCGATGATCCTCAATGCTTCATTGCCCCGCTGTGCGCATTCCCATGCGCGCCCGTGGCCTGTAATGGGCGCACTGTCGCCTGTACCTCGATGGTCTGGCGCTTCTTGTCCTTGCCCTCGACCACCAGGGTGATCGGCACCGTATCGCCCTCCCGCAACTGGCGTTTGAGTTCCATCAACATCATATGAAAACCGCCAGGCTTCAATTCGGCACCCTTGCCGGCGGGAACATCGATGCCGGAGACAGCGCGCATCCGCATGACGTTATCCACCATCTCCATGCTGTGCAGCTCCACGATGCCCGCAACCGGGGTGCGCGCCGAGAGGAGTCGCGCATCCTGCTTCGACTCCAGCCGCATGTAGGCGCCCGAGGTTTTTTGCGCGATCACCGTGGCGCGAACCCAGGGGTCACTGACCTGCACTTGCGCAAATGCCGTTGCGCAGCTTGTGATCAGCAGAATTGGAAGCGTAAAAATGCACGCTATACCTCGGCTGCCTTTGTTCACTTTCAATTCCCCTGTTTCATGAGCGTGCGCAGATCCGCGACATAGTCCTCGGCCGCCTGAGTATGCCGCATTGCCAGTCGCAGGCGCCCCTGCGCGTCAAAGATATAGGTGAGCGCCGTGTGATTGATGGTGTAGGAGCTGCCGGTGGGCACCTTGTCATAGAACACATAGAGCGCCTTGGCCGCCACGCGGGTCTGCTCGGGAGTGCCGCGCAGACCGATGAATTCCGGATCAAATGCCCCCAGATAGCTGCGCATCAATTCCGCGGTGTCGCGCTCCGGATCCACGCTGATGAATACCACACGGACCTTCTTCCCATCAGGACCCAGTTGTTTTCGCACCTGGGCGGCGAGCGCAAGCGTCGTCGGGCACACTTCCGGGCATTGGATGAATCCGAAAAACACCAGGAGGTAACTGCCACGGAAGTCGGCCAGCGTGCGCTCCTTGCCATCCACATCGGACAGCGTGAAATTCATGTCCTGCTTGCTGCCGCTCAGGTCGATCCCCTTGAACCCTACCTTCTCACCCGAACAGCCGAACAACAGCAGCGCAAAAATAAATGGGGTCAGTGTAAGATTTTTCGCGTATCGCATGCTTGGTTCCGTTTCAGAAAATCTTACACTGACCCCATTTATTCTCAGGCGATGTCGGCTTCGATGCGGGTCTGGAAGACGAGGCCGGCGTGCTCGCGCAGGGCGTGGAAGCGGATATCGGGCCAGTGCTCCTGCGCAACGGATATTTCGTAAGGATGGGCAGCGAGGAAGGTGGGCGCGTCCACGGCGTCGTAGGCGATGCGATGGGCATTGGCGTCGATGAAAAGCTTGAGCTTACGGTCATTATCGCTGGTGACCCAGCGCGCCAGGCGGTAGTTGCTGGCCACCATGCGCGCATCCACCCCGTACTCATGCTTCAGGCGGTGCGCCACCACTTCAAACTGCAACTGGCCAATGGCGCCCAGCAACAGTCCGCTGCCATTATGCGGACGGAATACCTGAATCGCCCCCTCCTCGCCCAGTTGCTGCAGCCCCGCCTTCAACTGCTTGGCCCGCATGGGATCGGCAAGCTCCACCAGCTGGAAAATCTCAGGTGCGAAAAATGGCAGCCCCGTGAACTGCAGATTTTCACCTTCGCTCAGGGTGTCGCCCAGTTGGATGACCCCATGATTGGGAATGCCGATGATGTCGCCGGCAAAAGCATCCTCGACGATGGTGCGCCGCTGTGAAAGAAAGGACACCACAGCGTTGGTGCGTATGTCCTTGCCGCTGCGGCAGACCGAGAGGCGCATACCCCGCTCAAAGCGCCCTGAACACACCCGTACGAAAGCGACCCGGTCCCGATGCCCCGGATTCATGTTGGCCTGGATCTTAAAGACCACGCCACAGAATTTTTTCTCTTCGGGCTCCACCACGCGTTGCAGAGCCGGACGCGCGCCCGGCGAGGGCGCGAGATCCACCAGGGCATCCAGCACTTCCTGCACGCCAAAATTGTTGATGGCGGAGCCGAAGAACATGGGTGTCTGCCGCCCGGCAAGAAACTCGTCCCGGTCGAATTCAGGCGCCGCGCCGCGCAGCAGTTCGATTTCACTGCGGGCGTGGGCGAATTCATCGCCGAATCTCTCCTGGTATTGGGGATTGTCAAGACCCGCCAGGGTTTCTTCGGCGCCGCCGGCCTTGTTGTCACCCGGCGCGAATACCCGCATGCAATCGCGCTGCAGGTCGTACACGCCGCGAAAGCGGCTGCCCATGCCCACCGGCCAGGTGACCGGCACCACCGTCATGCCGAGCGCCCGCTCGATTTCATCCATCAGATCCATCGGTCCGCGCACCTCGCGGTCCATCTTGTTGACGAAGGTGATGATGGGCGTGTTGCGCGCGCGGCACACCTGCAGGAGGCGCAGGGTCTGCGCTTCCACGCCATTGGCTGCGTCGATGACCATGACCGCGGAGTCCACGGCCGTGAGTACCCGGTAAGTATCTTCGGAAAAATCCTGGTGACCGGGGGTATCCAGCAGGTTGACCACGCAGTCGCGATACTCCATCTGCATCACCGAACTTGCCACCGATATGCCGCGCTGCTTTTCGATCTCCATCCAGTCGGAGGTCGCGTACCGCGTGGCCTTCCTCGCCTTGACGCTGCCGGCAATATGAATTGCACCCGAGAAAAGTAACAGCTTCTCGGTCAGCGTGGTTTTTCCCGCATCAGGATGCGAAATAATCGCAAAACTGCGGCGCCTTGCAACTTCGTTGCTTATTTCACTCATCTGGGGAACCGCGGGCGCGGCTGGGCTTCCGGTGGGGCGGCAGAAAAACAACTGCCCAAGGCCAGAATTTTACCAGATCGTCACCCCGAAACCCGCGCAGGAGACAGGCGCGGCACCCGGGTAGCCAGGCTCAGCGGTGCTTCACCCCGTGATGGTCACGCCCGTGAACGGTTCGGCCAGTACCCGGTCCGCTCTCGCAATCTGCCGCGTCCAAAGTTCCGGGACGGGTTCGACCGGCCGGTGCGCGGAGCCCGGGCCCTTGGTGCGAATGCCGTAACCGCCGTATCTGCCTGGAACTGCATCACCCATGCTTCAATCCTCTGCTGAGCATCACTTCCGGGCAGACGATCTGCTTATTGCCGGAGGTTGAGTCCCGCCGCCCAACGCACCCTAACGGCAAGAGCTGAATACACACACCCGTCATCCCGCTCCGTCAAGGTAGCTGAAAGCCCATGATGCCGACGCTACGTGACTTCGAATCGCCTTCTTCCTTACTGCTTATTTTTCAAATTCCGCTCACGGGCAATTGCAATCGAGGGTTTAAACAGGCTCGTGTCCGGCATGGGTATGCCGCGGGACAGATGCCACTCGGAAAAGCGATTCTCCTGAAAATCGACCGGCTCCCAGGCCTCGGTGGCGATATCGGTATCGCTGAAGTATTCGATCGCGCCGCCCAGCGGATTCTTGAAATACCAGAAGTAGGCCGAGGAAACCGGGTGCCGACCCGGGCCGACATGCGTGTCCCAGCCCTTCCTGCTGAATGCCAGACCACCACCGAACACTTCGTGGATATCCCTGACCTCGAACGCGACATGGTCAAACATGGTTTGGGTTGTCGGGCTTCTGATGATGAATAGATTGTGATGGTCGGCGCGCCTTGCATTGCGCAGAAAAGTAGCCCCGCCATCAGCATAACGGTCGGACAGCCAGAATCCGAGCCGGTCAACATAAAAGCGCTCCGCCACCATAACGTCATCTACCCGAAAGCCAATATGGCCCATGCGCCAGGGAACAGCCTGCTCATAAATGGTGGCCCTCTGGTCGATGCGGCGCCGCTGCCAGGGCGTGTTGAATGTCGGCTCGGGCTGCGCCGGCACGGATTCATGGCTCCAGAGGCGAAACCCGATATTAATGCCAGTGTCGTCCGTGCAATGCAAGGCGCCTTTGGCATCCTCGCGTACTTCGCGATCACGCTCGAGTTCCTTGCCGATTCGTGCCAGATGGGCAGGCGTGGACACCCCCCAGACGACCTCGCGAAAATTCGACCCGTCGGAAAACCGCGGCGGCAGCTCAGGCGCGTTTTCCGGCTTCACCACCACTTCGTTGCCATTGCCACAGGCATACACCAACTCCTCGTCGCCAGCCGAAGTCTCGGCCAGGCCCCAATCGCGAAACAGCTTGCGGGCCATCGCCATATCGGAGGTGCCGTACACCAGCTTGTCTATCCCAACAATGGCGTCCGTTTGCTCGTTTGCCATGCGATTCTCCTTGTGATCTACCGGGACTGGCGCCTGACGGGGCATCGCCGTTGACGACACCGGCCCGCCCGCAGCCTGTACACATTACTCCGCACGCTGAATATTAGCCACATTGCGCAGACGGTGCACGCCTTGTCATCGAGAAATTCAGGAAGCTCGCGGCACGGCGAATCGCCGACAAACAGATTGAACAGCTCATCGACCAGGTGATGCATGCCGAGCGGCTGCCGCAGGCCGCCACGCTGGTCAAGACGCTGTCAGTGGCGGGCTGACGCGGGTCATTTCATGGGAATTTAATTTCTCAACAATTTTTAAATAAACATAATGTTAGCGTAATTGTTTGTCATATTTTAATTGCGAATATGGAATATTTATAGCGACATTGCAGTATCAGACTCGTTGATTTTAGGCGTAACCATAATTGGAGGTGCTATGAAAGACTTTTCCAGCAATCTCAGTTTGTGCGCATTGGTCACAGGGATGGCTGCCCCGTTTGCCGCCTATTCCCAGAGTGGCGCAAGATCCGCTTCCACAATCCCGATCTGGACGAAATCGAAGTCGGGAAGGCCATTCCGCAGCACATTTCCGCGCCCGGCCCGAAGATGCGCGAATTAACGTTGATTTTGCATGGAATCAAAAATGATTTAATATAGAATCGTGCAATCAAACTTCAAACGCCCCTTTGCCCAGTACGTAAAAAAGGCACATAAGCCCTTGCAGTTGGCGATTGAGGACGCGGTGGAGTTGGTTTGCAAAACCCCTGATGTCGGTGAACCCAAGGTTGGGAACCTGGTCGGCATATCTGTTCACAAATTTCGTTTCAACAGACAGGAATACCTGATGGCATACCGGCCACCGAAAAAGGACGTCGCTACGAAATTTTTAGTCATCGATTTCTATCAGCTTGGGTCCCACGAGAATTTCTACGATGAATTGAAACACTATCTGCGCAAGGAAAAAGGCATGGAAGACAAAAAATGAGCCACGTACTCAAAGCCGAAGACTTGTTATTCGAAATGAAGCGCATGCCCGCCGCCGAACGCGTCAGGTTTTTTTCATTACTCGCCGGCAATGCTTTCCGTGACGACGATTTCACTCACGATCAGGTATTCGGTCACCTGCGCCACGAACAATTTTCGACGTCGGAGGCGGCTGAGTATTTGGAGATATCAATGCCTACGTTGCGACGGCTTGTGCAGTCGGGAAAGCTTGCTCCAAGTCACACCGTCGGACGAAATCAGATGTTCTCAGCGCAGGTACTGCGCGCATTCAAGCGGACGAAACGCTGACATTGAGGGCACGCGTATCCGAGCGTGAGCGCGCGACTCAGGCCAGGCCGCGCCTCCGCACGGTAAAGCGCAAGGGGCCCGATGTCGATCCTGCCCAGCTTAGGGGCCGCCGTCGCATAAATCTCGCGCCGGCTGTTGCAAGCAGCGCGGCGAGCTCTTGGCCGCGCGGTCGTAATCGCGCAGTCCGGGCCATCAACCGAGCGGACAAGCGCGACGACTGGTTCTAAGTTCTGCGACACGTCTACTGAGTCTGCGCCGTGGCGACCTTGTCACGGTTGCCGCCAAAGGGCTGTACCGTGGGATACCGCAAGCGAAACATTCGGGCGATCGAGCGCGACGGAACTCGCGGTGGTGGACGTTGCGTTGCGGTTGCTACTCGAAATCTAAAGCCTGAATGCGCAGCTTTAGCCTTGCCTTCCGCCGACTATCCTTGGGGGTGTTTACATGCCGCATCCACAGAGAAGGGCATACCGGTCAGCGGCGCCTGCGCCAGATAAATCACTGGAAAGTGATACAAAACATCGGGTAATACTCAACATTAACCGAGGATTTGTATCTCATGGCTCGCAAGGCCCCTATTACCCAGCGAAAGCGCGCGTTTGAATTTCTGCAGTCCAAGGGGATGGCGCGTCTAAGCGAATTGATCGCGGATGGCGTAACCGCATCCACCGTCTCGCGGCTTGAACGCGAGGGCGCGATTATCCGCCTGGCACGCGGGCTGTATCAGCTTCCCAATGCGGCAATCAACGCGCATCACACCCTGGCCGAAGCGGCAAAGCTCGTGCCAAAGGGCGTTATCTGCTGTTGCCGCCGCCCTCAAACTGATCACTTTTACCGAAATGCGCCGATCCAGAATTGACCAGCACATCTGTTCGCGGAAGGCCGCCAGTCCTGGCTAAGCAGTCAGTCGGGTCTGTTCACTTCGAGACCGGCACAGGTGGTCAATTCGAGGCCGGCGTCAACAGTCAGGAGG
>JBCKLP010000086.1:0-9991 GCA_038903735.1 Burkholderiales bacterium | reverse complement strand
ACCGACAATCGATCTCGTCTGCTCCCGCCCCGCGCTCCCCCGCGGGAGCATTCGGCATTGCTGGTCGGCCATCCTGCCTGCAAATCGCACCCGTGCAACCTGCTGGCGCGCTGCAAAATACCGCTTGTTGCCTGCTTGTTTGCCGCAGCACCGCAGGCTCTTTTCCAGAACTGCCCGACAACCTGGATTGGCTACCTTTCGTGCGTCGGGGGTGATCACGTCGGCCTTGGTTTTCCAGATGAACGGGTTCTCAATCACGAAGGGCGCATCGGGCACCAGGCAGATCAGCTCCTGGAATCCGCGCATGACCCGCGGGTGCGTGGTCCGCGTGGCCCGGCCGCCGGCGACCTGGGCACACACCGGCAGGTTCAGGCTGATGACACCGTTTTCGTAAAACCGCACGCTCGAGTGCCCAGCATCTTGGCGATGGTGGAGCCGATGGAGACGAACAAAAAGGAGCGGCTGCGCTGCGTGTACTCCTGGTTCAACCCCTTGGTCTTGTTGACCCGCACGCCGATATGAAAGGGGGTGTTCTCGCCGGCATGTTCTGCCAGCATCGCGGCCAGGGTGCGGTGCCGGGTGTTCAGCTTGGGCGTGGACTTGTGGGTGACCAGACACGTGACCATCCAAGAATGCGGCCGTGGTCTCCGCTGGATATGCCTTGACGAAGATGTCATCCGAATGCGGCAGGTCCATGCAAAAGTAGTGGATCCGAGTCTTGACGCCCCCCCCTGATAGATATCGGCCTCACCAAAGTCGACCTGGGCGTGACCGGGTGGGTGAACCAGCGGGATGAACACTTCCTGCTGGTGCAAGCGGTCCTTGGCCACGTATTCCCGTACAACGGTGTAGCCTCCGGCGTATCCATGCTCATCCCGCAGGCGCTCGAAGATGCGAATCGCCGTGTGGCGCTGCTTCTTGAGGACCGTGCGGTCATCCTGCAAAATCTGGCCAATGATGCCAACGAACGAACCCAGTTTAGGCGCTACTGGGCGATTTTTGCGCCGGTAGCCTGGAGGCACTGTGTGCCCCAACATCTTGGAAACGGTCTTGCGGTTGATGCCGAACATCTTGGCGGTGGCGCGCTCACTGAGGTTCTCCACCATCACTGCGCGCCTGACTTTGGCGTATAAATCCACGTTTGTGTACATCCTCTCTGGCCCTCCGGGTCCGTTGATGGATCACAGGATAGACCGGGGGACTGGTACCCTTTTACTCTGCCACGCTGGTTCCCTTTTACTCCGCCATTCACACTATTAGCGACGACATTCCGTCGTCACAACGCAAAGATGCGCTTCGCATTCGCGCTACGGATAAGTTTTGCCGTACCGCTAGGCAAAGCATCGACGCGCGCCAGGCACCCAGGCATGTCACCACCGACATGCGGATAATCCGAGCCGTAGAAGACGTTTTCAGGACCGAAAACCGAGACCGCCATTTCCAGTGCGTCCTGCCGATAGACAACCGCGTCGCAATAGATACGCTTGATGATGTCGCTGGGCGGTTGCTTGATTTGTTCGCGCGAATCCGGCATGGATTCCCAACACATGTTCAATCGTCCTATAAGAAACGGCAAGGCACCGCCGCCGTGGCAGGCAATGATCTTCAGGTGCTGATGACGATCGAAAAACCCATCGAATAGCATTCTTCCAACCGCGAGCGTGGTGTCGAATGGAAATCCTATTGCGGGCGCGAGCCGGTACTTTTCCATTCCCAGGTTCTTTACTCCCGGCGGCGCAGCCGGATGCACCAGTACCGGCAGCGCCATCCGATCAATCTCCTTCCAGATCGGCTCGAACAATGGGTCAGTAAGATGCTGGCCGACTATATTGGCGATGACCATTACGCCGACAGCGCCGTTTTCCTTTGCTCGTTTTAACTCCGCTACGGCGACATCCGGATACTGCCAGGGCAAAGTCGCAAACCAGCGAACGCGTTCAGGATACTGGCGCTGTGCAGCGGCAAAATCGTTATTGATGATTTCCGCAGCCTTGAGGCTGACTTCTTTGCCGCCCCAGTACACACTTGGCGTAGTCAGCGACACGATTGCCACATCGACTCTGGCCGCATTCATGCTTGCGACACGCAGATCCCAGTCAAACATGGACGGCAGCAAGGTGAAATACGGCGCGCCGTCCAAAGCAATGTTGCCAAGATCCTTACCGTCGAGTTTCACCTCAAATTGAGGTTTTCCGAATTCCTGTATTGCCGACAACCATTGGTGCGACAGCATATGGGTGTGTACATCGATTACCTCTGCCATGATTGTCCCCTCTAAGCTGAATCGAAAATAAAATAATGGAGCCTCATATTCAATGTCTCGTTGCGGGCACATTAGTTAACATTAGTTATCCTGCGAATTCGGACTCACCTTTAACCCTTCCAGCCGAGGCAATACCTCCTTGCTGAAAAGCGTAATATTTTTCACGGTCTCTGCATGACTCAAATGGCCACCCTGCATCATTCCCAAGATATGACCAAAACCTCCCACATAATCGTGGAAATCGGCAATCTGCTCGTACACCTGATCCGGCGTGCCTGCAAAGCAGGTTCCCGCCTGAATCAGATCAGGAACATCGGCATTTGAATACTGGATGGGCCTAGCATCGCGTGTGGTATCGACCCGTATTGCCTTGCGATTACCACGTCGCAATGCTGCCACATTGGTAGCAACAGGTGCGTAACCCTGTGGATTCAAAAATGCTTCGGAAGTTATACCAGTGGTTTCGAGGTAGCCTTTGATCTTGCGCACCCGATCATGCCCCTTCTTCTCAGTATCTCCTATACCTATCAGAACCAGATAACCGAACTGATCTTGTGATGGCGGTGCCTTACCGAGTTCAGCGAAACGCGCCCGGTATGCATCAAAGATACTTTTGGCAGATCGCGCGTTCAGGCCGGCGCATATCTTGTAGCCACGATCCGCTATCGGTGCCGCACTGGTCGGATTGAATCCTGTCACCCATACGGGCGGATGTGGTTGTTGATATGGTCGCGGCCAGATATTGACCTGTCGATACTGAAAGTGAGGGCCCTCCCAGTTAAAGGGTCCATCATGGGTCGTCATTGCCTTAAGAATGAGGTCGTGCGCCTCCCAGAATCTGGGAGTCACTGTGGCTGGGTTGATATTCGCCGGTGCGATTTCCGTCGAGAATCCCTTTACCAACCCCATTTCCAAGCGGCCTCTAGATAACACATCGATATATGAAAGCTCCTCGGCTACGACCACCGGATCAGCACGGATCCCAATCGGCATTCCTAAGCACAAGATGCGGCAATTCTTGGTTTCGCGCGCCAGTACTGCCATTGGCAACGAGCAGGAGGCCGTGACACAGGTCGCGGTACTGTGATGCTCATTCACCATAATATTTAGGCCCAGTTCATCGCACATGGCCCACTCATCAATATAGCGGTTGATGAGTTCAGCACCGATCTCAGGTTCAAAGTAACTATTAGGAAGATCGACGCGCAACGATGGTGGATGCCTGTCCCATGCCGGTGAATAGGGGTTTTCCGAAAAATGCCAGACTTCCACTGTTTCTCCGTCCGACGCAATTCAGTTTGCAGCGGCTGCAGGCGATGCTTCGATTTGGACGAAGGCACATAGTTCGCCTGCCACCTCGGCTGGCTTTTCAATGTGCGGATAGTGCCCAGCACCTTCGATCTCAGTCATACGCCCAAAAGGAAGCAACTTAGCAAACTTTTCATGGCACTCCTTGCGTACGACACGGTCGCGAGCACCGCGAATCAGCAAGGCGGGAATGCGAATGCGATGCAGCCAATGTATTAACTGTGGATTGTGCATATAGGGCTTCCAACCATAAAACGACAAGGCGTCACGGCTCTTGACGAGCATGGTCAATTCATCATCGCTCATCACACCAATATCACGTATCGCAAATGACGGGTCTTCAAACGAAAGGTCCACCCACTGAGAGTCCGACAGCGCAAACATGTCCTCAATATCGCGAATCCAAGGTTCACTCACCCGAATACCGAAAGGATCAATAAGGACCAGCGCCGAAAGGCTGTCGGTGGACCTTACAGCCACTTCCGTCGCGACCCATCCACCAAATGAAGCGCCTACAAGGACAACATTCGACAAATGCTCCTGCTCGATAAAATCCAGGTAGAAGTAAGCGAGATCGGAGGGGTCTTTAAACGCCGAAGGTCGGGCGCTCGGCCCGAAACCAGGATGCCATGGTGCAATGACTCGGAATCTCGCCGACAGTTTTTCCAGATATGCTGATGCGTAGGCATCGGGCCCTTCGCCAGAATGCAGAAACAATAACGGCTGCCCCGATCCATACTCGAGCAGCCGGGTCTCAACAGAATTTACTGAGACCAAACGATTCGTTGCTTGCATTGCGCGGTCCCGTTCCGGAATTTAAAGTTCAGACCCTCAATCCACGAAACTACGCAATGTGGACGGGCGGACAAAGTCCATATTTGCTTGCGCGACAGAAAATTCGGGCGTTCAACCAGAAACCGTGGCGTGGCCGCGCAAAAAGTCGGCCACTACACGATTGTAGTCATCCGCCGCTTCGACATGAGGCCAATGACCACTATTGGCGCATACATGGAATTGCACGTTGGGAATCAGTGCCGCCGCTCGACGTGCGTATTCGACTGGCGGATTATTATGTTCGCCCCAAACCACCATAGACTGGGTCTTAATCTGGCGAAGACGATCAGAAGTGAGAATAAATTTCTCACGTTGAACGTAAAAATCCTCGACAAAAGCGCGAATGACGCGCTCAGCACCAGGTTGGTTGTATATGCGTAGCCGCGTCTGAACCATTTCTTCTGAAATCGTCGCAGGATTGTGCGCGAGCGGTCTCAGACGATTGCGAACTGCATCAAGCGTAGGCGTTCGCATTAAGCGCATATTGGAATCGCGTATTCGCGCAAATGCGGCTTCAATTTCTTCGGCCTTTGCGCCATCGAGATACATGCCGAAACCGGTCGTCAGTGCCATTCGTTCAACCCGTTCAGGTTGACGAAGCGCGATCCAGGCGGCAACAAGACTACCGAGCGACAATCCTACCAAAGAGACTTTCTTCGCACCAATCGCGTCGATGAAATGGAGCACATGATCGATCATGTCATCAAAGGTGTATGAACGCTCCGGCCTTGAATTCATGCCGTGACCGAGCAAATCGATAGCATAAATGTGCGCCCCGGCCATTTCTGCCACCGGCACGACGTTATAGACAAAATTCTCAAGGTGACCGCCCATCCCGTGCAACATGAGCACTACCTGCCCCTCCCCAGCGTGCAGCGCACGCGTGCGGATGCCATTCACGTTAAAATATTCAGTGCTTGCACCCAACGTCGATACCCAATAGCTTGAATTTCCAGTCTCCATCAACTCCCCCTCGCTCCCCTCGGTGACTGATTCTCGCGATTGCCCCATCAATTCCAAGTCGCGAACCCCATTCCGACGCCAGTACCAGCCGGTGATCTGTAGCAGGGCACATAATCGACAAGTTTCATCTGAAGCCCGTCCAATGCACCGGCGGCGGTAATCCAGTTCATAATCTCTGAAGAGCCAGAGTTCATGTGTTCACGCGGAATAGCGCAGATTGCATCAGCGTCATTCTGCTGCATGGCCCGTAGGACCTGATTATCAAGTTCTTCGTTCACTACGAAATGACTGAGCCCACCGGAAGCGATAACCGCAACCCTAAGGTCAAATGGCCAGGATTCAATGGCGCGTCGGACAGTCTGGCCAATCTTGTATGAACGCTTTGGAGTAAGCTGATTCGGTGGGTAGTAGGTGTTAAGCATTATGGGGACGTGCGGGACTACCTTACCGCTCATGATCCGGTGATAAACGTAGGCAAAGGCATGGCCTACTCCGCAAGGGCGAGTAATTCGACGCGCTTGAGAGACATCAAACTCGTCGTCAACCAGACAGCGAATCAAGTGGAGGCCAAGATCTGACGCCACCGGATATACCCGTTCCTCGGTGCCGTAGGCCCAAGCGGCGGATTTAAGCGATTCCTGCAACAGTGGCGATACTGTAGTAGGAGTTCTGCGCGGGATGTTGATGATCTCGTCACCCCAATAAACCAGCAGCGCAGGAATATTGTCATCTTGAAACACCTCGTGCTGATCTTCGCCGATGATCACCGCAATATCCGGAGCAACCGCCGCGTACGTCTTAGCGAGCGTATCAATTGCCGACTGTAATCGGCGATGCCGCTCTGGAAAATGTTCCCGTGCCGCTTTTTCGCTCAACGCCGGATCTGCTACCTTTAATAGCGAGTAATAGTCATAAATGCGTCCGTCACGTCCGACCAAATCAGTTTGGTTCATGTCAAAGCCACAGACGTGTGCCTCCCACAATGCGGCCGGCGCGTGCGCCATGGTGCTATGCGACGAAGCCATGCCCAAGACAATTTTGGCCATATAAATTTACCTCGCATCCCATTAAATGAAATTGTATCTCATATCACTAGCAGCCTGTCGGACTTAGGGGTTTTTCGCTTGCCACAAGGCTCTGAACTGCTTTTTAAAATTTTCGGACGGCGTTTGCGGCCTCACAATGCGCGCTACGAGCATGTTGCTCTTCGTTAAAACCTAAGTCCGACAGGCTCCTAGTGTCCCAACGTTAATCGAATAAATTTTAATCGAATAAATTCAGTTGATTAGCTGCAAGGGTTTGGTTGTCATCGATGGTGATTTTGTTAAGTAGTTGATCCAATGGGATTCGCTCAAACGACGATGTCCCGCTCACAGTTGAAGGTTTGAGCCCGTGGCGGAATTCATTATGCTACCTTTTTCAGTTGAACAGGTGCGGGTCGAAGAGCGTGGATAAGATCGGCAATGTTCTTTTTGCCACGCAGTCTTTTAAAAGTTCGCTCGGCCTCCAAGAATCCAGCGGCAACCCAGCGTGCCACCATGTCGGCATCACGATAATTGGTAACACGCCTGGTCACACGTCGCACCACGGAATTGGGGGATTCGATCACGTTGGTGGTGGCCAGGCAGCGCGCCAGTTCTCCGGTCACACCCAGGCGGTTGATCGTGAACAGTTCTTCCAGCCCTTCGAGCAAGCTGGCGGCGGCATCCGGATGCTGGGCTCTGAGGTGCTTGGCATGGGTTTTAAGCTTCTGGATGCCGGCATCGGCCTCGCCTTTGAACGCTTGGGCCATCACCCAGCGGGTCTGGACGGCAGCCTCGTCGGTAAGCGGTGGCAGGGCGATGGGGAAGACGCATCGTGATCACCCATGGGAACTGCGTTGTGTTTGCTCATCGTGCTGGGGCTTTGCGTCGTGCGGTGCTGAACTCGGGCGGGGCGAAGACTTCGAGGTAGAGTTTCTCGTCGAGCTTCGGCAGCTCGCGCTGTGCGGCCACCGCGAGCAGTTCGGCGGCCATGGTGGCAAGCACGCGGTAATTGCCGGCAGCGTGATCGCACAGGGTTTGGCGCAATGGCGCGCTCATGAGACTGGTGTTGCCGGCCAATTCGAGCAGGTGCGTCAGGCAAGCTGAGAGTTCTTCACGCGAGGCGTGTTCGGTGGCAAGGCGCGTGCGGATGCGAGTGCCCAGGGGCACGAGTTCCTCGCGACGCAACTTCTCGATGAGGCGCGCATCACCGGCGAGCACCACGCACAGCAGTGAATGGGAATCGAAACGGGCGCTGGCGAGCAGGCGCAATTCCGAGAGCACCGCGGGGCGCATCTCCTGGGCCTCGTCGATGAGCAGCACGGCACGCCGGCGCGTGGATTCTAGGTGCGCGATCCAACGTTCGCGAAGCACCTTGAAGCCGCCCCAGCGGTTGTGCGGTTTGAGGGGGACGGAGAACACCTCGCCCATTTCGCGATAGAAGTCCGCAAGGTTGCTCTGGGGGTGGCTGATGGTGCCCACGGTGATCTCGGCCAGGCGGCCCAGGCGCTCGGCGAGCAGGCGCAGGATGACGCTTTTGCCAGTGCCGGACTCACCGTGGATCATGGCGAATCCGCCCTCTCCGATCTGCGCGTGTTCGATGCGCCAGCAAAAGCTCTCGACCTTCGGAGGTATGTAGATCGCCTCGGTGGGCAGCTCGGGTGAGAAGGGGTTGAACTTGAGCCCATAGAGGGCGAGCAGCTTCTGGCTCATGGGGAATCCTTGTCAGGCGGTGGCAGATAGGCGGGGGGAAGACCGGTGGCCGCGTAATCGGCCAGGAGCTTTCGCAGCAGCGGGGCGATACCGGAACTGGAGGGCGGTGTTGCGTCGGTGGCCGGCGGCGCGAGCACCCGGCGCTGGCCGTCGGCGTTGGCGGCCTTGTCCAGGGGTTTGACCGAACACAGGAGGGTGCCGGTGCGCGCATCGATGAGATCGACGCGGGTCAGATCCTGAGCACGGTCATCGATCTTGATGGGAAACTGATCGTTCTTGGTCAAATTCGATGATGTATCGGGGATCAATACCATCAGCAAAGGTGACCAGGATTTCCCTCTTGCAAGCAAGCAGTTATAGCCGTCAGAATCAAACACGCTGGCATGAATAATGCCGCAGTGGTGCGGTGGAGGCCATAGGGGCCACGTTTTTGCTGAATCGAACTTCGGATTCAAGCGATTCGCCATCACCAATCATGAAAATCACAACATCAAATCCGGTGACCACACTCAGCAGTACCGGGTGTCAATGCAAAGCTGAAATGTCCGCTTCTGTGCAAAGCTGAAATGTCCGCCTTTGGTTTCACAACGAAGTTGCGGTAGGTTTCGTTGTGGGTTTTGAAGTTGACTTTGATCTTGCGGCGGGAGGAGGCGTAATGGAAGGCGAAGGGCGTAAGCCCGAAGCCTGGAATGAAGCCTCCTCCCGCCGCGCGCCGCCGCGCCAAGGGTGATTTTCTGCGGGCTTGTGGCCCTGCCGTGCCGACTTCAGCGCATCGAGATGCTGGTTGATTTCCTTGCTGCCTACCACGGTGCCGGTTCCGTGTTTTTGAGACCGTTCGATTTCCTGATAGGGCAAGCAGCGCCCCTGCCGCCGGATGTCCCGTGTGCCGTCAAAATGCCGATGCACCGTCACCTTGGCACCGCGCATCCCACGACCGCTGCCGGTGTGTGTGAGCTGCAGACAGCGCCGCTGGTAGCTGATCGTCAGTTCCTTGGAAAGCGTGCGTTCTTCCTGCTCCGAAAGCACGCTCCTGAGCATGACCACGTCCTTGTCCCAGACAACGTGGGCGTCTTGCGGCTCTGAAGGCACCACGGCAAACTGGGCGTTGAATAGCTCCATGTAGTGCGGCAGCCAGGCATTGGCCGTGTCGATGTCGTCGATTCCCTGAAGGCGCATTTCCTTCACCAGACGGTCTTGCAGCGTTTGATTGACCCGCTCGACCCGGCCTTTGGCTTGCGGTGAATTCGCACAGATCAGTTCTATCCCCAGAGGCTCCAAGGCGCGGCCCAACTGGGTTTGCCCTCCCGCCTGGCTGTTGTCGCGGAAGATGCTGTGGCGGTCGCTGTAGAGCGCCAGGGGTATTCCGTAGCACCGGATGTGCGCGAACAGACAGTGCATGTAGCCCAGTGTGGTTTCGGTCGGGGCGAAGCGCAATTGCGTCAGCCGTCCCGTGGCGTCGTCAATCATCACCAGCAGAGTGCAGCGGGCGCTACGGCCTTCGAACCAGTCGTGCGGGCTGCCGTCGATCTGGATCAGCTCGCCAAAGCGCGCCCGGCGCTTTCGCAGCGGGTGGCGCTTGATCTCGGCTCCGCGCTTGGCCCGCCAATGCCCCGCTGTGATCATCAGCTGCCGTGCGCTTTCTGTCGAAATGGCGATCCCGTGCGTTTGCCGCAACTTCTCTGTCAGCAGCGTCGGGCCAAATCCTTGATAACGTGACTCCAGCATACCCAGGACTACTTGCCGAATTGCCTCGCCAATCGCGTTGCCAGGCTTCTGCCCGCAGTGCTTGCTGTTCAACCCCAATACCCCTTCCTGTGCATAACGCCGCCGTATCCGCCTCATCTGTCTCGGCGTGATCCCTAATCGCTTTGCCCCTTTACCGGTCTTG
>JBCKLP010000085.1:0-10250 GCA_038903735.1 Burkholderiales bacterium | reverse complement strand
TTGCATGAACCAAACCATTCCATGAACCAAACCATTGCAGTAGCCCTTACCGGCGCCTCCGGAATGCCCTACGGCCTGCGGCTTGCGCAATGCCTTGTCGAGGCCGGCGCGCAGGTGTATCTGCTGTATTCCCAGGCCGCGCACATTGTGGCCAAGCAGGAACTCGATCTGGTCATTCCGCCGCGCGCCCAGGATGCGGAAAAATTCTTCTCCGAGCGCTACCAGGCAAAACCCGGGCAGTTGCGGGTATTCGCCCGCGAAGACTGGTTCGCGCCGGTCGCCTCGGGCTCCAATCCGGCCGACGGCATGGTGATTTGCCCATGCTCCATGGGCACCCTGGCCGCGGTTGCCGCCGGGCTGTCCGACAGCCTGATCGAGCGCGCAGCCGATGTGATGCTCAAGGAAAAACGCAAGCTGGTGCTGGTGCCGCGCGAAACGCCCTTCTCGGTGCTGCATCTGGAGAACATGCTGAAACTCGCCCATGCAGGCGCGGTGATCCTGCCGGCCAATCCGGGTTTCTATCATCATCCAAAAAGCGTGGACGACCTGGTGGATTTCATCGTCGCGCGGGTGCTGGATCAACTGGGCATCACCCACCAACTGATGAGCCGCTGGGGCAGTGAGCACTAGTACTCCGACTCAATAATTTCGAATCGTCATCCGTATCTACAAAATATTCGCGAATTAATGAGCCGCGATACTAGCTGTATGTTGAAAAATGCGCCGTCACCCCAGCGAATGCCGGGGTCCAGAATTTGTAATCGCATTGAATCGAGGATTTACCTGATTCCGGCGTTCGCCGGAATGACGATAATTGCCATCCAGCTCCGCTTTTCAACAAACTGCTAGAGCGGCCCGTAGCCGAGCCACAGGAAGCGCCATGCAGACCAGTGAATTCCCCTTGTTTCCGCTCAACACGGTACTGTTTCCGGATGGGCTGCTGCCGCTGCGCGTGTTCGAAGCCCGCTACATGGACATGGCACGCCAATGCCTTCGCGAAAAATCAAACTTCGGTGTGTGCCTGATCCGCGAGGGCACGGAAGTCGGCAAACCTGCGGTCCATGAAATGATCGGCTGCGAGGCGCGCATCGCGCAATGCGACATGCAGCAGATGGGGGTGCTGCAGATCATGGCGCAAGGCCTTGGCCGGTTTCGCGTGCTCTCCACCACCAGCAACAACCAGGGCCTGATTCTTGCCGAAGTGGAGGCCATTGCCGCGGAGCCGCCCCAAGCCGTGCCTCAACAATACCTGGCCTGCGCGAAGCTCCTGCGCCAATTGGTCAGCGAGCATGGCGAGGAGATATTTGCCGCGCCGCATCAGTTTGAGGATGCCGCCTGGGTCGGCTATCGCCTGACCGAAGTCATTCCCTTTCCCGTCCAGAATCGCCAGAAACTGCTCGTCATGGAAGACAGCCTGGCGCGTTTGTCCATCCTCAACCGTATCGTGAGCGCTGCGAGACCCGCGGGCTGACTGATGCGGACCATTGAGGATTACCTATGACTGTGACAGGGTTTTCCCTCATCCCAACCCTTCTCCCGGAGGGAGAAGGGTTATGCATCCCCCACGGGAGAAGGGCTTTGCATCCTTTCCCCGGGAAAAGCGATTTGCATCCCTCTCCCGCTGGGACTCCCAATGCAAAAAGGGCTTTACATCCCTCACCCCTCGGGACTGTGACAGGTTTTCCCTCATCCCAACCCTTCTCCCGGAGGGAGAAGGGCTATGCATCCCCCCCGGGAAAAGCGATTTGCATCCCTCACCCCTCGGGACTCCCAATGCAAGAAGGGCTTTGCATCCCTCTCCCGTCGGCGACCGGAGGAAGTCCCCGTGGGAGAGAGGGACCGAGGGTGAGGGGAATTCGCGTCGTGGCGTCGCCTGTCAAGAGGTTTCGTAATCATCAATAATAATAGAATTTGTTGAAATTTAAAGTACAGACCGCCTGTCGACATGCTTCATAGACGGAAATTAATACCATTTTTAGACTATAGAGTAGAAGGGCCGTCTAACCAGCTTATTCCGACACCAGCTTATTCCGACACCAGCTTATTCCGCAACGCCTACAAGCAGGCTGCGTACCGGCGCCGGGATCGCCGCATGGATCGCTTCTGCAAGCGCCAGCCATACGACACCCGGCTCATTGGCCGTGCCGGTGCCGCGCGTCACCTGGCAGATCACGGGCCGTATGCTGAGGGAAAAATGCGTGAAACCATGAGCAAGGAGTTCGAGTTCGCGATGCGCTTTCACCTTACAGCCAAAGCGCGTCGGAATCTCGCGCAGCGCCGCATCGGTCTCTGCGAATTCCGGAAAGCACAACAGCCCTCCCCAGATCCCAGTCGGCGGACGCTTTACCAGCAGGACCTTGCCACCCGCCATGATGATGGGCATGACTATTGATTTTCGCGGCAGGGGTTTGCGGGGCCGGCTGCCGGGATAGGCGGCAACATCGCCCGCGGCCAGTGCCATGCAACTCGAATTGACCGGGCAATCGCCACAGCGCGGCTTGCCGCGATTGCAGATGCCCGCGCCCAGGTCCATCAGAGCCTGGGTATAGGTTTCGATTCCTGTTTCCGGCAACAGCGAATCGGCCAGCGACCACAGGCGCGCTGCCACTACGGTTTCCCCCGGATAACCCGCAATGGCGAAATGCCGCGCCAGCACGCGTTTCACATTGCCATCCAGTATCGCCTCGCGCCGGCCCGCAGAAAAAACCGCAATCGCCGCGGCAGTCGAGCGGCCAATGCCATTGAGCGCCTCCAGTTCCTCGCGCGTATCGGGAAATCCCCCGCGCTCCTCCACCCTGCGGGCCGCAGCATGGAGATTCCTCGCCCGCGAGTAGTAACCCAGGCCGCTCCACAGGGCCAGCACTTCGTCCAGTGTCGCGCTGGCCAGTGTCTTCACATCGGGAAAGCGCTTGAGGAAACGCTGGTAATAGGGAATGACCGTTGCCACCTGGGTCTGCTGCAGCATGATCTCGGACAGCCAGATGCGATACGGGTCGCGGGTATTCTGCCAGGGCAGATCATTGCGGCCGTGATGCGTCTGCCAGCCGATGAGGCAAGACGAAAAGTCCGCGTTCGCCTTGGTACGCTTCACTCGTTGGCAACACCGTAGGGGACATGCCCCGCGGTCACGTGCTGGCGCGCCGACTCCACATGGCTGCTCTGGTCATCGAAGAAAATGTCAGCGCCGAACGCCTTGAGGAAAGGCCCCTTGTCCAGCCCGCCCAGAAACAGCGCCTCGTCGATACGGATATTCCAGGCGCGCAGGGTGCGCACCACGCGCTCGTGCGCCGGGGCGCTGCGCGCGGTCACCAGCGCCGTGCGGATCACCGAATGATCCGGCGGATATTCCGACTGGATGCGGTGCAAGGCGGCGAGAAAACTCTTGAACGGCCCGCCGCTGAGCGGCTGATGCGCGGCATCCACTTCTGACGCAGTAAAGGCATCCAGGCCGGCCGATTTGTAGACGCGCTCGGCTTCATCGGAAAAAAGCACCGCATCGCCGTCAAACGCAATGCGCAGTTCAGCGCCATCGTCGCTCGCTTCGGTCACGTTTGCGGGAATGATGGTAGCCGCCGCATGCCCGGCCTCCAGCGCCTTGCGCACGTCCACCGGATTGGCCGAGAGAAACAGATGCGCGTCGAACGCCGGCACATAGGGATAGGTTTTCTCGCCACCGGTGAATGCCGCCCGCGAGATGGCCAGCGCGTAATGCTCGATGGAATTCATGATGCGCAAGCCGGTATCGGCGCTATTGCGCGAGAGCAGGATCACTTCCACCCGCGGCCGCGGCGGCGCCAGCGTGTTGAGCGCCAGCAACTTCTTCACCAGCGCAAAAGCAATGCCCGGCGCCAGTATCTGGTCCTCACGCTCGCGCTGGTAGCGATAATAGGCTTCCACACCCTCGCTCTCGAAAACGCGATTACTCTCCTCCAGGTCGAACAGCGCCCGCGAGGAAATAGCCACCACCATTTTTCCGTCAAAGCTCGCGGGCATGGGCCGCTTTCAAAACGTGATTGGCTATTGTAGTCCGCGCGTCGATCCTCACTTGCAACGCATGGCCCTGTCAACGCATGGCCACCCCCAAAACCGCGTCTCTTCGGCCAGAAACAGCGCACCGCTGATTTCTACAATTCGCCTTCGCAATCACCTGTTCCCGGCGTTCGCCGGGAAGACGTCAAGGACGGGGAATTCGCCAAGGACGGGGGAAACGTTAAGGACGGGGAAGTCACCAAGGACGGGAAAGACGTCAAAGACGGACCCGCAAGCCACACTGACCCGATGAATATCCCGGTAGGGCGCGATAAAAAATTTACCCGTCATTCCGGCCAAGCGCAGCGCGAGCCGAAATTGGCGATTTTGCCGCGTAAGTACCTGTTCCCGGCGTTCGCCGGGAAGACGCCAAGGACGGGGCAGACGTCAAGGACGGAGAAGACATCAACGACAGAGAAGACATCAACGACAGAGAAGACGTCAACGACAGAGAAGACGTCAAGGACGGACCCGCAAGCCACATTGACCCGATGGATATTCCGGGAGGGCGCGATAAAACATTGACCCGTCATTCCGGCCAAGCGCAGCGCGAGCCGGAATCTGCTACTTGCTGGCAGCCAATTGGAAACTGTGCCTCCGGGGCTTTTGTGAAGCAGCCGGATTCCAGGAAACGCGAGCGCCGTTAAGCCTTTGAGCGTAGTCCGCGCGTCGCCGCCATATCCGGCGCGCCATCCTTGTCCAGCACCACGCCATAAAGGGATTTCGCCGCTGCGGCACTCACATAGCCCTGCTTCACATCATCGGCAACCTTTTCCGGCTCACGCAATGAGGGCGAACCGAATCCGCCGCCGCCCGCGGCGCGCAGGGTGAAACTATCGCCAGTGCGCAAATGCTGGTTGAAAACTTTGCCCGAGGGCAGGGGATCGCTCACCTTGCCACCAATATCCAGCGCGACCTCGTTGCCAAGGCCTTCAAGGCCGCCCGCCAGGCCCCAGGGCCGGCAATGCACGCGGTCGATCTGCACGGTGACGGTAACCGGCGAGCGCGCCTCGATCACCTGCTCGGAACCCAGGCCACCGCGATGGCGGCCCGCGCCGCAGGAATCTTCGCGCAGCGCGTGGCGCCTGAACAGAATCGGGTACTTGGATTCCATCTGCTCGCAGGGACTGTTATGGGTGTCGCCATCGTTCAGACACACCGTGGCGCTCATACCGTCCTCGGTGAGCTTGGCGCCCCAACCGCCACCCATGGGCCCCGCGCCCGCCATGAAAAAGCGCCCGTCGCTGCGCGATATGCCGCTCAGGGAAGCAATGATCAAATCGGCGTGGTGCGCGGCGATGGTACGTTCCGGAATGGCGCGCTCCATCGCCTTCAATATGGTGTCAACGACGGTCATAGGGAAAGTCATCCACATGCGCATGGCGGCCGGCTTGACCGCGGTGACCACGGTTCCAGGGGCGAGTATCACCTTGAGCGCGCGAAAGCTGCCCTCGTTGATCGGATAGTCGGTGGGCGATGTGAGGCACTTGTAGGCCACCTGCGCGCAGCCATAACCCGTGGTCGCGCCCGAATTGAAGCCGCCGCGCACCTGCTTGGCCACCTCGGAAAGGTCGATGCTCATGTCCTCGCCTTTCTTCACGACCCGCACCTTGATAGGCACCCGTTTGCCCACTTCCACGCCATCATCATCCATGTAGGACTCGGCTTCGTAGACACCGTCCGGAATGCTGCGCGTGCGTGCCCTCGCAGCGAGTTCCGACTGGTCCATGATGTTTCTGATTGCATTGAGCACCGACTCGTGCCCGTAGCGCGTGAGCAATTCCACGAAGCGCCGCTCGCCGGTTTTCACGGCAGTCACCTGGGCGCGCAGATCGCCCATGCCGCGCTCGGGGATGCGAATATTCATGCGGATGATATCCACCAGATCCTGGTTCACCACCCCCGCGCTCTGATATTTGAGGATGGGAATCTGCAGGCCTTCGGAATAGATATCCGTGGTCTGTCCCCCAAGCACCCCGCCGATATCCATCCAGTGCGCCATGCAGCAGGCAAACGCGCAGAGTTTTCCCTGATGAAAAATCGGCAGGCTCAGGGTGATATGGTTGAGGTGGCTGCCGGTGGTGTAGGAGTCGTTGGTGATCAGAATGTCGCCGGGATGCAGGCCCTCCCTGCCGAAATGGCGCAGTTTTGCCTTCACGGTCTCGGCCATGCCGCGGATGAACATCGGCAACCCCAGGCCTATCGATACCGTTTCGCCTTCGGCCGTATACAGGCCCACGGTAAAGTCGAGCGCCTCGTAGATGATCATGTTGTAGGCGGTACGGGTGAGGTTGATCTTCATCTCCTCGGTGACCGCCAGCACGCCGTTCCTGATGATTTCGGTGAGCACCGGGTCGGCCGCGCCACCGCTGCGCCACCGCGAACCTGCGCCGCCCTTGCCTTTGGCGCCTGCCCTGCGAATGCCGCCCCGGCCACTCCGGGAAGCGCCAGAACCCAGCTTGCGATCCGCCTTGACCCTGGCCGGGCCGCTAGCGCGGCTCGTCATCGCGTTCTCTTGCCGACCTCGATCACCAGGTTGCCGAACTCATCAACCCGCAGCTTGTCGCCGGGCAGCAGCACGGTGGTGGATGCATACTCCTCGATCAGCGCCGGCCCGTCGATGCGGTTGCCGGCACGCAGCGCATCGCGCGCGAAGGTGGGGGTGGGCACCGCTTTGCGCAACTCTGCGAAATACACGCTGCGCTTGCCGGTGTGGGCGGCCTTGACGGGCGCCCTGCCGCCCTTGGCAATTTTTTCCAGCGGCGGCTTTTTCATAAGCCCGGTGACCGTCGCCCGCAGGCTGACGATTTCGGCGCGCTCATCGGGCGCGCAGGTGCCGTAGCGCTGCTGGTGCACAGCATCGAAATGATGTTTGATGGATTCGCGGTCGCGCCGCTTGAACACCGTGGGCGACAGATCGACGGTCACCGGATGCTCCTGCCCGACATAACGCATGTCTACCGCATAGCCAATGGTGACTTTGGTGGGCTTCATGCCGCTGCTGGCCAGTGCCGCACGCCCCTCGGAAATCATGCCCTGGTAGATCTTTTCAATTTCCGCAAACGGCGCATCATCCAGGCGCGTGAACCAGGTCTTCACATAGTCATAGCGCAGGTCCGAATGCAGCATGCCGAAGGCGCAGAAATGTCCCGGCGCGCGCGGCACGATCAGCTTTTGCTGACCGATCTCGCGGGCGATGGCCGAGGCATGCAGCGGGCCCGCGCCGCCGTAGGCAATCAGCGAGAACGCCGCCGCATCCAGACCGCGCTCGGTGGATACCGCCTTCACCGCATAGGACATGGCCGTGGTGGCGATGCGCAGGATGCCGTCCGCGGCATGGATGACATCCACCCCCAGCGGCTTGCCGATGTGCTCCATGATGGCCTTCTCGGCAGCCTTCACATCGAGTTTCATTTCTCCACCGAGAAAGCGGTCCGCACCCAGACGTCCGAGCACCAGGTTGGCATCGGTTACCGTCGGCAGCCTGCCGCCCTGCCCGTAGCAGGCAGGCCCGGGCTCGGCGCCGGCACTCTGCGGGCCAACACGCAAGGCACCGCTTTCGTCAACGCTGGCGATGCTGCCCCCGCCGGTGCCCACCTCGAACACATCGACCATGGGTATCTGCACCGGCAGCGCCTGGTTATAGCCGCCGATCAGCGCGGCGCCGGTGGTGAGCACCTCGCCCTTGTAAATCACCCCGGCCTTGGCCGTGGTGCCGCCCATGTCGAAGGCCACCGCGTCGCCAAGGCCGGTTTCGTGGCACAGCGCGCGCGCGCCTATGACCCCGGCAGCGGGCCCGGATTCCAGCATGCGCACACACTGCAGTTGCGCCTGATGCGCCTCATACAGGCCACCGGTGGATTGCACGACAAGGAAGGAGCCCTTGAAACCCTCGGCGCGGATGTGCGCATCGATTCCCGCGATATAGCGGCTCACGCGCGGCCCGATGTAGGCATTGGCGACCACCGTGGAGGTGCGCTCGAACTCGCGATATTCCTGCGAGAGTTCATGCGAGGCACTGACAAAGGCATGCGGCAGGCGCTTTTTCACAATCACCTCGACGCGCCGCTCATGATCCGGATTGCGATAGCAATGCAGCAGCAGTATGGCAACCGCCTCGATATCAAGCTTCTCCAGCTTGTCGCAAACCGCGTGCACGCTCGCCTCATCCAGCGGGATGTAGACCTCGCCCTCGGCGGTCATGCGCTCTGTCACCTCGAAGCGCAGCGCGCGCTCGACCAGCGGGACATGTTTCTTGAAGAACAGGTTGTAGGCATCGGGCCGGTTGATGCGCCCGATTTCGTAGACATCGCGAAAGCCCTCGGTGGTGATGAGCGCCGTTTTCGCGCCGGTGCGCTCCAGCATGGTGTTGATGGCGATGGTGGTTCCATGCAGGAAAAGCGAGGCCTCAGCGTAGGTGGTACCGGCCTTGTCCACGCCGTGGCTAATACCGTCCACCAGGTTGCGCGGTGTAGACAACGCCTTGCCCAGCAGCATGCGTCCGGTTTTTTCATCGAAGGCGGCCACATCGGTGAAGGTGCCGCCGATATCGGCGGCCAGGCGCGTATGGGTCGCAGCGGCGGATTTCTTGCGGGTATTCAAACGGGGACTCCTGGTATTGAGGGGGAGCGATGCGGAGGGTGCCGCGCGTGCTGGAGCCTCGGAATTATCGTCATATTTGCCACCCCGTCAAGCCGTGCCGCGACAGCCGCGACAGCCGTGCCGCGGCTGGTGCGACAGCCGTGCCGCGGCTGGTGCCGCGCCTGACATAGAATGCAGGCTCGCGCGCCTTCAGAACAATGCATGAATCTTTACCGCCACTGCGTACGGCCCTTCTTGTTTCGCTGCGATCCGGAATGGACGCACCATGCGAGGCTCGCCGTCGGCCGGCAACTGGGCCGCGTCAGCCTGGTTCGCTGCGTGCCCAGCAACGACCCTGGACTCGTTAAATGGATAAAGCGGGTCTGAGCGTCCTTCTGCAACGCAACGGATTCCTGCATGTCAGTGACGTCGTGGGCACGACAATCCATTGAATACGCTCCGCCGAAAGCGATTTCCAAAAAAAAACGCGGCACCCTGGGGAGCCGCGTTGAATCCACTAAAAAAAATAGAGTGGAGGAGACACAGCCCGTAGTTTAACGCGGGATTTGGTGCATTGCAATATTATTTTGCAGCGCGCTATGAAAACCCGGAGAATTCATTTTTAATTATTAAAAACAATAGGTTATTATTTTCCCTTCCCAATATTGCCCGTGGTGGCCCCAGGCCTGGGATGTTGCGAAGCAGAAAACATTCAACTGACTGATTGAGGGGGTGCTGATCATGGAATGCACGGTGAAATGGATAGATAACATGAGCTTTGTCGCCGAAACCGGCAGCGGCCATGCGTTTGTGATGGATGGCGCGCCGGAACATGGCGGCCGCAATCTGGGGCCACGGCCCATGGAGACGCTGCTTGCCGGCGCCGGAGGCTGCACTGCCTCGGATGTAGCGGTGATCCTGAAGAAAAGCGGGCAAAAGCTAAGCGGCTGCGAAGTGCAGTTGAAAGCTGAACGCGCAGCAACCGACCCCAAAGTATTCACCCGCATCCACATGCATTTCGTGGTGCGCGGCAAAGACCTGAAGGCCTCGGTGGTGGAGACCGCGATCCGCCTATCGCATGACAAGTACTGCTCCGCAACCATCATGCTGGCCAAGACCGCCGAGATTACCCACGACTACGAGATCGTTGCCGAGTAGGACGGAGTTTCCATGGGGGAGAAAAAAAGGTTCTGTCGCAATAAAGCGATGAGGGGGGCGATGATGGGGTGAACGAAGTAGCGTAAGTCACGGAATCAGCACGCCAAGCTATAGAACTGCTCAGATGCAGACATGGCTTGCCTTAGTCTTACTGCGTCAATAAAGTTATGCTCATAGGACTCATAGATTGCGTCTCCCGCAGCACGGGCAATGAGGCAGGCGTACCGCGAGTGCGCGCGCGATGGCCAGGCGCAGCGTCGGGATGGAGTTGGGCACGTGACGATTGGCGCGTAGTGGCACCGCGCGGGCGGAAACCTTTGGGTAAGGCAGGTATTTTGCGAAGTGCAGTGTTTTTTTTTCCGGATGGATCAATGAGGCGTTCGGTCACCAGGAACGCATACGCTGCAATCGTGAGGGTGGCGTGATGATGAAATCCGCGCCAACCGCGCCCCTCGTAGTGACTCAGACCGAACTCTTGTTTG
>JBCKLP010000084.1:0-10483 GCA_038903735.1 Burkholderiales bacterium | reverse complement strand
TATTCGCTCCGATCTCCGCGCCTTTCTGAACCGCCGGATCGACGATGGCTTTTTGCACTTCCGCATTCATGCGCTGGACGATGGCGGGCGGCGTTTTGGCGGGAAATGCCAGTCCCAGCCAGTTCTCCTGCACGATGAGCTCGTTCTTGAGGATTTCATTCAAGGTTGGCACATCCGGGTATTGACGCATGCGGCTGCCGGAGGTCACGCCGATGATGCGCAGTTTTCCGGCGCGCACCTGCGGCGCCGCGAACGAGGCCACCTGGAAGGAGTACTGCAGATCGCCGCGCAACACCCCGGGAACCACGTCTGCTGAATTCTTGTAGGGCACATGCACGGTCTCTAGTCCGGCGACGAATTGCAAGGTCGCTCCACCCAGGTGCGATGGCGTGCCGGTGCCGCCCGACCCGTAGTTCAGTTTGCCGGGCGAAGATTTCGCCATTGCTATCAGGTCCTCCACCCGCTGAATCGGCGACCCGGCAGCGACCACCAGCACCGAGCCATTGAGTGTGATCCGGCTGATATGGGCAAACTCCGCGAGCGAATCCACACCCACCTCGGGCTGGACATGTCGTTGTATCAACGTGCTGTTGGTGGTGGCGCCCAGCGTATGGCCATCGGGTGTAGCGCGCGACAGATACTGCAGCGCGATGGCCCCGCCGGCGCCGACTTTCGCCTCGATGATTATGTTCTGCCCGATCTGCTCGCTGATTTTCTGCATCAGCGGGCGGATGTAAAGATCGGGCCCGGGCCCCGGCGCGAAGGAGCTGACATAGAGCAGCGGCTTGGCGGGCCAGGTCTGGGCGAGCGCGGCACCCTGCGTAAGCAGAACGCTGGTCGCAATGGCAATTCCACAGGCAAGTCTGATCATGCTTGTATCACTCCTCGTCTTCAATGTTCGATTCATGCGCTCTCGGGGCGCGTTCACTCCACCTTGATGTTGGCTTCCTTGATGATCTTGGCGTAGCGGCTGATTTCATCGCGAATATAGGCCGCGAACTGCGCCGAATTCGACCCTACGGGGACAAAACCCTGTCCACCCAGGCGTTCGGTTGCAAGGGGAGAGCGCACTGCCTTGGATATTTCTGCGGAAAGTCTTGCCGAAATATCACCAGGCAGTCCGGACGGGCCCCACATCCCGTACCAGGACACCATCTCGAAGCCGGCAAGGCCCGATTCAGCAACGGTGGGCACATCGGGCAGGAAGGAGACGCGCTTGCTGCTGGTCACTGCAAGGGCCTTGAGCTTGCCAGCCCTCACCTGCGGATAGGACGAGGGCAGGGGATCGATCATTGCGCTTACCTGACCGCCGACAAGATCGGTGAGCGCGGGGGCGGCGCCCTTGTAGGGCACGATCAGCATATCGGGCACGCCGGCAAGGCGCTTGATCATTTCTTCGGAAAGGTGGCCGGCCGATCCCAGCCCGGAAGTTGCAAAGGTGTATTTCTTGATGTCGTTCCTGACCAGGGCGAGGAATTCGCGCAGGTTATTGGCGGGTACGCTCGGGTGTGCGGCCACCAGCAGCGGAACCGAGCCGATGTTGGAGATCGGCGTGAAGTCCTTCTGTACGTCATAGGGCACGTTGGGCAGGAAGAGGGGATTGGCAACGAAGATCGAGGCTTGCACCAGCGTGGTGTAGCCATCTGGTGCGGCCTTGGACACCAGGTCGCTGCCTGTCGTGCCGTTGGCGCCGGCGCGATTCTCGACGATGAACTGGTTGCCCATTTGTTCGGAGAGGCGCGTGGCGAGCACACGCGCCACCACGTCCACGGTGCCGCCGGGTGGATAGGGGACGATGACGCGCACCGTTTTTGTGGGATAAGCCTGCGCGGCAACTGTGCCGGAAACGGCGAGTGCCGCACTCAGGGCAAGGACTTTGAATAAATGTTTCATGAGATCTCCAGAATATTGACGGATGGCGGCCTCGCGGCCATGCCCTTCGTTTCGATGACCCAATCAGGCCGCTTTGGCGAGCCGGCTGGGAATGGTGTAAGCGTATTTCTTGTCCAGCCCCAGTTCCTGCACGATGCGCACACCTTTCAGCAGTGCCTCGCCTTCGATATTGCGCAGCGGTTTGCGCAACGCGCCGACCGGCAGGCCGACTGCGCGCATCAGGCTTTTCACCGCCACCGGGTTGATCGCCGAATAGTTGAAGTGCAGCAGGGGCAGCATGCGCAGATAAGTTTCCTTGAAGCCTTCAGCTTCGGCGTAGCTCTTCCAGGGTTTGGATATCACCGCCATTTCCGCCGGCATCAGGTTGCCGCCCATATTGGCGGTGCCGTGTCCGCCCAGCGACATGGTCGGCACTACCAGGCCCAGGCTGGGCGAGTCGCAGCACATCACCGTGGCATCGGGCTTGGCCGCCAGCACCTGCGCCACCTGGCCCACGCGGGTGGTCGATTCCTTGAGGATGACGTAATTGGGGTGCTTCAACAGCCGCAGCAGGTGATCCCAGTGCAGGTCGGTCTTGATTCGCGGCGGATTGTTGTAGATGCCGAGCGGCAGGTCGGTGGCGTCGGCCACCTCGAGGTAGAAGCGCTCGATGTCGTCCTCCGGTCCGCAGATATAGGGAGGCGCCGCAATGACCGCGCCATCGGCGCCGTTGGCCTTGGCGAAGCGGACATTGTCGATCACCTGTTCGGTGGTGTTGCCGGTGCAACCGTAGAAGAATTTCATCTTCCCGGTTTTCATCTTCGCGGTTTCGACGAGGAGCTGTTTTTTCTCCTCGGGTGTCAGCAGCGAAGGCTCGCCGGTCGAGCCCATGAACAGGATGGCGACGCTGCCGTGGTCCTCCTGGAACTTGAGCAGCGTGCGGAAAGCGCCGAAGTCAATCGAGGTATCCTCGTTGAAGGGGGTTACGGTGGCGACGAAGGACCCTTCGATGCGCAATTTGGCCATGCTGTTTCTCCTGATCGATTCGCGAGTGATATTTGCCGATTGCCCGGTTGCGGAATTACCGGTGGGCTTGAATGCCTGGGGGCAATTTAGGACCTGACGCGGGTGGCGTCAAGCCGTATGCGGGGATATTCCGGTTGCATCATTGTCATTTTTGGCTTCCCCGCAGCTACCTTTATCGCCAAGGCCCTGGCAGCTGCGCCAGTCGAATACCCGGGAAGCGCGCGTTAAACTCGCAATGCAGTCGCAGGCCTGCACCACGCAGGTGATCAATAATTTTTATGAGCATATGGGCGGGACACATGGATCTTGGCATTCAGGGACGGGTAGCGCTGGTGTTCGGCGGCAGCCGGGGCATGGGGCGGGCGATTGCGGCGCGCCTCGCCGTCGAAGGTGTGTCGGTGACCATTGCCGCGCGCAATCCGCAAACGCTGGCGCGTGCCGCGCAGGAACTCAAGGCGGAATCCGGCCGCACGGTGGCCTGGGTGTCAGCCGACATTTCCACTGAGACAGGGCGCGCCGCGGCGCTGGGCGCCTGCCCGGTGCCCGACATCCTCATCAACAATGCCGACGGGCCGGCACCGGGCGATTTCCATGACTGGACGCGGGAAGACTGGATCGAAGCGCTGGATGCCATGATGCTCGGCCCCATCCTGATGACGCAGGCGGTGGTTGACGGCATGATCGCGCGGCAATTCGGGCGCATCGTCAACATCAGCTCGCGCTCGGTGAAGACGCCACAGATCGAACTGGGCCTTTCCAACGGCGCACGCTCTGGCCTGGTGGGTTTTGTCGCCGGCCTCGCGCGCCAGACGGTGCGCCATAACGTCACCATCAACAACCTGCTGCCGGGTGTGTTCGACTCGGACGCGCAGAAGAACCATATCCGCGGCATGCTCGCCTCCACCGGGAAATCGTTCGACGAGTTGTGGGAGGAGCGCGGACGCAACAATCCGGCGGGGCGCTATGGGCGTGTGGAGGAGATCGGCGCTTACTGCGCCTTCATCTGCTCGGCGCATGCGGCCTACATCAGCGGGCAGAACCTGCTGATCGATGGCGGTGCCTATCCGGGAACCTTCTGACCCGCGTGTCGCGAATGGCGCCGGGTGATAGCGCGTTTTCGTCCGTGCTCAGTCAAAACGTTGCGCGCTGAACGGTGCCAACGGCACGCAGGGCTCGCGCCCGGCGAGGAGATCGGCGATTGCCCGCCCGGTGGTCGATGCCGCACACATGCCGACATGGCCGTGGCCGAAGGCGTAAAAAGCATTGGCAAAGCGCGCCGAGGGCCCGATCACCGGCAGGGAGTCAGGCATGCTGGGGCGATAACCCATCCAGCGGGTCAGGCGGTTGACGTCGTCCCCGGGCATCAGTCCGGGGTAGAGGCGCCGCGCGCCGCGCATCAGTACCTCGGCACGCCGCCAGTCGGGCGGTGCCTGCAGTCCGGCAAGTTCCACTGTGCCGGTGACGCGCAAACCCATGTCCATGGGCGTGGCGCTGAAACCGCCATCGACGAATATAGTGGGCGTGCGCGGCCCCTTTTCCGCTTGCTTGACGATCACGTGATAACCGCGCTCGGTGTCCAGCGGCACCTCGTCGCCCAGTTCAAGGGCCAGCGGCCGCGAGAATGCGCCACAGGCGAGCACCACGTGACTGGCGGCATGCCGGCCGGTGTCGGTTATCACCACATCCACGCGGGTGCCATCATGCTCAAAGCCGATGACACGCTCGCGCAACAGGCGCGCACCCTGCGACTGGGCATGCGTCACCAGTGCCTGAACCAGCGCGCGCGGATCGCTGGTGTGGCCGTTGGCGCGCACCAGGCGCGCATGGGTAAAGTCTGCGGCGAGATCCGGTTCCAGGGCGCGCAGGGCGGCGCTGGTGAGGTCTTCAATGTCGATGCCGTTGCGGCGGCGGATATCGGTGTTGCGCGCGTCGTTGAGAAAACTTCGTTCGCTCGCGTACAGGTAGAGCGTGCCTTCCTGGCGAATCAAATGCGCCGCAGCGGCATCGCGCACCAGCGGCGCGTAATTGGCTAGCGCGGGCGCAAGCAGTGCCGATAGCGCTCGCGCCTGCTGCTCAACCTTCTCCTTGGTCGCCGAGCGCACAAAGCGCCACAACCAGGGCGCAAGCCTTGGCAGGTAACGCCAGCGTATGGTCAAGGGCCCTTCGGAATCCATCAGCCAGCCGGGCACCCGGGCTGCCACGCCCGGCATGGCCACGGGAATGATGGAGGATGCCGAGAGCATGCCGCCATTGCCCGAGGAGGCGCCGCTGCCCGGATCGCCCGGGTCGATCAGGGTCACCGCGTGACCATCCCGCTGCAGCCAGGCCGCAGCGCAAGCGCCGACGATGCCCGCACCAATGACGATGACAGGCGCGGATACAGTCTCTGAATTCATGGAATCGCTGACGATGCCGGAGCAGGCGGGCTGGTATTCTAGTCCGCGATGACAATCCAGCGATGCCAGCAACTCGCCCACTGGGGCGCCTTTACCGCAGTCGTGGAGGACGGGCGCCTGGTGCGCTGCGAGCCCTTCGCCCATGACCCGGCGCCCTCGCCCATGCTGGGCGCCATGCCGGGCGTCGTCTATTCCCCCACGCGCATCATGCGGCCGGCGGTGCGCCGCTCCTGGCTGGCCAAGCGTGATCGTCTGGCACGCGGCAGCGATGATTTCGTTGAAGTGTCCTGGGATGAGGCGCTGGCGCTGGTTGCCGGCGAGCTTGCGCGGGTGCGAGCCGAGCGCGGTCCATCGGGAATTTTTGGCGGCTCCTACGGCTGGTCTTCGGCGGGGCGCTTTCACCACGCGCGCACCCAGGTGCGGCGCTTCCTGTTTGCCGGTGGCGGCTGCACTGACCAGGTGGGCAATTATAGCTGGGGCGCCGCGCAGTTCATCCTGCCGCATGTGATCGGCACCTTCGAGCCGGTGTCGGGGCGTGTCACCGACTGGGCGAGCGTGGCAGGCAACACGCGGCTTATCCTCGCCTTCGGCGGACTGGCATTGAAGAACGGCCAGATTGCATCGGGTGGCGCCGGCGAGCATTCCATGGGGAAGTGGCTGCATGTGGCGCGCGAGCGCGGCATCGAATTCGTCGTCATCAGTCCGACCCGTGCCGATGCGCCGGCCTTCCTCAACGCGCAATGGATACCGATCCGCCCCAATACCGATACTGCGCTGATGCTGGGCATGGCGCACACCCTGCTCATCGAAAACCGTCATGACAGCGCATTTCTGGAGCGCTGCTGCAGCGGCTTTGATACGTTCAGCCGCTACCTGACGGGCAACACGGATGGCGTGGCGAAGAACGCGGCGTGGGCTGCTGCCATTTGCGGCATCGATGCCGCAACCATCGCCGCGCTGGCGCGGCGCAGCGCCGGTACCCGCAGCCTGCTTACGCTGGCCTGGTCGCTGCAGCGCGCCCGGCATGGCGAGCAGCCCTACTGGATGGCGATTGCGCTGGCAGCCATGATCGGGCAGATCGGCCTGCCGGGCGGTGGGTTTGCCTTTGGCCACGGTTCGATCAACGGTGTGGGCAATCCGCGCGCCGACCTGCCGGGGCCGGAAATGTCTGCGGGACGAAATCCGGCCGGACGTGCGATTCCCGTGGCGCGCCTCACCGACATGCTGGAGCACCCGGGCGGGGAATACGAATTCAACGGCCGGCGCGATACCTATCCGGACATCGGCCTCATCTACTGGGCGGGCGGCAATCCCTTCCACCATCATCAGGATCTCAACCGCCTGTCGCGCGCCTGGCAGAAACCCGAAACCATCGTGGTGCATGACAGCTGGTGGACGCCCACGGCGCGCCGTGCCGACATTGTGCTGCCGGCCACCACCACGCTGGAGCGCGATGACATCGGCGGCTCCTCGCGCGACCGCTATGTGTTTGCCATGCAGCAGGCCATCGCACCGGTGGGCGGAAGCCGCGATGACTTTGATATTTTTTCCGAGCTCGCCGCGCGCGGTGGTTTTGCCGATGCCTATACCGGGGGACGTAATGCCAGTCAGTGGTTGCAGGAACTGTGGCGCCAATTGCGCGACGGCTGCGCGGAGAAGGGTGTCGCCCTGCCTTTGTTCGACGAATTCTGGCAGCAGGGCTGGGTGGCGCTGCCGCCACCAGCGCGCGACTTCGTGCTGTTCGAAGAGTTTCGCGCCGATCCGGCAGCGCATCCGCTGAAAACGCCATCGGGAAAAATCGAAATCCATTCTTCGGCCATCGCCGCCTTTGGCTACGACGACTGCCCGCCGCACCCGGCCTGGCTGGCGCCGGAGGAATGGCTGGGTAGTGAAGGCGTCAAAGCGCACCCGCTGCATCTGGTCACCATCCAGCCGCCCGACCGACTGCACAGCCAGATGGATCAGGGCGCGCTGGCGCAGGCCAACAAACTGGCGGGGCGCGAAAAGTTGCGCATGAATCCACTCGATGCCGCGTCGCGGGGTCTCGCCGATGGTGATCTGGCGCGTGTCCACAATGACAGGGGTGCCTGCCTTGCCGGTTTGCGCATCGACAATAATGTTATGCAGGGCGTGGTGGTCATGGCCACCGGCGCGTGGTTCGATCCGGCGCCAGACGGATTGGAGCGCAACGGCAATCCCAATGTGTTGTCGCGCGATATCGGAACTTCACGGCTGGCGCAAGGGCCCAGTGCGCTGTCGGTGCTGGTTGAGGTGGAGAAGTGGAACGGACCGGCACCTGAAATTCGCGCTTATGAACCGCCCTTGCTGGATCCGGGCTCTGCATCTGGATGAGCAGTGTCCATCCGCATATTTCATGAGTACGTTAGGCGAGTTCGAACCCACGAGTTCGAACCCACGAGTTCGAACCCACGAGTTCGAACCCATTGTGCTCGAAGTGTTACCGGCTTCGCAAATTCGTCTGAATCTGGCGCTGGAAAACGCTTGCTTTCATGGCAGCAAGCGCCCAACTGCCGCGCTTGCTGCCATTACCAAGCGTATGGTCCCTCTCCACCGCATCAAGGGTTCGCTTCGCCAGGCTGCCCAGGCCGTAGGCGGCGCTGATGAGCACTGCGTCGCGAAAGCCGCTCTCGGTGTCGATGGTGAACATGACACCGGCGCAGGCGAGGTCCGAGCGCACCATGCGCTGCACGCCGATGCTCAACGCAAGCTTGAAATGCTCGAAGCCCTTGTCCACGCGGTAACTGATGGCGCGGTCGGTGTAGAGCGAGGCGAAGCAGCGCTTGCAGGTCTCTAGCAGCGCCGCGATGCCCTGCACATTGAGGTAGGTCTCCTGCTGCCCGGCGAAACTCGCCTCGGGCAAGTCCTCTGCCGTGGCCGACGAGCGCACCTCCACGTCGAGCGGCACGGCGCTGCCGCCTTGCAACTGCCGGTAAGCCACGGCAATCTGCTCGCGCAGATCCGCAGGCAGCGAGGCACTGCGAATGGCCTGCCGCACCGCGTGGCCGCGCTCGCTGAGGTTGGCCATGTCCCGCGTGTTCAGGTCGGCCAAAGTGGCGCGAATGAACTCGTCGAGCCGCGCCTCGCGCAGAAAATGGCGGAACGCGTCCGCGTTAACGGCGAAACCGTCGGGCACCTTCACGCCTTTGCCCGCAAGTTCGCGCACCATCTCGCCGAGCGATGCATTCTTGCCCCCGACGAGCGGGATGTCATCTATGCTGATGTCGGCGAACCATTTGATGAAGGGCGGTGCGGCGTCCGTGCTCATGGAATTGCGCTCCTTTGCGTCGCGGCTGGTTTCAAGCTGTATTTCAAGCTGTAGGGTCCCGGCTTTTCCTGCCTGGTGTATTGATATGCCTCAAGTGCCGCTCAAGCGGGGCAGGGTAGATTTTCGGCATTTCAGGAGTACTCCAGATGACGATCCGATTTGCCTCACGGGAGGCGGCCGCGCTGCATGCGGTGCGCGCCAGGAACCCGGAACGCCTGATCTGCGCGGTGCCGGTGGCCCCGCCCAGCACGCTGATTCACCTGGGGCCTTATGCCGAGGAGATCGTCTGCCTGGAGGCACCCGAAAACTTTTACGCAGTCGGACAGTTCTACGACGAATTCGGCCAGGTCGATGACGAGGAGCTTGTGTGCATTCTCGCCTCCGCAACGGGCCCGATGAGGTGAACACGCGCGGCCAAGGCGTGCCTTCCGCCATTCACCCGGTTGCCGGGCCAGCGAAGGGAATCGCAGCGCCGCCGTTGTTCCACGCGGATTGCTATGCGCATCCGGTCGCGCGAATTGAGATGATCGAAACCCATATTTCGTGGGTATTTCTTGCCGGCGAGTATGCCTACAAGATCAAGAAGCCCGTTTGTCTTCCCTTTCTCGACTTCAGCACGCTGAAAGCGCGACGCTTCTTTTGCGAGGAGGAACTGCGTCTCAACCGGCGCACCGCACCCGGGCTTTATCTCGGTGTCGTTCCCATTGCCGGGTCCCCGGCACATCCCAGGATCGGCGCGAAAGGAAACGCCGTCGAATACGCGCTGCAGATGCGCCGCTTCGACCAGGAAGCACTCGCGGAGCGGATTGCGGACCGCGGCGAATTGGGCGGCGCGCACATCGATGCGCTTGCGGCAGCCATCACCGCCTTCCATACGCGCCTTCCAGCCGCGGCAAAGACAAGCCGCTATGGAACACCCGAACAGGTCGCGGCACCGGCGCAGGAGAACTTCGTGGAAATTGGCGAATTGATCTCGAATCCGCTCCAGTCGGGGCAGCTCAAGCGGCTGCGTGCCTGGACGCAAAGCGAGGGCGCGCGCCTCGGCGCGACCTTCGCCGCGCGCAAGCAGGACGGCTTTGTACGCGAATGCCATGGCGACCTGCATCTGGGGAACATCGTCTACCTGGACGGGCGGCCACTGTTGTTTGACTGCATCGAGTTCAGCGCCGATTTGCGCTGGATAGATGTGATGAGCGAGGTGGCATTTCTGGTGATGGACCTGCTTGAGCACCGGCTCGATGCCGGAGCGTGGCGCTTTCTGAACGCCTACCTGGAGACCAGTGGCGACTACCCGGGCCTGCGCGTGCTGCGCTATTACCTCGTCTACCGCGCGCTGGTCAGGGCAAAGATTGCGCTGATACGCATGCATCAGGCGGGCAGCGGCGAGGGCCCGCGGACCATTATTGAAGAGGAATATGTTCGCTACCTCGGACTCGCAGAGCGCATCGCCCGTCCACAGCATCCTTCGCTGGTGCTCATGCATGGGCTCGCGGGCTCGGGCAAGACCAGCGTGTCGCAGGCGCTTCTGGAAGGCACCGGCGCAATACGCTTGCGCTCGGACGTGGAGCGCAAGCGCCTGCACGGGCTCAGTGCGGGGGCGCGCACACACGCCGGTCCGTACCAGGGTATCTACGCCCCGGATACTGCCCGGCTCACCTATGAGCACCTCAAAAGCCTGGTGAGTGACATTATCAGGTCCGGCAATTCGGCAATCGTCGATGCGGCCTTCCTGTGGCGCGCGTCGCGTGAGGATTTTCGCAGGCTCGCACGCGAGCTGCGGGTGCCGCTCATGATAGTCTCGTGCCATGCCTCGCACGCGGAATTGCGCCGCCGCGTCGCGCGCCGCGAAGCCGACATGAACGACGCATCGGAAGCGGGCGTGGCCGTGCTCGAAAACCAGATC
>JBCKLP010000083.1:0-10817 GCA_038903735.1 Burkholderiales bacterium | reverse complement strand
TCCGTTCCGATTCGATGGAATGCCGTCAAACCAGATTTACCACAGAAACACATTCGGCACAGCGTTGCCGGCTCATCAAGGACACCGCCGGCGAGCGCTTGGAAATGCGTCTGCCTGGACATTCTCCCCACGCCTCCGACCTGGCCGCTGGCCGGCGGGAGGGGCGCGACGGATTCGCAGGAATATAGGCGGCAATTAATTTCTCAGGAGGAAGCAGACAATGGACTTCGGCATATTCATTCCGCCGGTGGCGGATTCTTGGAAAATGGTAAAGCGGGCGGAGGAACTGGGTTACGCGCGCGCCTGGTTCTACGATACGCAGATGCTCAATTCGGAACTTTTCGTTTCGATGGCAGCGGCGGCCATGAACACCTCGAAAATCCACCTGGCAACCGGAGTGCTGATCCCTTCCAACCGAATTGCGCCGGTAGCGGCGAGCGGGCTGGCAACCTTGAATGCCCTGGCCCCCGGACGCATCGAATTCGGCGTTTCCACCGGTTTCACCGGCCGGCGCACGCTGGGCCTGGGGCCGGTGAAACTGGCCGACATGGAAGAATACATTCGCGTGGTGCAAGGCCTGCTGGTCGGCGAAACGCTGGAGTGGGACTTCGAGGAGAAGCGCCGCAAGATCCGCTTTCTCGATCCGGACATCGGCGCCATCAACATCAAGGATCCCATCCCACTGCATATTTCGGCTTTCGGACCCAAGGGCCGCAAGCTGACGGCGAAGCTCGGCGCGGGCTGGATCAACGGCACTGTGAATGTGGCGCACGGCAAGGCCGGCATTGCCGACATGCAAAAGTCCTGGGCCGAAGCCGGGCGCGATCCGGCTGCGCTGCATGCGACGGGCACGCTGTCTGGCTGTGTGCTGAAGGAAGGCGAGTCGGCGGACAGTGAACGGGTGAAGAGCCAGGCGGGCGCGCATGCCATGCTTGCCATGCACAGTCTTGCCGAACGCGAGGAGTTCGGTGATCTGGGTCGCCCGGTGCCGCCGCTGCTGGCCGCAATTGCCGAGTGTTACAAGCAGGAGGTCTATCTGAAATACGCGCCCGCCGATGCGCGCTATCTCAACAATCACCGTGGCCACCTCATGTTCCTGAAACCCGAGGAAGCGCATCTTTGCAGCGGTGAGCTGATCAGGGCCACGACCTTCACGGCAACCCAACCGGAACTGCGCGAGCGCATCCGCGAGCTGACGGCTGCGGGTTACCAGCATTTCGGGGTGAACGTCGGTTTCAAGCATCCGGAGCGGCTGGAGGAATGGGCCGAGGTGTTCGAGGGAATCTGAGTGACCATGCCTGACAGTCGTTTGTATTCCATAATTGAATTAAAAATTACTATTTATGTGCACTAATGATTGCTATAAATTATAAAAAGTTAGGCATTATCCATTTCTGATACACGGGAATCTGTTGGTCGCGGGGGCCCGCAGCTTGCCGTCATCGGTGGCGGTCCTGCGGGACTGATGGCAGCCGAGGTGTTGGCCGGGGGGGGCGCAGCCGTTGATATTTACGACAGCATGCCCTCGCTGGGGCGCAAGTTCCTGCTCGCGGGCAAGGGTGGCCTCAACCTGACGCACGCAGAAAGCAGCGACGATTTTCTATCCCGCTATGGCGCGCGCCGCGAGGCCATGGCTGCGTTGCTGGTGGCATTTTCACCGGATCACCTGCGTGCCTGGGCGCGGGGCCTGGGCATCGAAACCTTCGTCGGCAGTTCCCAGCGTGTTTTTCCGGCGGATATGAAAGCCGCGCCCCTGTTGCGCGCCTGGCTGCACCGGTTGCGCGCAGCAGGGGTGCGCTTTCATCCGCGCCATCGCTGGCTTGGCTGGAACGCAGCCGCTTACCTGCGTTTCGCCACGCCGCAGGGCGAGTCACTGGTGCAGGCCGATGCCGTGGTGCTGGCGACTGGTGGCGGCAGTTGGCCCCAGCTCGGATCGGATGCGGCCTGGGTGCCTTTGCTGGCAGAGCGGGGCATTGCTGTGGCGAAACTGCAGGCGTCCAATTGCGGATTTGATGTTGCCTCGCCGCTGGGTGATGCCTCGATCGGTTGGAGTGAATATTTTTCCAGTCGCTTTGCCGGTCAGGCTTTAAAGCCGGTGGCGCTCGCCTTCACCGATCGCAATGGTCAGGGCTTTCATCGCCAGGGGGAATTCGTGGTGACGGCAAGCGGCATCGAAGGGAGCCTCGTCTATGCGGTGTCGGCCCTGCTGCGCGAGGAGATCGTGGCGCGGGGCGAGGCGCTTATCCATCTGGATCTGCTGCCTGATCTGAGCCTTGATCGCGTGATGGCAGAGGTGGCGCATCCACGCGGTTCGCGTTCGATGTCCTCGCACCTGCAAAGCCGCACCGGCATCAAAGGGCTGAAAAGTGCGCTGCTGCGCGAACTCGTGAACGCCGCCGACTTCAATGATCCGCAACGACTGGCGAAGGCGATCAAGGCGCTGCCCCTGCGGCTGCTCGCACCGCGGCCTTTGAACGAATCGATCAGCACGGCAGGCGGCGTGCCCTTCGAAGCGCTTGATGCCTCGCTGATGATCCGATCGCTGCCCGGCGTGTTCTGCGCGGGCGAGATGCTCGACTGGGAGGCGCCCACCGGTGGCTATTTGCTCAGTGGCTGTTTTGCCAGCGGGCGCGCGGCGGGGGTCGGCGTGCTTTGTTGGCTGGAACAGGGGCGCCAGCGTGAATCGCAATTCGACTCGCCGCCCGCGGGAACGGCCTAGCGCTGTGCTCTGGTTTCTGTATCTGCTGGAGTGCCGGGACGGCAGCATCTATACGGGCATCACCGTGGATGTGGCGGCACGATTCGCCGCCCATGTCGCCGGCCATGGTGCGCGCTACACGCGTTCGCACCTACCACTGCGGGTGCTGGCGAGCATCGAGTATGCCGACCGCTCGTCCGCCTCGAAAGCCGAGTACGCGATGAAGCAGTTGTCGGCGGCAAAAAAGCGTCTGGCGGCGAAGCAGGCAGCATATAAGGTGAAAACGCACAGGCGAAGCACCGGGAAAAAGCGCAGCGCCGGAACCTGATCCCATCATCCGGCCGTGCCGGTTCACGCAGATTGCGGCGTTCGCCGCAATGACGGAAGTTTTGGATTTTCACCTTAATGAACCAAGAATCGATAGGGTCAGGGAAGGGCATGAGCGCTATCCCTTCCCTCCGAACCGTGCGTGCGGTTTTCCCGCACACGGCTCTCCAGCCGGTGGTTTCCTCATCGGGATTGTTTCGCGGCGAGCCACGCGGTATGCATCAAGCGTGTTCAGCGCGTCTTCCACCGTCTGGTGAACCGCCGCGGTGTCCGTCGATAGCACGTACTGCAAGAAACCGTTGTCTGCCCCCTATTTATACGTTTTGACCGCCAGCGGATTTCAGAAGCCCGGTGAGGTCTGCGAAGTAGCGCTGGTGCGTCCGATGTAATGCATCTTTACTCGCCGCTTCGAGCAGGACCACTTCGTGGTCTATCCCTTTGCGGTTGAGATCCAACTCGATCCCGAGTCGCGAGTCCTCGGCCTCCCGCCGTTGCGAGTCGTCGAAGTCTCGAAAGGTAACGATGCGGCCTTGACTCCGGTGGTACTCGATTAGGAAAATTTGGTTGCAGAATTTGGTTGACAAATTTGGTTGACCTGCACTGGCAACTATTTCGATCCGGCATTCAGCTTCCTGACGGTCATCCACCTAAAGATCAACACGTTACGCCTCTTTATACAATATTTAATTCCCGGCTCCCGGTTTTGCCACGCTCACAGGAGGAATCTGATGCCAACCACGGCAACGGATCGGCGGACAGGAAAAAAATATGTATTTTCCCGGTTGCAGTGGGCCGATTTGGCTATCATGCGCGACTCGCGCGAAAGCCCTGCCCATGATTACCCTGAAAAACGTCACCCTGCGCCGCGGCGCCAAGGTGCTGCTGGACAAAACCTCGGTCACCATCAATCCCGGAGAGAAGATCGGATTGGTGGGGCGTAATGGCGCGGGCAAATCCACGCTGTTCAGCCTTCTGAACGGCTCCCTGCACGAGGATGCGGGCGACTGCTCGGTGCCTTCGCAATGGCGCATGGCGCAGGTTTCGCAGGACATGCCCGAGTCCGAGCAATGCGCGACGGACTTCGTGCTGGAGGGAGACACCTTTCTCATGGCCGCACGCGAGGAGGTGCGCGTTGCCGAGGAAGGCGATGATGGCATGCGCATGGCCAATGCCTACATGGCGCTGGCTGATGCCGGTGAACACGATGCGATATCGCGGGCCCAGGCACTGATTCTCGGCCTGGGGTTCTCTGTGGCGGAACTGGACAACCCGGTGAGCAGTTTTTCCGGCGGCTGGCGCATGCGTCTGCAACTGGCGCGCGCGCTGATGTGCCCTTCGGACCTGCTGCTGCTCGATGAGCCCACCAACCACCTGGACCTTGATGCCCTGCTGTGGCTGGAGACCTGGTTGAAGCGCTATGCCGGCACCATGCTCGTCATCAGCCATGACCGCGAATTCCTCGATACCGTCACCGATGTCACGCTGCACATCGAGCAGGCGAAGCTCAACCGCTACAGCGGCAACTACAGCGCCTTCGAGACCATGCGCGCCGACCAGATCGCCCTGCAAACATCGGCCATGGAAAAGCAGCAGGACAAGATCGCGCATCTGCAGAAATTCATCGCGCGCTTCAAGGCCAAGGCGAGTAAAGCCAAGCAGGCGCAGAGCCGCGTCAAGGCGTTGGAACGTATGGAGCGCATTGCGCCGGTGCTGGCCGATGCGGAATTCACTTTCGAATTCCAGGAGCCGCTCAGCCTGCCTAATCCCATGCTGGCCATGCAGAAGGTGTCCTTCGGCTACCCGCCGCCGGCGAGCGCGCCGGAGGGAACGCCTTCCACCATCATCGTGCGCAATGTCTATCGCTCGGTGCATGCGGGCCAGCGCATCGGCATCCTGGGTGCGAACGGCCAGGGTAAATCGACCCTGGTGAAAACCGTCGCCCGTGCGCTTGCACCCATCAGCGGGGAAATCACCGAGGGCAAGGGCCTGAACATCGGCTATTTCGCGCAGCAGGAACTCGATGTGCTGCAGCCCGCTGATACGCCCATGGAGCACATGATTGCGCTGGCCAAGTCGGCACTCGCCAATAATCGCGGCGGCTGGATCAGCGCGCGTGAGCAGGACCTGCGAAATTACCTCGGCACCTTCAATTTTAGCGGCGACATGGTGAAGCAGTCCGTGGGCAGCATGAGCGGGGGCGAGAAGGCGCGCCTGGTGCTCTGCATGATCGTCTGGCAGCGGCCCAACCTGCTGCTCCTTGATGAGCCGACCAACCACCTCGATCTTTCCACCCGCGAGGCGCTGAGTGTGGCGCTGAACGAATTCGAGGGCACCGTCATGCTGGTCAGCCATGATCGCGCGCTCTTGCGCGCCGTGTGCGATGAATTCTGGCTGGTGTCGCGCGGCGGGGTCACGCCGTTCGATGGCGACCTGGAGGATTACCAGCGCTACCTGCTGGACGAAGCCAAGCGCAGCCGGGAAACGGCGTCGGCGCCGCAGAAACGGGCCGCCTGAGCTTTGGGTGCAGCGTACGTTCCGATACGAAATCGGGTCGGCGTAAGATTTTGCAAGCAAAAATCAGAGCCGTATACCTGAGGTGATTGCCGAGCTGCATCACAGATGCCTGCATTTCACGCCGATAGCTGCGTTGCGCCGCCGGAGCCTGATTTCTGAAGAATGGCTGCACGCCGTCAACACTGCGAACGCCTCTTCGTTTCATCTATATGCTGGGACTACTTCGACGCCTATACCACTGCGTAGGCGATCGGCTGCCAAATTAGGCATAACTAAAAACAACCTATAATATAACTATGGCCTATGCCATCGTGATCCATCGGCAGGCTCGCAAAACGCTGCAGGGACTGCCGCGCGATGAACGTTTCAGGTTGGTGGAGAAGATAAATCAGCTTGGACGCAATCCTGACGATTCCTCACTGGATACCAGGTGATTGCTTGGTACGCCCTTGTATCGATTGCGGGTGGGCGATTGGCGAATCATCTACGATCGTGATGATTTAGTCCGGTTGATTGCGATTGAAAAGATAAAGCCGCGAGGAGACGCTTACAAATGAATGCGCCGCTGAACCTTCAAGTCATCAAGTCGATTGCAGGCAGGCCTGAGTATGTATTGATACCAGTTGCGGTCTACAACGCATTGCGCGAACAGATAGAGGACGAGTTGGCGGGGCTTGATGCGGCAAAGCAGAAGGGCGGCGATTACCTGCCGTTTTTGCCGGACGACTACGTAGACAATCCTGTCGCGCTCTCCCGACTCAAGGCCAATGTGACCCAAAAGGAATTGGCAAAACGTCTTGGCGTATCACAGGCCTATGTGAGCAAGGTCGAACGCCAGTCCAGCGTTACGGCGAAATTGCTGGCGAAGGTGAGAGCGGCCCTGAGGTAGGCGCGGCATTCGGGTTTCCGCGAGTCAGCCTTTGCGCACCGGCGGCTTCACCAGCAGGAAGAACACCGAACCCAACCCAGCAAGCAGCCCCAGGATGGTGAATCCAAGTTGATAGTTGCCGGTTGAATCGGCGAGCACGCCGGCAAAAATGGGGCCGATGATCTGTCCCATCAGCACGACCACGAATGACAGGCCCGATATCAGTCCGATAGCCGTGCGCCCAAAATAATCGGCACGCATGGCCTGCATCAGCGGTCCGCGCAGGCCCCAGCCCATGCCGTGCATGAGCGCGAAGCCGACCAGCATGATGTTCGACGTGGCAAAGGTGAGCAGCAGCATCCCCGCCATGTGAAAGAAGGTGCAGCCCGCCGCGAGCAGGCGTTTGTCGTAGCGGTCGCCGATGGCCCCTGCCATGAGGATGCCGCAGAACTGTCCCACCGTCATCAGGCCCATGAACAGCGCGGCGGTATCGAGCGTGTAGCCCAGGCCTTCCTTGATGTGGGTGACCGCATGCACGTTGACTGCGCTGACCACCAGCAGCGACAGTCCGTGTCCAAGACAGATGTACCAGAAGGTGGAGGTCTTGATTGCCTGAATGGCGGTGTAGTCTGGCGCAGTAACCCTGGGCGGCGGCGGGTTCACGGATTCGTCACCCGTCGCCGTGGCACTCGCCTGAATCGCCGCCTCGCGATGGCCATCAACGACTTCGCCCATATCCTCCGGCCGGCGGCGGATCATGGAGGCGAGTGGAACCATGACCAGGACGATGAGCACGCCCGAGGCAAAGGCGGTGGCGCGCCAGCCGAATGCGAGCATCGACATGGCCACCAGCGGCGCCAGCATGCCGCCTGCCGCGCCACCCAACTGCATGGAAGAGAGTGCTCGCGCGCGTTTTTTCTCGAACCAGTGCAGCAGCGAGACGGTGAGCGGAAAGAATCCCGAGAGGCTGGAGCCGAGCGCAATCAACAGGAATGCGAGATAGAAACCGGTCAGCGACTCCACCTGGCTGAACAGCATGAAGCCCGCGCCCAGCGAGATTGCACCGCACATCAACATGACGCGCGAACCGAAGCGGTCGACCAGCCAGCCCTGAATGGGCCCAAGCAGTGCACTTTCCACCTGCTGGATCACCGCAGCGCCTGCCAGCGCTGCCTTGCTCCAGCCGAACTCCTCGCGCAGCACCGCCACATAGGCGCCCAAGGACTGCTGCAAGAGGGCCGACTGCAGCGATTGTATGCCGGCACCAGCCCAGACCATGCGCCAGCCGTAGAAAAGGGGCGGTCTTGTTTTACCGGTCATGATGCATCGGGGAAATTCGGGGAACGACGAAAATGCGAGGGGCCAGTATATCCGGTCGCTATTCCGAAAAAATATTTACAGGCTTCAGGATGAGCGCAGTATTTCCCCTGTCCCGACGAATCGAGACATCGATTCCTCGGGTGCGTGGCGCCTGTGTCGCTGCAATGAGACGCGTGCCATTTGCGACTGGGTCTGTCGTCAATCCACCTGCGGTATGTTGGCCAGCTTGATGATCTTTGCGTAGAAAGCGACTTCGTCGAGATACTTCCTGGCGAATTCTTCGGGCGTGCCGCCGGCGCCATCCGCGCCCCAGATGGGCAGGGCCTTGACGAGATCCGGCGTCTTCAGCGCATTATTGGCTTCCGTGGCGATGCGGTTAAGCGCCTCGCGCGGCGTGCCGGCCGGCCCGAACAGACCCACCCAGCCGTTGTAGGTGGCGCCGGGAAAGCCGGCTTCGCTCACGTTGGGTACGTCGGGAAAGGCCGCGCCGCGGCGCACGCCGGATACTGCAATGGCGCGCAGCTTGCCGGAGCGGACCAGGTTGACGACGGTGGTGGGCGGCGAGAATCCCAGTTGCGCCTCGTTACTGAGCATGGCGGGCACGGTCTGCGCATCACCCTTGTAGGCCACCATAAAAAGATCGATGCCGGCAGAGGCCTTGAGCATTTCGCCGACGATGTGCGGCGCCACGCCCAGCCCGGTGTGTGCATAGTTCAACTTGCCCGGCTGTGTTCTTGCGAGCGCCACAATTTCCTTGAGCGTCCCGGGCAATGCAGGATTGGCAACCAGCACGAGATAGGTCGAAGTCAATTGAACTGCCGGGGCGAAATCCTTGAGGGCGTCGAACGGCAGCTTCTTGTAAAGGCTGGGCGCGATGGCGTGGCCGGTGGTAGTGATCAGCAGCGAATACCCGTCGGCTGGTGACTTGGCGATCACATCGGCGGCGATGTTGCCGCCCGCGCCGGGACGGTTTTCCACCAGGACCGGCTGCCCCCAGGCCTCGGTGAATTTTTGCGAGAAGGTGCGCGCCACGGTATCGACGCCGCCACCGGGCGGAAAGGGCACCAGGATACGCACCGGCTTGACCGGATAGGACTGGGCGATGGCCGTGGCGCAGCTCAAGAGCAGCGAAGCGGCGAGCATGCTGGCGTTCATTTGGCTTGGTTTCATGGTGAAGCTCCAGTGTTGATTGACTGATTATGCCGCGAATCGACGAAGACACCGCCTGAATTCTGTTGCCGCGGATGATAATTCCGTGGTGCTTGTCACCGGCCTGCGGTTTTCACTCACTTCGCCGGATTGGCCGCGATACACTACGACGCCGGATCCCCATGATATTCAATCAAGCAGGGCCTGCCCAAGCTTGCGATGCCGCGCAAACAGCCGAACGTAGTCGCTTTCGCGCCGCCCGCCTTTGGCTTTGATCACCGCCACCAGCGCGCGTTTGTCCGCAGTGCTCCAGCGCGCGAGGCCGGACACGGAAACCACGAGCGGACTCCATTGCAGCAGCGCTGCCCGTTCTGCAGTGGAAAAGCCTTTCATTGATGCCAACCAGAGCAGCGCCATGGCTTCTTTTCGGCAAACTTCGGCGGCATTGTCACCACCGGCGCGCGCGGAAAGTGCTTTGGAGATCCGCTCACCCAGGTCGCCTGGGGAAGGCGGTTCCGGCGATAGCCAGCCTGCCATCGATGTCGAAATACAAGGGTGCGCTGGCCAGTTTAATCAGCGTCGTGGCGCTGCTGCGATGCCGTGCGTTAGCTCTGATGCGCGAGCGTTCAGCGGCGTACAGGCGTTTTGCATCCGGCTCGCGGGGCGCAAACCCCAGCTTCGCGTAGAACCACCAGGCGCCCGAAGCAATCGCTTCCGTGTTATCACGACCCAGTTGATAGGGCGCGAGGCTGAAGGAGCGAGCGCCGAACAGGTGATGGGCGGTTGCCAGCAGGCGCGCAAAAATCCATGCGGATTCCGCACCGCGGAAGCTGGCAAAGGTGTTGAAAGCAACAGCCGCGGAATGGCCCACCAGTTCAAGGTCGCCATAGCCGACGGGGACCCCATTCTTCAGGATGGTGCATCCGTACGTTGCCTTCACCAGCGCCCGTCGATCGGGCAGCACCCCGTTCAGCGCGATGGCGAGGCCGGCGCCGCAATAAGCGATGCGCACGTCGCGCGGGTCGGCATAGGCGAAGGCATCGAGGTCGCGCGCCCGCGTCACCATCATGCCGCGGGCGAGGTCAATCAAGCGGCGTGCTTCGCCGGGCGGGGCGTTTCGCACTGAGCGCGGCGCAATGAGGATTTCTTTTCGCAGATTGGGACGCTCCCGGCGCAACGCAGTCTTTTGAAACTCGACGGGCCCCATTGCGCAATGCGCCAGCGTACGGCTCGGCGTCCCGGGACCGGGCCTGAGCACATAGGTGGCATCCAGCGTGTCGGAAACAAACTCGCGGCTGCGTGCATCAACGGGGCTCGACTCGATGCTGCGCACCAGAAACGCGGCATCGGTCTCTGCATCTCCACGCAAGCTGTCCAGCGCGGCGTAGCCGTTGCTGCCGGATTGCCGGAGCCAGGTGGCCTGCTCGCGCGTGAGCAGCAGTGGCAATGCGGCGCTCAGGCGCGCGGCTACCTCGCGGTCGCTCCGTTCCAGTTGCAGCGATTCCGGCCAGTTCGCGGCCAGCCAGCGCAGGTTGGTCCAGTAAAAGCGATAACGGATGTCGGTGCCGGCAATGCCCGAATCCACGAGCGTTGCGCGTTGACGACGCAGGTCGGCGCGGCCGGAAAATACTTGCAACATTCTTGCTACGCAGGACAGGACTGCAGGCGAATCCGGGTAGGCACGCATGAAACACAGGGCTTCATGAAGGCGCAGGACGGCGCTTGCGCCGGGAAGGCGGGGTTCGGCGAGTTGCGCGAGGAGTTCCCGCTTTTCACTGGCAGCGTCTGCGTCGAACCTGAATACCAGGCTTTCAAGTCGGGCGAGAAGGACGCTGCTGCTGCTTTTCAATGGTGCGTCTGCATTGCGTGGTGGCCTCTGGACTTTCGATTTCGCCTGTCGGGTTGCGGCTGCCGGCACAACGATGGCAGGTTTCGCTGTTG
>JBCKLP010000082.1:0-10819 GCA_038903735.1 Burkholderiales bacterium | reverse complement strand
GATATTTGCACTCCCACTTCGTATGACTTAGGCTTTGATACTTGTCCATCTGCGGAACTCCCTTTCGTGTGCTCGGCGGCTCACGCTGGGAAGTTTCGCGGAAGGACTCCCGTTAATGTCAAACTTCTACTGCCTCCCCGGCAAAGCCGGGGGACCTCTTATGGTGGGTTAGCGTAGTAATCGGCCCGGTGCCGCAAATCGCGCCGAAGTAAGTCAAAAAAATAGGCCATATTAATCAATTGATTAAGGCGACTTACTTAAGAGCTGCAAGGGATTGGTTGTCATCGGTGGTGATTTTGTAGAAGCTTAGTGATGATCTACATGGAGTCCCTACTCTGGCAGGAGGACCTGAAGAAACCCTGGCGGGTGCTGGGCACCGAGGCGGGCTTCGGTACCAATCGCGACGAATCACGTGCCAAGGCTGGCTAGGGAATTACTGAATGAGCGGCCTTCGCCCCTATTCCCGATTCGCGCCCTGGAAGGGGCCGGCGCGCAAAATTATCAGCGCTTCAGCCCAATCAGTTGCGCCGCCTTTTCATATTTTTCGAAATCCTGGCGCAATCTGGCAGCAGCGACCTCGGGTGTACTCGGTATGGGCTCCATGGCAAAAGGCCTCAGTCGCGCCGCGATTTCAGGTTGCCTGAGCGCAGTCCCGATCGCCGCCGAGAGCCTGCGCACCACCTGGATCGGCGTTGCAGCAGGTACCACCGCCGCAAAATCTCCGGGGAAATCCATTCCTTCCACACCCAGCTCGGCGAAGGTAGGCACATCTCCGGCCAGTGAGGTTCTCTGCGATAGCGCTACCGCAATGACACGCACCCTGCCCAGCTTCACCTGGGCCGCGACGGAGGGCAGTGCCTGGAAGGCCAGTCCAATCTGTCCGGATACCAGCGCATTCACGACTTCCGAGCCGCCTTTGTAAGGCACATGCAGCATGCTTATCCCGGTCTGTCCGCTGAGCGTTTCAGTAATCAGGTGATGCATGCTGCCATTGCCGGTACTTCCGAAATTGAGCTTGCCCGGGTTTGATTTTGCCAGCGCGATCAACTCGCGCAAATTAGTCACCTTCAGGCTTTCGTGCACCACCAGAAAGTTGGCCGCGCGGGCCAGCATGCTGACGGCCTGGAAATCCCTCTCCGGCTTGTAGGAAAGATTCTTGTCCAGCGCCGGAAGGATGCCCCAGTGCACAGGTGTGCAGACGCAAAGCGTGTAGCCGTCCGGCGCTGCTTTTGCAGTGGCATCGGCGGCCAGGGCACCGGCGGCACCGGCGCGGTTCTCTACGATGAACGGCTGGCCCAGATCGTCGCTAAGGCGCTGGCCAAGCACCCGTGCAATGGTGTCTGGCGCGCCACCCGGAGGGAACGGCACCAGCATTCTGACGGGTTTGCTCGGATAGCCCGCAGCGTCCTGAGCCAGCGCCCCGGGCGCCTGCCATGTCATGGCCGCGCAAAGCAGCATCGTAGCCGTACCGCAGCGAAAAATGCCCGATCTGTGACGCTGCACTTTTGTGTATCTGCCGCTCGGTTCCATAAATTTTTCCTCCTAGTAATTCAAGCGCGGGAACAAGGCCAGGGCATTGCCGCGCCTGATCGCCGCCAACTCTGGTTCCGCAAGCGATAGCTGCGCGATGCCCTGCGGACCTTCCTCTATTGGACGAAAGGGAAAATCGGTGCCCAGCAGCAATTGGGAAGCCGGTGCCCATTGCAGAAGCGAATCGACGGCTGCCTGGTTGGACGCTATGGCGAGGTCGTAATGCAGGCGCGCCAATTCACGAGCCACTCCATCCGGGGCGTGACTGGCGATATTGCCGCGCGCCTGTGAAAGCGCCTCAATACGGCCCGCCAGCGAGGAAAGTGCGCCACCGGCATGCGAAAAAATGAAACGTATGCCCCGGTAGCGCGCCAGCGTGCCATTGAATAACAGGCTCACGATCGCGCGAACCGTGTCGAATGGAAACTCGATCATCGAGGGCGATATCCCGGGCATCATTGCCTGACATGCGCAGGGCACCGTGGGATGAAAAAACACAACGGCTTTGCGTCGATTCAGCTCTTCAAACACCGGCGCGTACACCGGGTCGCCGGGCCACTTGTCACCGTAACTGGTCATCAGGCAGATTCCATCCGCATTCAGCACATCAAATACGTGCCTGATTTCCTCGAGGCTTCCCGCCACATCCGGCAACGGCAACGCGGCGAATGAGCCGAAACGGCCGGGATGCCGCGCTGCCAGACCGGCCGCGTACTCGTTGCAGCGGCGCGCCAGACTGCGCGAAATTCGTGCATCACCAAACCAGATTCCCGGCGCCGATACCGAAATCATTGCCGTGCCGATTCCGACACTCTGCATCGCCTCCAATGCCGCGTCTGGTGTCCACGCTTCAAGCTTCGGTGACAGGGATCCCTGGGCTATCAGGGCGGTCCGCGCCTCCTCCAGATAGAAGGGCGGAACAATGTGATGATGCACATCTATGAAGTTCATTTGCCTGCCAGCCTGGAACAGCGACCCGGAAAGACACGCTCACACGGATTTTCAGCATCATGCATTTCTCCTGCGTTCAATTTGCCAGCTCCTTTCCTGTACTCAATTCGCCGAACACCACATCCCGAATCGGTTCACGCTTGTAGCGGCTCTGCGGCCGCGGCAGATCAAGATGATCACGCAGCGTGTTTCCTTCGTATTCGCATCGAAACAGGCCGCGTTCCTGAAGCACGGGAACCACCATATTCACGAAATCATCGAGCGCACCCGGTTGATACGGAGGCTGGATAAAATGAACAACCCCGCGGCAAGCCGCGGGGTATCAAAGACCAAAGAAAAAAGTGTGCGCCCCAAGGGGAGGGGAATTGAACCCAGAGAGATTAATTAATGACAGGTATTTTTTCAATTCACGCCCCTCCCGGTGCCTTGTGCATATCCAGCAGCTTCCTCGCATAGTTAGGGCCATGCGTGTCCCAGGACACGGCAAAGTGGCCGCTTGACATCAACAGATTGCGGTACTGCCGGCTGATACGCTGGTTGTCGAACATTGCGCTCGCGCCCGCGGCACTGGCAATTCGTTGTCCGGCTTCAACGGCCAGCTTCACCGAGTAGGACACGTTGCGCCGCGCCGTCAGCAGGTCAAAATCGTCAAGCCGCTCGCCCGCCTCGATTCTGCGCATGCTGCGGCTGATGGTGCCAAAGTAAAGCGCCTCTGCCGCTGCGATGCCCGCGGAGGCCTCGGCAGCGGCAAACAGGCTGCCTGGCTGTTCGGCAACGGGCACGCCGCGCGATTTGCGCGGCCCCGTGTACGCGAGCCACTCTTCAAGAACGCTTTGCGCCATACCGACCGACAGTGCAGCAAATCCGGTGGATGTGACACCACCGCGCGGTGTGCGATACACAGCGGCCTTGTTGACAGCCGTCCCCGGGCCGTTGCCGACACGGGCCAGTTCCCCGTTCAACAGGCGATGCTCGGGCAGAAAAACGTTATTTACCTCGAAGCTTTTGGAGCCCGAGCCCTCCAGCCCCAGCGTGTGCCAGTCGTCAATGACGGTGACCTCCGCCTTGGGAACCAGGAAAAAATGCGGGCCGTCCAGCCTGTCGCGCTCTTCGATAAAGCCGCCGCAGATCAGCCAGTGCGCGTGGTCTATTCCGCTGGCAAAACGGTGCTTTCCGGAAAAGCGGAATCCGCCCTTGACCCGCGTCGCACGACCGGCGGGATCGAAAGAAGACGAGATCAGGGTTTCGGAATTGCTGCCCCATACCTCGTCCTGGCATTCGGCCGGGAAGGTCGCAACCATCTGTGCATGATCGGCAAGAACGCGGTGAATCCACGCCTGCGAGCCGTCTGCCGCCGCAAGTATCTGGCTGATCTCGCAGAGCACCTCCCAGGAAATCTCCAATCCGCCATAGCGACGCGGTTGCGCGAGTTTCAGAAACCCCGCTTCATGGTAGTCGGCGATGGTCTCCACCGGAACATTCCGCTCCGCGATACAGCGGGCGGCGCGCTCGCGCAACCGCGGCGCCAGATCCCTCGCACGCGCAAGCAATTCTTCGCGGCTGATCTGCGAATTATTTTCGGGCTTTGACAGAGCTGTCAACGGCGTGCTCATGACGCCTGCCGCGCCCGGGAAGGTCGGACGCCCGCAGCATCCGGCATCGAATCGCTGCTTGACACTAACTGATTTCCTTTACCTTTTGGGGATCCGCCGACGCGCCGGACATCGCTCTTTTCATGGCCTCGGATGGCTTGCGCGCCATGCCCCAGCGGCACGGCCGCATCGGGAAGCTGGCCCAGTATTCCGCTGTTCCGGGCACATGCTCCGCTTCATCAATGCGCTGCATGCCGGTGGTGTACTCGATGGCAAATCCATCCGGGTCCACGAAATAGGCGAAGATGTTGTCGCCGGGACCGTGTCTCCCCACACCCCATTCCATGCTGGCGCCGCTGTTAATGACGCGTCCGCATCCGCGCATCAGTCCGTCAAAGTCCTGCAACTCAAAGGCAATGTGGTTGAGCGAACAATTCTTTCCATGCGACACCGCCAATGTGTGGTGATGCGAGTTGCAACGCAGGAACTGCATTGACCCGGTAGTGTCGCTGAGGCGAAAACCGAAAAAATCCTTGTAGAAAGCCGCCTCCTCGTCGCGACGCGCACTGTTGATGACAATGTGGGTCAGACATTGTGGCAAAGACCGGTTCGCGACGATGTCCTGGTGCTTCTGGACGCCTGAGGATATCCTCAGCGTCAGTCCCTCGGGCGAAAACATGGTGAAGCCAAAGCCGCCGCCGGTTTTGACAGCAAGCTCATGCGGTGCGTCCGCCACCTTGTTGCCGCGCGCCAGTGCATTCGCGTGCAATTGCCTGACAGCATCATCGCTGGATGCCGCCAGTGCCATCGCCAACAGTCCGGGGCTATCGGACTCGCGCAGCACCAGAACGTGATGCTCGGCCCCGCCGGCGCGAAGTAAGCAGCTATCACCGGTCTCGACAACCGGCTCGAGGCCCCAGACGTCACGGTAGAAGCGCCTGGACACATCGAGGTGAGTGACCCCGAGCTCGACACAGCGCAGTCCGACAATAGTGGCAGCCATGGGCTAGGCCGCTTCCTGAGACATTTTGCGATGCACCGCGTACTTATTGCGCAGCGTAACCCAGCGCCGGCCGCATTCGCGCGCCGCAGTTTCATAATCCGGTGGCATGTGATTGTAGGGCGGACGGATCGGGCCCGCCTTGCAGTAACCTGCTTCATCCATTCGCACCTTTTCCACCTGAATGTTGTAGGAGGCGAAGATTTCCGGATCGCTCATGATGTGCTTCACGGGTTCGTGCGCCCAGGCAATGTCCTTGGCAAGGGCGATTACTGCGGCAGCATCATTGCGCGCCACAGCATCCATGATGGCGAGGGCCGGTTCCGGCCCCATGCCGGCGGCAGTGGCCCAGCATGCCGTCGTCGTTTCCTGTGACACTTCGAAAAAATTCTGAATGGTTGACTCATTGGGCACAAAGTTGATTCGCTTGCCGGTGGCGCTCATCAATTCCTTGAGGTTCTGAGGGCGCGAAAATTTTGCCGAAGTTACGGTCGGCGCTTCCCTGGCGACCGCTTCCCAGAATTCCATGGGAAACTTGAACCGGAAGGCGCGCGCATTGGCATAGACCATGACGGCAAGGCCGGGAAACAGGCGCGAGACCTCGCTGTAGTAAGCAACCGCCATTTGCATGCTCAGCGGTTGCCACATGGGCAATCCGAGCAGTGTTCCATCGGCTCCCTTGTCCCGGATGAATCGCATGCGCCGGGCCACCTCGTGACCGCCCAACGCCGTGGTGCCAACCAGCACGGGCACCCGCCGCCTTGCCGTTTCGAGGACGCAGGACACAAAATCCTCGTAATCGGCCTGCGAGAGCGTCGCACATTCGCCGGTGGTGCCCAGAATAATCAGGCCCGAAACACCGTCACGAATGCATTGATCAACCGCGCGGGCACTTTCCGCAAGGTCAACCGTTTTTTCAGCATCCATTTTTTCCGCGCCGGGTTTCGCCGGCGTGGGCAGGATGGCATATAAACCGCGAATATCACTGGCACTCAGCATCTTGCTTCTCCTCGGGGGAATGGGTAAGGCATTGCCTCAGGATTTCTTTTCCTTTTCATAATGCGTCACGCGCTCGATATTGGCCATGATTGCCCGGCTGGTCTTGCGCTTGATCTTCCACTGATCGCCCACCCGCACCAGATGGTCCTTGTGGCGAAGTACACCCAGCGGCAGAACGATGGGCGCGGGGCCATCGGCAGGATTCCAGTCCTCATGCCGATACAGTGTGATGTACTGGGTGGTGTCGGCGTTGCTCTCATCACGCACACGAATGCGCGCATTGGTGACCAGATGGGCGGTTATCCACTCCTCGCGCGTACCCATGGTCGCCTTAATAGCCTTCTTGCCACGCAGTTCCTCACCCAGCCTCACCCACGCGCCGTCTTCCGCGAACAGTTCCACCATGTCGTCGTAGCGCTTTTCATCGAGGCAGGCATAAAACTCGTACACCAGTTGCGTACAGTCCCATTCGATTGTCCGCTCGATTTCCCGGTTCATACGCTCTCCTCCAAAGCCAAATTGGCCATGCCCGATATGTTATGGGCATTGGAAACATGAGTCCAATGCATAGAGATAATGTCGTAAATGATTCAGATGCATGTTGGCCACGGCCGCCGCAAACGCCTGGCAGCGAGCATCGGAAAACGCAGCGCATTGAATCTCAATCGATTTGGAACAATCAAGCGCCAGCGTATTCGCTGGCACATTTGCGCCTGGCCCATTGTGCGTTCGTGTCGCCATGAATGCAACATCCCTTGATTACCCGGTCGATACCGTGGATTATTCACGCATGGCATTTCCGGCATGCGCCGGCCATCTTTTCGGGATCTAGAGTGATAGTCAAAGACGCGATCGTTGAAATTCTCAAGCGGGAAGGTGTGGAGTACCTGTTCGGCTACCCTCGCAACCCAATCCTGGACGCGGCGGCAGCGGCCGGGATCCGTCCCGTCATCGTGCGCCAGGAGCGCACCGGGGTGCACATGGCCGATGCCTACAGTCGCATGAGCTCGGGGGAGCGCCTGGGTGTATTCACCATGCAGGACGGCCCCGGAACGGAGAATGCCTTTGGTGGCGTGGCCCAGGCATACAGTGAATCGGTTCCCATCGTGGTGCTGCCAAGGGGTTACGCGCGCGACGTCGGCAATATCCGCCCTAACTTCAGTGCGATGCTCAATTTCCGCAATGTCACCAAGTGGCTCGAACAGCCCACGGTCGCGACGGCGGTTCCCGACGCCATCCGCCGGGCATTCACCCAGGCTAAGAACGGACGTCCCGGACCCGCGCTGGTGGAGATTCCACGCGATCTCTACGACATCGACATTCCCGGGATGCTCAACCACGTGAGAACCCGACGCTTCAGGTTTGGGCCCGATCCGCAGGACGTGGCGGCAGCGGCAGCGGCATTGGCAGCGGCCGAGCGCCCCATCATCTATGCCGGCCAGGGTATCCACTACGCCAAGGCATGGCCGCAATTGCAGGCACTGGCGGAAATGCTGCAGGCACCGGTGTTCACCAGTCTCGCGGGCAAGAGCGCATTCGACGAGTCGCACCCGCTGGCGCTGGGCGCAGGCGGACTCACCTCGTCAAAGCAATTGCATCATTTTCTGAAAAAAGCAGACGTGATATTCGGTGTGGGTTGCAGCTTTTCCGCCACCGAGTTCGGCACCACCATGCCACGCGGCAAGCGCATCATCCATGCGACCCTGGATGCCGCGGATTTGAACAAGGACATCGAGCCTGAACTGGCAATGATCGGCGACGCCGCCCTGACACTGGAGGCCTTGCTTGAGGAGTTACGCGATCGCTTGCGCCTGTGCCCACATGGCCGAAGGGACGTCGGTCTTCAGGTCAAGGCGATCAAGGACGAATGGCTTACGGAATGGATGCCGCAGCTCACCTCGAATGCCACGCCCTTCACCCCGTATCGCGTAATCCGGGAGCTGATGCTGGCTGTGGACATCGATAAAACCATCGTCACGCATGATTCCGGCAATCCGCGCAATCAGATCGTCCCTTTCTGGGAATGCCGGAGGCCACTGACCTATATTGGCTGGGGCAAGAGTACGCAGCTGGGCTACGGATTGGGCCTCGCGATGGGCGCCCAGATCGCGCGCCCGGACCATCTGTGCGTCAACGTCTGGGGCGACGCCGCCATCGGTTTTACCGGCATGGATCTGGAGACCGCGGTGCGCGAGCGGATTCCCATCTTGTCCATCCTGTTCAATAATTCAACAATGGCGACGGAGCATCAATCCATGGCGGTTGCTACGGAGAAATACCGCTCGACGGATATCGGCGGGGATTACGCGGGTTTTGCACGCTCGCTGGGCGTCTGGTCGGAGCGCGTATCCGAGCCCGGTGCGATAGCCCAAGCCATTCGCCGCGGCATTGCAAAGACCCGTGAGGGGGTTCCCGTCCTGCTTGAATTCATCACCGAGCGATCGAGCAAGCGTTCCGTGTACCGCTAACGGGTCGCAACGCCAATCCGCCGACGGTTGCTTCCTGCAGAATGACCATGAAACCCTGAAAACGAGACTGGAAAAATGAAGCATAGCCACTCGCGCATCCTGACCACCCATGTCGGCAGCCTGGCCAGGCCCAATGCGATTCGTGAGGTCATGCGAGCGCGGGAACTGGAGTTGCCCTATGACGAAGGTGCATTCAAGGCAACACTGAAAACCGCCGTACGGAAAGTCGTAGGGCAACAGGCCAGTGCCGGGATCGACATCGTCAATGACGGCGAATTCAGCAAGACCGGCTGGATCCGTTACGTTGCCGAGCGCATGAGCGGTTTCGTCCACCGCGAGGTACGCGCAGGCGAGAAAGACGGCGCCAATCTCAACATAATCGGCGAGGTGGAGAAGTTTCCCGAGTTTTACGCGGCTTATGCTGTCATTCAGGAGTTCGATTGGCTGGCGCCTGATCAATCAAACACGGCGCCGGGACGCAAAACCGGCGAATTACGCGGAAAGAAACTGGTATGGGACTGCACCGGGCCAATTGCCTACCGTGGCCAGGAGGTCATCGCCCGCGACATTGCCAATCTCAAGAACGCCCTTGCGCAAGCCAGTTCTGAGGAGGCATTTCTGCCGGTTGCAGCGCCGCACAGCGCGCGCGGGCTTTGGCACAACAGCTATTACCCGGATGAAGACTCTGTTCTCGTTGCCCTTGCCGATGCGCTGAGACAGGAATACCTGGCGATCGTGGATGCCGGGCTGATCCTGCAGATCGACGACGCCTTTCTCGCCGACCAATACGCCGGCCTCAGCCGGCGCCTGGGAGAAAAAGGGGCCAATGTTTTCCTTGAGTCGCGCATCGAACTTCTCAACCATGCGCTCAGAGGCATTCCCGAGGACAGAATCCGCTATCACATCTGCTGGGGCAGCTGGCACGGACCGCATACCACCGACGTGCCGCTGAAAACGCTGCTGCCGCTTATTTTTCAGGTCAGGGCGCAGGCGTACTCCATTGAAGCCGCGAATCCGCGCCATGAGCACGAGTGGCAGGTGTGGAAGGATGTGAAGCTTCCAGAAGGAAAAATCCTGATCCCTGGTTTCGTCAGTCATTCGACCAACGTCGTCGAACATCCGGAACTCATTGCGTGGCGAATCGGCAATTTCGCGAGCGTTGTAGGACGGGAAAATCTCATCGCCGGAACCGATTGCGGTTTCTCGCAAAGTTACAGCCACCTGCGCGTGCACCCGTCAATCCAGTGGGCTAAACTCTCGGCGCTGGCCGAAGGTGCCCGCCTGGCTTCGCGGCAACTGTGGCCAAGTCGGGCCGGTTGATTCAATAGTCAGCATCCCAAGCCCTGTCCGACCCAGGCGACGAAATCCTGATTCATCACATGGCTGGAAATCCAGCGCCCGTTGTCATCCATGACGGGGCTGGTCCAGGTGGGAATGCTGCTCTGCACATAGGGCTCGCGCCCCTTGGGCACGCGCATGTAGAACCAGGCGATGCTCAGCGTGTTCTCGTCGTCGATGGGCACCCGCCATTCGAAATGCGAACCCAGATAGAAGCCATTGGGCCATAGCGCGACGCGGCCGACGGTCCAATAGGGGTTGTCCAGGCTTGAGCCCTCGCGGATCCTCTTGTAGATGAAGCCATGCTCGAATTCCTCGAATTGCAGTTTCAGGTGGATGGGTGCGTAGGGCCCGTTCTGCCCTTTCAGGCGCGTGGACCAGTTGTCGTGCATCCACTCGAAATGCACCGGGTCGCAGGAATTTTCCTGGCATTGCATCCAGTTGCAGGGAACATCGGAGAGCACGATTTCGCGAAAGCCGTTCTGCCAGGTGAAGGCGTCATAGACCGGCAGTTCCGGCGCCGGTTGCGGCCCCATATAGGCCCACAGGAGGCCGGCCAGTTCCTTCACCGGATAGGCCTTGAGCTGAATGCGCTCCTTGCCGCGATTGTCTGGATTCGCGGTTTCTTCGAAGGGTTGTTCCGTGCAGCGCCCGGTGGCGTCATACAGCCAGCCGTGGTAATTGCAGCGCAGGCCCTCCTGCTCGACAAAGCCATAGGAGAGGTCGGCGCGCCGGTGCGCGCACTGGCGCTCGACGAGTCCATAGCGGCCGCCCAGATCCTTGTAGAGCACCAGATCCTCGCCCATCAGGCGGATGGCCTTGACCGGCTGGGTTTCGAATTCGCTGGCACCACTGACGGGATGCCAGTAGCGGCGCAGCAACTCGCCCATCGGGGTGCCCGGACCCACCTGCGTCAGTACCCTGTTCTTCTCTGCAGTCAG
>JBCKLP010000081.1:0-11181 GCA_038903735.1 Burkholderiales bacterium | reverse complement strand
GCTGTTGAGGCGCGCAATGATCGGCCTGGGCACCGCGGACTGCACCACCAGGCCGCTCCAGGTCGAGAAATCGAAGCCCGGCACGCCGGACTCGGCGACGGTGGGCACATTGGGCGTCGTCGGCGAGCGCTTCGTATCGGTGATGGCGATGCCGCGCAATTTGCCGCTTTGCATGTGCGGCAGCGTTGAAGTCGGCCCCTGGAACATGACGTGGACCTGGCCGGAGAGCATGTCGACCATGGCCTGCGCGCTGCCCTTGAAGGGCACGTGATAGAACTGCGCCCTGGTTCGCGTCTTGAAAAGTTCCATCACCAGTTGCTGCGAACTGCCGATGTCGGTGGAGGCGTAGTTGAACTTTCCCGGCTGGGAGCGGCCCAAGTCTATCAGCTCCTGCACATTGTGCACCGGCAGCGATGGGTGCACCACCAGATACATGGGCGTGGTCGATGTCATCGTCACCGAAGCGAAGTCGCGCAGGATGTCGAAGGGCAGTGACTTGCGCGAAGCCGGCAGAAACACATAGTTGGTCACCGAGGCGAGCAGCAGCGTGTGCCCGTCGGGCGCTGCCTTCGCCACCGCCTCCATTGCAATCGCCCCATTGGGGCCGGCCCGGTTCTCGGTCACCACCGGCTGGCCCAGGCGCTCCGAAAAATGCTGCGCGATGGTCCGGGTGACGAGGTCGGTCATGCCGCCGGTGGTGTAGGGAGTGATCAGGCGCAGGGGTTTGCTGGGATAGGAGGCCTGTGAGCCCTGCGCCAGAACCGCCTGCTGCAGCGGCAGAATCAGCAACCCGGCCAATATCGAGTGTGCAATCATTTTTTTCACTTTGAATCCTCGTTGTAGTACATCGCCTGGTGACCCTGGTCGGCCTTGGCGACTTCCGGACCTTCATAGGGAAGATCCGCCGCCATGACCTGGTACGCAGCAACGAATTCGCCACCGTAGGGACCGCCGCAATAATGCGCCGATCTCGCGCGCTCCCAGACGAGATAGCCCTCCTCGTCCACGCAGTCCGCGTCGACCGAGGCGGCGAGCAACTCGCCGCAAACCATGAGGCGCCCATCCGCCCACTCCTTGGTCCATTCCACCCTGCATTCGAAATGGCGATTGCACTCGACAATGCGCGGCGGCTTGAGCAATACCGCGGGTAGCGGCGTGAATCCGGATTTCTCGAATTCGCTCACGCCGGGCGCGAAGGGCAATCCGCAGATCCTGACCTTTTCGAGGACGGCGCGATCGAGCGGCGGGAGATTCACCGTGAATTCACCAGTAGCGAGTACGTTTTTCGCGGTGTCCTTGCTCATGCTGGTGGTGAATGCAATATAGACAGGCTTGTGATTGACTCGCGTACAGGTCCCGTAACTGGCCGCATTCGGGCGGCCCTGCTCATCAACCGTGGTGATCACGGCCAGGCAGGAACTCGGGGCGAACAGGCGGTCCCAGTATTTGGAGGGTTGAATCTGTTTTGTTTTCCCGGTCATGATTGAATTTTCGCCATCCACTGCCGCGACGCCGCCGGACCGGGCGGCGCTGCGCTGAGGTCTTGTCTGTTTATCGGGGCGCTGGATTTTAACACGCGGCCGGTGGTCAGGCATGAATCGCCAGCGACAGATTGAGATTGCCACTTGCAACATTTTTCATGCAAAGAGCGGCTAACCAATGACCAACGAAGCAATGAAAGCTGAACTCGAACGCCTCAGAAACGAAAACGCCGCCTTCAAGAAAGGGGCTGCCGCCGGCATCAGCATGAAGGTCAGCGAAAAGGGTGCTGTGTTCATCTACGGCATGGGACGCTTCCCAGTCACCCTGTACAAGGAGCAGTGGCTGAAGTTGCTGGATATGTCGAGCGACATCCGAGCCTTCATTGCGGCGAACGACGCAAAGTTGAAGGCGAAGGGGTAGTCCGTTGGCGAAGCGAAAGCCTGCGAAAGAACACGAAGTGTTGCCGCCGTCCTCAAACTGATCACTTTCCCCACAATGCGCCGATCCAGACTTGACCAGCATAGCCGTTTGCAGAAGGTCGCCAGTCCTGGTTAAGCAGTCAGTCGGGCCTGTTCACTTTGAGACCGACTCGGGTAGTCAATCCAGGCTGGCGGCAACACCAAGTGCCGCATAGCTACGATTTCGCCTCTCACAGAGTATGAAAAAACTCCACGTGTTGAAACCCGCAACCAGTAGCACACCAACGTCAGCAAACGCCCGCAGATCTTTACTCACTCGTGCCTATCAAACCAAACCCACCCTCAACCCACGCTTCAGCACGGGTTCGCGTGAGTTTGTAGTTGGGCGGCACACGCATCTGCGCCAGCAATTGACCAGCTTCGCCTATCGCAGTCAATATGGCCGAGGGCACCTCCTCAGCGAGCTCTACGTCCAACTTCACAATAACGTGGCTATCGTGATGGGAACCAGGCATTTTGGCGATTACCGCAATGCTTTGGTGCAAGCTCGCCTGCAATTGCTGCTCGTGCCGTAACACAAACTCGCTGGCGGTCTTTACCAAGGTACGAAACGCGTTACTGTCCAGCGGCTTGGGATTCTTTTTGTCGCGCCCCATGGTCCACGGGCCTACCAGCGCTGGTTCCGGCTCTCCATCTTTAATCATTGCGACAGCCCAGCCATCATCGTCTTCGTTTTTCAACACCTGGGCCGTCCAGCCATCGCCGCACCACCGGCGTGGCTCCTGGGTAATCGAGACCTCTTGGTCGGCGTCGGGGTTTGCGTTATTTAGCGAATCGATGTTGGAGGAAATCAATATGGCGCATTCCAGAGAAAGTAGGGAAAAGCTGAATTAGTAGTCGAAAACAAAGGCTTTACAGAATTGCACAATAGAAAATCCTACTACAGCATTGTCACACATCAGAGCATTTTCCAGCGCATCTAATCCCAGCGCGGAGGGGGCACGCATTACGGGTATCAAGCGCAAGACGGTACGAGCCTACGCCTGAGGATCGACGTGTGCTCTGCTCTCGTGAAACCGCCTGTTGCGGACCCGCATGCCGGGTGGTGTGGGGAGGGCCGGTTAAAAGCCGGTCCTTACCCGAATGGCACTTACTTAAGCCGTTACCTTGCCAATTGCAGCATTTAGGGCAAGCAAATACCAGCGTCAGGTGATAAAAGAGCACGTTTTTTTCGGGTTTAGCAGGCTTAAAGTACGGAAGTGCCCTTAAGTAAGTGCCATTCGTCCTTACCCGATTGTGTTTTTAGTTTTATTGAGGCTTGATGCCCGCGTCCCTGATGATTTGCTCCCACTTTGAAGCATCGGCACGGACAAAACGGCTGAACAGTTCGGCATTCATAGGCATCAGATCCATGTATCCCTCGGCGACCCTCTTTTTCGCCGCGGGATCGCTGGAGAGCGCCTGCACGTAGCCGTTAATTCTGTTGATGATTTCCTTCGGCAGTCCGCGCGGCCCGAAGATCCCGAACCATACGCTCACGTTCCAGTTGGGCACGCCGGCCTCGGCAGAAGTCGGGATGTCTGGCGCAAACGCGATGCGCCTGTTTGACGCCACCACCAATGGCCGCAGCGCTCCAGAGCGGATGTGCGTGATCAGGCTGCCCGGGCTGAGGACGATCATCTGCACGCGGCCACCCACGACATCGGTGATCGCGGGGCTCGCACCCTTGTACGCGATGTGCGTCAAATTCAGCCCAAGCTGCCGCAGCAGCTGATCCCCAGCCAGATGCGTTCCAGATCCCGTGCCCCCCGAGGTGTAGTTGAACGCTCCAGGGTGGGCTTTGGACAACGCGACGAACTCAGCCAGTGTTCGCGCCGATACATCTTTATGGATCGCGGCGATGATCTGCACGTCGATCACGGGCGCGATTGGTTCAAGGTCCTTCATTGGATCGACCATCGGATCGGTGAAGAGGAGTCGCGTCGAGGTGATCTGGCCCGAGGACGCGGCGATCAGCGTATAGCCGTCAGGCGCCGCCTTCGCGGCAGCGCTCATCCCTATCAGTCCGCCCGCGCCACCACGGTTATTAATAATTACTTGCTGGCCCGATTGGGAGGCGATGATATCGCCCGCTAGGCGGGCCGCCAAGTCGTTGGCACTGCCCGGCGGCACCGGAACTATGATCGTGATTGCCCTGGATGGGTAGGCGTCCGCCGCTTGAATCGGAGTTCCTATCAGCCATAGTAGCGGCAAGCAGACATACAGCATCTTCATGGTCGGTCTCCGCGATTAGTGCGTGACCCGATGTTACCTTATACACTGGAGTCAGTTGCAATTACGATGGTTATCGGCGGAGTCTCAGCGTTAATGGAACACTATTTTTGCCAGTATTGACATATTCTGTTGATCCATTGGCACGCACCAAGTCAGCATGGAATATGCTTTGAAACCGCACCCAATCTGCCTTGCAGACGATTTTGCATTGTTTGATGCACGTTAAAGTGGTTGATGCGGCCTTGCCAATTCTTCGACAATTGGTGTTCCTCTAACGCTGAGACTTGCCCGTTATCCGTGTGAATACGTGAATCACAAAGGAGGTGGATGTGCTGAAGGCCGAGAATGAGCTACTGACTCAGACCAACAAAGGCACTCCCATGGGCGAGCTGTGGCGGCGCTTCTGGCTGCCCGTCATGCTTTCGGACGAATTGACGGGCGCCGACTGCGATCCCGTGCGTGTGCGTCTGCTAGGCGAGGACTTGGTCGCGTTCCGCGACACGAGCGGCAGACCCGGCATGCTCGAGGCGAACTGCGCCCACCGCGGCGCATCGCTGTTCTTCGGCCGCAACGAGCAGGGCGGGTTACGCTGCATCTATCACGGATGGAAATTCCACATTGACGGGACCTGCCTGGACATTCCTAATGCGCCTCTCGGCAGCACTTACAAGCAACGCATCCGGCAAGGCGCTTATCCCTGTCGCGAGCATGGCGGCTTCATCTGGACTTACCTCGGTCCGCGTGAGTCGGTGCCGGAGATTCCGAGACTACCGTTCGTCGAGGTACCGGCAAGCCACCGCTATGCGCTGAAGATGCTGGTGGAGTCCAATTATCTGCAGGCGCTCGAAGGTGACATTGACAATAGCCACGCCTCCATACTGCACGGCAGGCTCGACCCGGATTCGAGCTTGCCGTTCGATGAGCGCCTGCGGCGCGGCGCCGCAGGCCGCGCCAGGGTTACAGCGGGCGAGCTGGCAGATGACGTCGTACGAGTCTCTGCGGCCGATACGGCTCCGGTGGGCAATATGAAGGAAACCGAGGCGGGCATCACAATGGGATGGCGGCGCAATCGCGACGCAAGCCAATACCAGTGGCGCATCAACCACTGGCTGATGCCCAGCTACGCACTTATCGGCACTGGACTCCCGGGGAGCACGTCTACTGCTAACGTGCGTATCCCGGTGGACGATTACAACAGCCTCATGATCCGCATCAAGTGGAACTTGGTGCGGCCACTCACCGAGTCGGATTTAAACGATTACCGTACGGCCGGAATCAACTTCCCGGAAATGATTACTGGCACCTTCATTCCGAAGGAAAACAAGGGCAACGACTATCTCATCGACCGCAAGCTGCAGCGAAGCACGTCTCCCAGCGGCATCAAGGGCCTCACGCAGCAGGACCGAGCGGTCACTGACAGCATGGGTGCGATCGCCGATCGCACCCGCGAAAACCTGCTGCCAAGCGACCAGATTGTCGTGCTGGTGCGCCGCAGACTAGTGGCCCTCGCTCGAGGACTGGCTGACAGTGGGACTGTTCCAGAGGCTGCCGGAAACGGTTCAGCCTACGACATTAACCCGACTGACATGCCGCTCGAGCGCGGCATCGAGTGGGAGCAGATTGACATGAACGAACTCAAGAGCGAGCGCATCCGAGAGACAGCGCGCGCTGCGCAGGGAGATGCGAGCCGATGAACGTTCCCATCGCCATCGTCGGCGGTGGCCCGGTGGGTCTCATGCTCGCGCTCTTTCTAGACCGGCACGGCGTGAAAACCACGCTGTTCAACGTCGACGAAACCACGCGCATGCACCCCAAGGGCAACACCCATAACTCACGCACCATGGAGCACTACCGGCGTCTTGGCCTCTCGGCGCGCATCCGCGACCTGGGGCTGCCGCTCGACCACCCGACGGACGTCGCCTTCTTCACACACTACAACGGCTGGGAACTCGCGCGCCTGCGTATGCCATCGGAGGCGGAAAAGCGCGCAGCGGTAGCAGCGTCGTCGAAGACCGAGCAAGTGATCGAGCCGATCCTGCGCGCCAACCAGATGTATGTCGAGAGGCTTTTCCTCGATTACGCACGGACATGCCCCAACATCACGCTGCGCTTCGGCTGGGAAGTCACTAGCTTCGAAGACCTCGGCACAGAAGTCCGGCTTAAGGCCGAAAAGACATCGGGCGGGGGCGCCGAGAATTGGACGGCGCAGTACATGGTCGGCTGCGACGGTGGCGGTGGCTTCGTGCGCAAGACCCTCGGCATCCACTACGCCGGCGAGTCGACCCTAGATCAGCGTGTTTTTGGCGGCGCGATGTTTTCGAGTTACGTGCGGGCGCCGCAAATTTATCGCGACGCGCTTGGGCAGCGCCGCGCCTGGACCTACCGCGTGGTGCGTGAAGGATTCCAATTCAACCTCATCTCCTTGAACGGCCGCGACGAGTTCAACGTCAGTAGGAAGGCCGACGACCCCTCCAAACCTCCCGACGACGACGAACTGGTGCGCCAAATCCAGCTTGGAGCCGGATTCGACACGCCCGTTGAAGTCATTAGCCACCGGCCGTGGCACGCGGGCCATGCGCTTTGTGCCGAGCACTTCGGCTCAGGGCGGATCGTTCTCTGCGGCGATTCGGTGCACCTGTTCACGCCCTCCGGAGGCTTCGGAATGAACACCGGCGTCGACGATGCGGCAAATCTCTCTTGGAAGCTGGCGGCGCTCGTACAGGGGTGGGGCGGGCCGCGCCTGCTCGACACCTACGAGATCGAGAGAAAGCCGATTGCGCAACGCAATACCATGGCGGCGCGTGAGCTTGCGAAGCCATTCGGCGCGATGCATCAGACTGCAGTCATGGAAGCTGATACCCCCGAAGGTGAGGTCGCGCGGCGCGAGGCCGGAGCGCACATGTCGACGTTTGGCGAGGAGTTCGCTTCGATCGGTGTGCAGCTCGGAGCGCGCTATGACGGGTCTCCAATCGTCGTCGAAGACGGCGTGCCCCCTGCGGACGACTACATCCGCTACGTGCCCTCTGCGGTTCCGGGCGGGCGGGCGCCGCATGTGTGGATCGATGAGGGGCGAGGACGCGCCAGTTCGCTCTTCGACAAGCTCGGAGTGGGTTTTACGCTGCTGCGGCTGGGGCCGAATGCGTCTGCGGCGGAGTCGTTGCAGACGGCAGCGAAGAAGCGCGGTGTTCCGCTGACGGTGATCAATCTGCCCGATAGCATCGCGCGATCGATGTATGGTCGAGATCTGGCGATTGTTCGACCAGACCAGCATGTTGGGTGGCGAGGCAATGCGACGCCGGCAGACCCCGATGCTTTGTGGGCCAAGCTCACGGGTCAAACCTGAACTCAAGCTCTTGCTTGAGCGTTTGAAGCTCACCCTCCCTTCCATATGTTGTCCTTCAGACTGGCAGGAATAACACTCAGGGTCGCCTCCGAAGGCCACCCCGCCGCGGCCGGCTTGAATGCTGGCCATGACGCCCGATTTTATCGCATCATGCGCCTGAAAAAGTTACACTTTCAAAAGTCAGAACGTATAGATGGATTACTAAAATAGCCCATCAGGTTATCCAATTTGACACCAACAGCAGGGATCAACCGCAGTTCGCGGCCACCGCGCGCTCCTGGCGCGCGATGGAAGCCGCGTGCTCCGCCTCGTCATGAAATACCCGTTCGCCCTTTTCGTTCAACTTGTAAATCCGCCGCGCCGTTTTCATCTGGGCGAGTTGGTCGCGCGCCTGTACGCAGGTCTGGCGGCGGCTCGCGTCCTGCACCTGGCGCTTGGCATCCTCCTCTTCCGCCTTGATGCGCCGCCCCTGAAACTCCCGTTCCTGGTCCTGCCAACTCGACCCCTTGGCCGCATCACCGGCGCTGCCGGCAGGATTGGCGAGCCTGTCCTTGACCTCCTGCGCCTTGCGGCCCTGCTGCGGCCGCTCGCCATAGTGCGTCTTGCCTTTCTCGTCCACCCAGCGGTAGACCTGCGCGCTGGCCGGCAGGACGAAGAGCCACATGACAAAAAGCATCAGCGAGAATCGGAGCATGGGGGTCTGACTTCGATAAGCCCTGATGAGTCGTCGCGCCCCGGTTCAATGCGTCGGCGCGTTGCGATCCAGGAATGCAAAAAAGTGCCGGTTGAACTCATCGGGATTTTCGGCCCAGGGATAATGCCCCGAACCCGACACCACCGCGAAATCCGCGCCCTTGATCATGTCGGCCACCCGCTTCATGCCCGGCGCGTGGCCGGTCTGGTCGAGTTCGCCCGCCACCAGCAGGGTCGGCACCGATATCGCCTTGATGTTGGCAATGGCCTCCGACTCCGGATAAGCCTGCACCGCCTTGACCGCGGCCTGTACCGTTTTCGGCGGGGTGGCCGCGGCGATCTCGCGCACCAGTTCCACTTCAGGCCCGGATGCGCCGGGGTTCATCATGGATTTCACCACCATCATCTGCGCGCTCAACGGGTCGGTGCCGGCAGGTGGCGGCGCGGTGCGCTTGGCGACGAACTCCTCCTGCTCTTGCCTGGTGCGATTGCCGAAGTAGCCGATGGTGGCGCAGATGACTGCCGCCTGAATCTTGCCCGGCACCTTGCCCAGGATGCGCGGGGTGATCTGCCCGCCCATGCTGTGGCCGAAATACACATTGCGCTCACTCCCCTGCGCGCGAACCAGGCTGGCGCTGGCCTCTGCAATCAGGTCAAAGCTGAGATTTTCGGGCAGCGCCGACAGGCCGTATCCCGGCGCATCCAGCGCCACCACGCGATAGCCACGCACCACCAGGCGCTGGATCTGGAAGCGCCAGTACTCCTTGGCCCCGTAGATGCCGTGCTGCAGAAACACCGTGACCTTGCCGGCGTCGTTATGTACGGAATGATCTGGTATGGAATGATCTGGAATGCCCATATTGCCCCTTTGAATGCGAATCGGACGGTTTGTGATCACGTGAAGATCCCATTATCCTCTGCTGTCCCGCTAATGTGAAAGTCCGCGCCATGAAAGCGATACGAATTCACGAAAACGGCGGCCCGGAAGTGCTGCGCTATGAGGACTGCGCGCTGCCGCCCCCGGCGGCGGGCGAGGTGCGCGTGCGTCACAGCGCCATTGCGGTTAATTTTTCCGATGTGAATGTGCGGCGCGGCGGCTTCTACATCGCCACCCCGCAGCGTTATCCGCTGATCCTTGGCAACGAAGGCGCCGGCACTGTTGCCTCATTGGGAGTCGGCGTTGAGGGCTTCAAGGCGGGCGATCGCGTCGCTTACGTGGGTTCCGGCGGGCCGTTCTACGAGAACACCGGCTCCTACGCCGAGGAGCGCAACCTGCCCGCACGCTGCCTCTTGAAACTGCCCGAAGGCAGTGCAGAAGATCTCGCCGCCGCGCTGCTCTTGAAGGGGCTGACGGCGGCCATGGTGATCAACCGCATCTACCGGCCCAAACCCGGCGACACGATCCTGATCCACGCGGCAACCAGCGGCGTTGGACTGCTGCTCACCCAGTGGTCGAGGCATCTCGGTGCCACCGTTATAGGCACCGTGGGCTCACCGGAAAAAGCGGCCATCGCGCGCGCCCACGGCTGCGAGCATCCCATCCTGTATCGCGAAATCGATTTCGTCGCGGCAGTCAGAAAGATCGTTCCAAAGGGCGTTTCAGCCGTGTTCGATGGCGTGGGCAAGGACACCTTCATGCCCTCCATCGATTGCGTGCGCCGCTTCGGCATGCTGGTCAATTACGGCAACGCTTCCGGCCATGTGCCGCCGGTGGACCTGCTGCTGCTCGCCAAAAAGGGTTCACTCTCGGTGTCGCGGCCGGCTTTCAGCACCTACATCGAGGAGCCGGGCGAATTCCAGAGCGCCAGCGCGGAGCTCTTCGAGCTGGTGAAGCGCGGCGTTTTGAAGGTGGAGATCAGCCAGCGCTACGCGCTGTGCGACGCGGCCCAGGCGCACCGTGACCTGGAAGGTCGCAAGTACGCGGGGTCGCTGATTCTGATTCCGTGAACGGGCAAGGCCCGGTTCGCCGTCAGCCGCCCACGCCTGCCCTGCGGCACAGATAGTCCCAGGCACGGTCAAAGCCCTTCAGCGACGCGGCGCCGGCCTGCGGGGCATTGATTTCGCCAGGGGTGAGATAGCAGACTTCGCCCAGGCGCATCCCCTCCAGAATGGCGCGCGCATTGATCTTCATGGAGATAGCCGACTGCACCGCATCGGGGATGGTGAGGCCGGTGACGGCGCAGCCATGCCCGCGCATCAGTGCCGCCTTGTTGGCGCGCAATACACTGGCAAGGTCACGGCCCTGGTCCATAGTGGTCACCAGCAGGTCGGTATCGCCGAACTTGTCGCGTATCTCCCACACCGGCACGTTTTCACCCAGCCGACGCGCGTTATGCACCGCAGGCCGCATGGGCGTGCGGGTGATGGCAAAAGGCAGCACCTCGTAGCAATGGTTGTGTATCACCGACATCACTTCGGGGCGTGCCTCGTAAATGGCGCCGTGTATCGGCCGCTCGATATAAATGGGTTTGTCGGTCGGATTCACCGGCGTGCCGTCCAGCTTGAATTCCAGGATATCCGCCGCTTCGACTAGACCCGGACTGCGCGCCCACGAGAGGAGATAGTGCTGTGGATTATCAGGATGGCGGGCGCTGATGTGGCCCATGGCATCGACGATGCCCTCGTTGGCGAGAATCCGGTTGCCGGCGACCAGATCGCGAATGATGTCCTGCAGTTTGCCTGTTGCCATTTGTCTTGCTCTCCCTGTTAACGGTGGCTGGTGAAATTTCATGTTTGATTGCTGGTGCTGCGCCGACCCGGCAGCCGGACGGATGAGCGCACACCCCGCCCGCTATGCCTGCGCCGCCTAACCGTTTTTTGAAAAGCGGAGCTGGACGGCAATTATCGTCATACCGGCGAACGCCGGAATCAGGTATTCGTAGGTCGTGCCATATTTACCAGACCCCAGCCTTCGCCGGGGTGATGGTACTTAGGGACCAGATTCCAGATGTTCGATGTATGTTGGTTATC
>JBCKLP010000080.1:0-11200 GCA_038903735.1 Burkholderiales bacterium | reverse complement strand
TGAGGTCAATCATTCGCATCGTTACCGCCTACGTTCTCATATGGGCCGGAATGACCTCGACGGTCGTTGCTTCTACGTTGAGTGGAACAATATTTGGTGGCGCTACACCACTGAACTTTACCTCGCTATGGGCCTGGGACAACATGAATGGGGCCTGATACTTCTACGCACCGTCGCTGGATGTGCAGGGGCCCGGTGTGCTGAAGAACTACACCGATGCCAAACACTATCTGGAATTCAACACCACTGGCAAGACCCTGGGGTTGGGCACTGGGTTCTGGGTGAATCGGTAAAAAAGGCCGGTAAGGGAGGAATTCATGAATATGTTGGTTTTACAGTTGCGGCGTGGCTTGTTGATGCTGTGCTTTTCATTGATGTGCAGCGCTGCCGCTTACGCCGCTGCCATCACTTATCCCCTGAATTTCAATATGGGTTGGAACCTGCTGGGCAACACGCGCAGCCTCGATGCGGAATCGTGGCGACAGATTTTCAAAGAAGGAGAGGTGCAGCAATGAAATTCGGGATATTTGACTATATCGACCGCCGGGACGAACCGCTCGCAAAAACCTTCGACGAGCGAATGCTGCTCCTGCGTGCGGCAGAGAAAGCCGGATTCTACGGTTATCACGTGACCGAACATCACTGCACGCCCTTGTCCGCGACGCCATCCCCGACGGTCTTTCTGGCCGCCGCGGCGCGCGAAACAACGCGTATTCGCCTGGGGGCCCTGCTCTTCCTTCTGCCCTTGTACAACCCGCTTCGCCTGCTGGAGGAATTGTGCGTACTCGACCATCTCAGCAATGGACGCCTGGAGATTGGCGTGGGCCGCGGCATTTCGCCGCATGAATTCGATACCCTGGGCGTGGATTTTGCGCAGTCGGCGGCCATGTTCGAGGATGCTCTGGCGGTTCTGGTGAAAGGCCTGGCCAATGATGTGCTCGATCATCAGGGCCCGTATTACACGTACAAGGACGTGCCCATGGTCTGGCGGCCGCTTCAGAAACCCTACCCGCCTCTGTGGTACGGCCTGCGTACTACGGAGGGCCATGTGCGGCCGGCCCGCTACGGCATGAATGGCGTGACCCTGGGGCCAACCGCACGAATCGCTTCGTTGTTGGCTGGTTTCAGGGAAGCCTGGGTGCAACACGAAGGCGATCCGCTGCGAGCGAACTGCCCGGTAAAAACACCAATGGCAGGCGCAATGCGCGCCATGTTCACCGCCCCTTCCGATGAAGAAGCCGAGCGTATCGCCCGGCCCGCTTATAAGCTTTGGTTCGATTCCCTGGCTGAATTGTGGATCCGGCGCGGTGATTACCCGCCGATTGCGCTTTCCGCGGACTACGATGCCGCGCGCAAGGCCGGCACACTGGTGGTTGGCAGCCCCGATACCGTGCGCAAGGAGTTCCAGGAGCAGTTCAAAATCGCCGGATTCAACTACCTGGTATTGCAGCTTGCCTTCGGCTCGCTCGGACATGCCAACGAAATGCGTTCCCTGGACCTGTTTGTGCGCGAAGTGATGCCTGCGCTCGAAGGATTGGGCTGAGAGGCTGTGAAAATAATTCGTGATCGCGCCCAGACACCTGCCCAGACTCAAACCCCGTTGGAATCACGCCTCCCGCTCAGACTCTCTCAAGTCGCTCATCCTAAGTTATTGATCTGTAATTGTTTTTCTGAGTGACTTTCGGGCGATTTGCGGCCTTGGCCCGATTACTTCGCTCAAACCCCATTGGACAATGCTGGCGCTTCCGCGCCTATCCGAATACATGGCATACTAACGGCTGTGGGTGACAATCAGATGAGCACGTCTTGAACAGATCTCTGGGATCGATTTTGGAGAATGTAGTCAGGCAGTTAGCGCCAGTCGCGGTTGCCCTGTGCTGGAGCGTGACGAGCGGTGCTCAGGCGCCTCCGTTTCCGTCCGTGGGGCAGACGGGCTCTGTGGGTGTCGTTCAAAGTCCGAGTTTGCCGGTCGTGCCGCTGGCATCGCTAACGACAGCAGTGACGCGCATCTCGGGTCTCTCCGCAATTTTGGAGAATCCAGACGTCTTGGTGGACGCAATGGCGCCGCTTTCCGAGTTCACCAAGTTGCTTCCTTTGCCGATGATGCTGACGTCCAAGGCGAGGGAGATGATTAGGGATATGGCGGTCAAGATGGAGGTGGAAAAAGGCTATCGGCCCATGGAACTGAACAAGTTTGGCGAGCTACCCCAGCCGCTGGCGCGCGTGGAGTCACTAAGGCTGCTGCTCAGACGTACTGCAGACGGAACCCACGTTATCCGGCTCGGTGTCCACGCGCCCCCGAGAGCGGTTCCCAGGCTTTGGATACAAAGTTTCGTCATTCAGGCAGGGGCGGTTGCAGCTAACCCGGACACCCCGGACTTCGGTGAGATCATCAATAATATGGTTGCTGCTAGCAACAGACCGCCGCACAGAGTGAAGATGTCGGACTTGGGCACCGCAATAATTAATCTGAGCTACGCCGACAGTGATGCGGCACTATACATGCTGGCAGCGATGGGGGTCTCGGTCATTGCCGAAGACACGCCGGTGGAACAGTTCTTGCCGACACCGGGAAGTCCCTTGGACCCCCCACCGCCAGTTAGTTCGTCGCCGGACTCCCCGTCGCCTTTCGGTTCCCCGGCCCCATCGCCTTTTGGCGTTCCGGCCCCGTCGCCATTTGGCGCTCCGTGGCCATCGCCATTTGGCGCTCCGTGGCCATCCCCATTTGGCTCCGCTTCATCTTTTAGCGCGCCGGGTCAGGCGGCCGCCGTAGCCCGGTACCCGACTAGAAACATTCCTACGACAATACCTTACGACAAGCTGCCACTGGTATTTAAGGTTCCTGCCCCTGATCCTGCCGGTACAGGTTTAGTCGGCGACTCTGCCGCCGGGGCGTCTGCGGCGGCAAGTGGCGCCTTTGGTGCGACTACCATAGCAGGGGCCGGCAAGCTTGCTAACAGCACCGTAGCAACGGGGACTACCCAGCTTTTGGTGCTGTATGACCGGGACGATCCCGAAAGCCTGGGGAACGTCAAAAACCTGATCGCCCAATATATCGATACGCCGGCACGCCAGATTTATATTGAGGGCATGGTGCTGGAACTTTCCAGCTCGTTGCTGGAGCAGTTGGGTATTGATCTGACCCGGCGTACGGGAAATGCAGTATTTACCCTCGGCAGTATAGTCAGCGGGGGTGCGAATACGCTGAATCTGACGCGCGACAGTACACTGAACTTTGATCCCCTGCAGTTTGTCGATCGCCTGCGAGCCCTGATCCGCGAAGGCAAGGCCGAGGTGCTCTCGCGCCCGAGCGTTCTAACGCTGGATAATCGCCAGGCCACCATCCGCGTTGGTACTGATATTCCAATCGCGACCAGTAAAAGCGGATCGGGGGGCACGGGGGGAACCGATATCAACGTCTCCTTCAGCTTCCAGTACATTTCCACCGGCATTCTATTGAACATCCGCCCGAGAATCGAAGCAAATGGCACTGAAATTAGCATGACCATAGACACCACGGTGTCGGCTACAGTTCCCGGCGGTGACCTTGAGGTGCGCGATGCCACGGGTACTCGGGTGCTTGCCTCCGCCCCTCAGATCACGTCCCGCAGAGTGCAGACCTATGCAAGGCTGCGCAACAATACGCCGCTTATTATTGGTGGGCTCGTTTCTCGCGAGTCCATCACCTCCAGGGACTCGATTCCGTTGATCGGCAAGATCCCGTTTATCGGAAACCTCCTTGGCTATAATTCTAAAAACGCATTGAAGCGAGAGGTCATCATCGTTCTGACGCCCTACGTTTTGTCTGAGGATAACCGCCTGCCAAGAACCGTGCCGAAAGACGACGAGAAGTTTGATTTAAGCAAAACAACGTTGTTTCGTGACTCCTATCGTATTCGTACCGAGGACGTCTACGACACGCGCTACTTGCGCACCAACGTGCGCTTGAGAGCTTATCAATCTCTGGTTAACGCGCTTTTGCTAAAAGAACCGCAGCTAGAGCGCCAGCAACCATTCGCAAGGTTCGCGAAGATGAAAATTCCGGGCGAAGAAGCTTTGGTCCATGGCATGTACTACAACATGCTTGCGCGGCTCAAAGTCGGTGAGCCTATCGGCCTTGAAGACTTTGTGTTCTGGGATCCTGCCGCTAACGCGAGTAATCGGGAGACGAATCTCGAATTCGTGATGCGACGCTACGGGGACGGCAAGGATTATCGTTCCTTTTTTACCAAGAATCCTGGGAAGGCGCTGGCGCTCACGTTTACATTTGACCGTGACGCGATGACGGATGGCAAGTTGGATACCGAGCCAAGGCCCAAGATAGCCTTGGTCGACTGCCCGGACCGGGATACCTGGTCACGTTTGCTCTGGGACATGAGCGGGGTTGGTAGCGATGGCCTGAAACGCTACACGATCCTGATACAGGACGAGTCAGATCTCATACGATTGCGAAACGCCCAGGCAATTAAACGCACCATTTCGGTCAACGGCGGAGATTCATTTTCGACAATCAGTCATTTCCTGACTGGCCAGATGATTTCGATACCACTGATTAATAAAGAGCAGAAGCAGTTGCTCGAGGCCACGGTGGCGCAGTTGTTTTTTCACACAGAACACCATCGCCGGGTATTCGCTGAAGAGATTGAGTCGGCAATAAAAGCGGTCGACGCGGCCCTGCGGCAGCCGCGCTTCGTCAAATACCGCGACGATCTCAAGCTTCCCAAGGGTATCGCTGGCGAACCGGTTGTAATTCCTGCTGCAGCCAATCCCCAAGCAGGCGATCCCCGATAGCGCGGGGGATAATGAGCGTAGGCGCATGGGTCAATCACCGCTGGCACGGTCTTGGTCTTGGCAGTGAGTTTTCAGGCGCTCTAGCGGCGACGCTTGTTGCCGTACCGCAATCCATTACTATCGGCCTTTTGGCCGTCGCTCCGCTTGGATCTGCATACGCTTATCTTGGCGTTCTTGCCGGGCTATACGCGTCTTTCATAGCGAGTTTTATTACAGGGCTGCCTGGTCGCGCGACCTGTCAGGTCAGCGGCCCGCACTCAGCACTTTCTGTCATTGTCGCGTCGATCATAGCGGGGATGATGAGTAACCCACAGTTCTCAGGCCCCGAGGGGCCTGAGGTAGCGCGCATCCTGGGCATGATGTTCCTTTGCCTGTTCATGGCCGGCCTGTTTCAGGCACTACTCGGTGTTTTGCGCTTTGGCAGCTTCATTAAATACATACCTTTTCCGGTGGTGGCGGGCTTCATGAACGGCATCGCCATATCTATTTTCGTCAAGCAGATTCATCCGCTGCTAGGCGTGCCATCGAGCTTGGGGTGGTTCGATGGGGCGGACCTCTGGTGGGAGGCGTTCAAACCGGTAGGGCTGCTAATTGGCCTGGCTACGCTATGGATCATGCGCGAGGCCCCGCGTGCCGCCAAGGCGATCCCTGCTGGTTTGGTCGGGTTGCTGGCAGGTACTGCCATGTATTTTCTCGCGCGTGCACTTCTCGGCGAATCCGCGGTTGGATCTACGATCGGGGACATCCCGGCGAGGCTACTTGGGCCGGGGCAACTGGTGACATTCATGAAACTCGATTGGGATCGGGAGATCCTGGATGCGGCGATAACTTTAGTGCCCTCAGCGATGTTAATTGCGGTGATCAGCTCGATCGTAACGCTGATGAGTTCTGTTTCAGTTGCCAGCCTGACGAACACGCGCCCGGACAATAACTCACAGTTGACGATGCAGGGACTGAGCAACATGGCCATAGCCGTATGCAGTGTGGTTCCGAGTGCCGGGGCGGGCAGCCGCAGCATTGCCAACTACAAGGCGGGTGGCCGCACCCGTATCTCAACCCTGATCCACGCGATGCTTTTGTTCAGTGTGGCGATCAGTCTGGCCTTTGTTCCATGGGCTGCTTATATCCCCTCTCTTGTCATGGCGGCGTTGCTGGTGAATACGGCGTTTTCCGTGGTCGATGGGTGGAGCCGCGAGATTATTCAAAAACTGCGAGGCACTTTGCACAGGAAGTCTCGACAGGACCTGCTGATTAACCTTTCTGTGGTAGTTCTGGTCGCATTGGTCATGACGATTTTTAACATGACCGTGGCCGTTGCTATCGGTGTTCTTGCGACCGTGTTTCTCTTCATCGGCAAGATGAGCCAGTCGATCGTGCGTCGCTCATACGATGGCGAAGGACGCCACTCGATGCGTATGCGCGACCCCACGAGGAGGGATTACCTGCTTCAGGAAAAAGCGCGATTAAGAGTGATCGAACTCGAAGGCGCGGTGTTTTTTGGTACTGCAGACCAGCTCTCTATAGAGGTCGAGGCGTTGGCCGCAGACGCCCGCATAGTCCTGATAGATTTTCAGCACGTCATCGAGTTCGACGCCACGGGAGCGCGCATCCTTGTCCAAATTTCTGCCGCGCTCAAAAAAAATGGCAAGATACTTATCTTCAGCCATATTCAGCCCAGTGACGACGGGTGGCGTTTCCTGGTAGACATGGGTGTCAATAAGGCGGTACCCGAGGAGATGTGGTTCCAGAGCCTCGACTTCGCATTGGAATGGGCCGAAGAGGAAATCCTCCGCTCCGGGGCCCTTGGCGAGCAGGCTTTGCAGGAGATTCCGCTGGGGGCGGTCTCGCTGGCGGCCGGTCTTGATGAATACAATCTTGCTGCTCTTGCCCGCAAGATGCAGCGACAGCAGTTCAGAAAAGGCGATGTTTTGTTTAACCAGGGGAGCGTGGAATCGTGCATTTATGTCCTGGTGCGAGGCACGGTCAGTATTCAGCTCACGCTGGACCATGAAAACAGCGTGATTCGGTTCAGCACCTTCGGCCCGGGGATAATGTTTGGGGAAATGGCTTTGCTTGACAATAAGCCACGGTCGGCTGACGCGGTCGCCAAAGACGACGTAGTCGTATACTGCCTCACGCAAGCGGCCTTTGATAATTTGCGTGAAGAGTTTCCCGAGGTGGCATTGACCTTGTTGCTGAACATGAGCCTGGAGCTGGCAAGCCGGGTGCGGATAATGTCGACGGAGCTGAGAATAGCGACTATGGGCTGACCTGCCGGAACCTGGGCTTATGCGGGGAAGCACGGTGAATTTCCCCTTCCAATAATTCATCGCCCGATCAAGTGATTGATAACTAATTAAATTTCCACTTCATTAGTGTAATAATAACCGTACCTGATGAGTGACGAGTAGGTGCGGAATTAGAGCTGTAACGATTTAGAAATGGAATAAGGTTGCCTTGCTCAATTTCTCCCCCGACCGTTGCGCCTTTTGCTCGGCCAGGTGTTTCTTGAACGCGATAGCCTGCTCGAAGTGGAACGCCCTGAAATCACGGTGTTTGGTATCGGCCTCGAACCGGGCCAAAGCCTTCGCCACCGCGGCCACTGTTGGTTCGCTGTGGCGCTTGGCTTCCTTCAGATAGGCGAAGTAGCGGCGCTTGATCCGTTCGTTTTCGGCGTTGTGCGTTGTCATGGTCTGGTGCTCCCTATCTCAAGTCACTGTTCACGGAGGGCTCGGCGCACTCGTCTAGTTGCGCGTCGTCCTTGACCGCAGGCGCTGCGCGAACAACGAGCAATATCCCTCGCACCTGCTGCTGCCGGTGAATCCTGAGGATCGCGCCAAGTCAGCGCGCTGATCGGCGCCTGTCGCGTTCATGCAGGGTTTCCTTGGCCAGCGCGCCTCCTGTCTCATCGAGCACCACGCCGTATTCGGCGAGCGCCGCATCGCGGCTGATGTAGCCCAGGCGCACATCGCGCTCGACGCGCGCACGCTCGCGATCGAGAGGATCGCCATAGCCGCCGCCACCGCCGCTTATGATGTGCATGCAGTCCCCGGGCTTCAGCGGCACGGTGGTTTTGCGCACGGCTTCGCGCCTGCCGTCGCCACGCTCCACCAGCACATCGGGCGCGGCGCCGTCCTTGCCGCCAAGGATGCCCCAGGGCGCGCAGCCGTTGCGGTCCGAGCTGACGTGCGAACTGCACACCGCGAGAAACCGCGAGACCTTTTCCACCCCCGGCCCGCCGCGGAATTTTCCGGCGCCGCCGGAATCGATGCGGATGCGCTGCGATTCGATGCGGATCGGATACAGCGCCTCCTGCATCTCCACCGGGATATCCAGCGTGTCGCCGTGCGCCATGGTCTTGTAGGGCCCTGGGCCGTCGTGCCCGAGCGATGCGCCCCAACCACCGTGCATGGTGCTGTTGCAGTGATACAACTGCCCGGTGGCCGGGCTGATGCCCGAGTACCCGTGTATGCCGAAATTGCCGTGGTGCCCGCCCGCGACGTATTCGGGCATGCCCTCGACCATGGCCTTGATCACGGTATCGATGACGGTCGGCAGCGGCGTGCTGTAGCCGCCCATCGGCGCCGAGCCGCTGGCGCTCAGAAACTTGCCCTCCGGGATGACGACGTGCAGCGGCCGGAAACTGCCGTCGTTGGCCGGCTCATCGGGCGCCACCAGGTATTTGAAAGCGATGCGCGCGGCCGTGACCGCGCCGCCCTCGCGTCCCGAATTCAGCGGGCCTTTCACCTGGTCGGACACGCCGGAAAAGTCGACGGTCATTTCGTCGCCGTGCACGCGCACCTCGACATTGACGTCGATATGGCGGTCGAGGTCGATGCTGTCGCTGTCGAGGAACGAACTGGCCGTGTAGGTGCCGTCGGGAATTTTTTCGATGGCACGGCGCGCGGCCGCTTCGGATCGGTTCCACATGAGTTCTATGGACGCACGTACCGTGTCGAGGCCGTATTTCTTGACGACGGCAAGGAACATCTCCTTGCCCAGCAGGCATCCGGCCAGTTGCGATTGCACGTCGCCCATGAGCATCCTCGGAAAGCGCGTGTTGGATTCGATAATCCGGTAGACGTCCTTCACCGGCTTGCCGCGCGACCACAGCTTGACGCTGCGAAACTGGATGCCTTCCTGAAAGATGTCGGTGGATCCGGAAGTGGCCGCCGAGCCCACCACCATGCCGCCGATGTCGATCCAGTGCACCAGAACGGCCATGAATCCGAGCAGCTCGCCGCTGTTGCCGCCCGCGAAGATCGGCGTGTACATGGCCACATTGTTGAGGTGCTGGCCGAGCGATCCCGGATCGTTGGTGAAAATCACATCGCCCGGTTCGATGCCCTCCTGGCCATGCACCTGAAGGCCGTCGCATACGGCGACCCCGAGCGCGTTGGCAACAAACAGGGGGATCGAGCCCTTGCCCTGGCAGATCAGCCGGCCTTGCGGGTCGACGATGCCGCAGGCGAAGTCCTTGTACACGTAGATGATCGGGCTGTAGGTGGTGCGCGTGATGTTGAGGTCGATCTGGTTGGGAATCGCGAGCAAGGCGTGGCGGATCATCTCCGCGGTGATCGGATTCACCGAACTCGCGTGATGGACGGATGTATCGAGAGCTGTGTTCATGGTTGCCCCTCGCTTTGCACCAGCAGAATACGGATTTCGCCGAGCGATCCGATGGAAAATCTGTCATCTGGACCGACGATGGTGGTCGATCCATACTCTTCGATGACCGCCGGACCCGCGGAGGTAAAGCCGGCGGGCAGGCTGTTCCGGTCGTAGACGGGCGTCACCATCCTTGCAGAACGCTCTGGAAAATACACCTCGCGCATTCGTGGGGATGATGTCTTATCAGCGGTCGGACGCAGTTGCTCCAGCGGCGGGCGCTGGATGCTCGCAGTGGCGGTCAGCGTCAACCCGACGATTTCGATAGGCGCTCCCTCATCGACATGGCCGAAGCGCTGGCGGTACATCGACTCGAATGCCGTGCGCACATCGCCCAGATCGCTGCCCGGTGCAACGCCGGTTTGAACGAAATGCCGCTGGCCCGCGAAACGCATCTGTGCCTGCCGCGCGAAGCTGACAGGTACCGGCCCGAGTTCTTCGGCAAGCGCCGCGCCCATCGCGGCTTCCATCTGTTCGAACACCCCATCCATCGCGCAGACCGCTTCCGCATTCAGGGGACGCAGAAAGGTGCGCGTTTCATCGACCCGCGCGTCGGCGAGCAGCATGCCGATCGCCGAGAAAATGCCCGGTTCGGGGGGGATCACAACTTCCGGTATGTTCATCTCGCGAGCGAGCGCCTGCCCATGCAGCGGGCCGCCGCCGCCGAAGGCGAACAAGGAGAAATCGCGCGGATCAAGCCCCTTCTCCGTGGTGATCTGCTTGATGGCGCTCGCCATGGTGAGCCTGCCCAGCGCAATGATTCCCTGCGCCATCTCGTCGCGGCCACCCGTGCCCGCGAAGCCCAGCCTCGCGGCCAGATCGTCGATGGCCACGTTCGCAGCCTTTTCATCGAGGCGCATTTCGCCGCCGAGAAAAGATGTCGTGCTGATGCGGCCCAGGGCCAGGTTGGCATCGGTGATGGTGGGTTCGGTGCCGCCCAGACCGTAGCACGCCGGGCCCGGCGTGGACCCGGCACTGCGCGGGCCGACCTGCACCCGGCCCTGCTCATCCAGCCAGGCAATCGAGCCGCCGACCTCGACGATGTCGATCACCGCGTGGCGCACCGGGAAACCGCGCTCTTCGCCGCCGACGAAGTAGGGTGATTTCACCTCGAACTGGCCGTTCTGCACGATGCCGCACTTGGCCGTGGTGCCCCCATGTCGAAGGCGATAATCTTGTCCAGTCCCAGCGCGGTCGCATAGACGCCTGCGCCGATGCAGCCGCCGACGGGGCCCGACTCGATCATCGCGCAGGGCTGCTGGCGCGCGCGCTTCAACGCCACCACACCGCCGTTGGAGGCCATCATGTAGAAGGTCCTTGCAAAGCCCTCGCCGCGCATGCGCGCATCCAGCCGCGTGATGCAGTCGGCGAGACGCGGTCCGACGTAGGCATTGGCAGCGGCAGTGGAAGTACGCTCGTACTCGTACCATTCGCGCGTCAATTCGGATCCGGCTACGATATAGGCACCGGGCATTTCCTGGCGCAGAAAGGCCGCTGCCTGCTCTTCATGCGAGCTGTTGGCGTAGGAATTCAGAAACGATATCGCGACGGCCTCGATGCCCATAGTCTTGAGGTCGCGCGCAATCTCAGACTTCCTGATCCGGGTGCGAGAGAGGCCCGTATTTAAGGAATCAGGGATGGCACTATTTTGTGTTGATTAGACGCTGATTGACGTATGGTTGGAGGACTGCTTTAGGCCAAGGAGTTTGCCGTGTTTAAACAATTGTTGATCCCCGGCTTT
>JBCKLP010000079.1:0-11380 GCA_038903735.1 Burkholderiales bacterium | reverse complement strand
GCTGACTGGTCTGGCGCAGGCGTTGTGAGAGCATCAGTACCAGTTCCATCAGGATTTTCGCCCCCAGCACCGGTTGCTCGAGAATGATGCGCGCCAAGGCTTCCCGCGTGAGGACCGTGACCAGGCATGGGTCGGCTGCCACACAGGTGGCGAATCGCGGCTCGCCGTCTATCATCGACATTTCACCCACCGTATGGCCGGGCTGCAGCACCGCAATAAGGCGTTGCGCATTCCAGCGGTCGCGCTTGAATACCTCAATCGATCCTTCCAGCAGAATCATCATGAAATCACCCGCATCGCCCTCACGGATCACCTCCGCGCCGGCCTCTCCGCGATAGGCGTGCATGAATTGTGTGAGCAGGCGGATTTCGGCAAGGTTGAAATTCTCGAACAGCGGCGAGCGCTGAATCAATGCGTTCATCTGCGCTGCATACTTCGTGGCATCACCCAGAAGATCCAGATTGCGTAACTGATTCGGGGCTGCGGTATCTGCCATGTCTCTTTGGCGCCTGAACGGGCCGGTAGGCGGCCAGACCGGAATTATGCCGAATTTCGCGCTGCCCGGGCAGCAATCAGGCGATCAGCCACCCTGTCAGCCCCAGCCAGCCCAGCAGGGCGAGCAGCAATTGCGGGTCGTGAAGGAGATCCCCGGCCGGATCGGCACCACTGCCATGCCGATAAAGCATCCAGAGGTATCTGCCCATGCCGTACAGGACAAACGGTACGGTGGCCACCAGTTCGTCGGTGCCATGCAGAGCGATGGTGTCGGCATCCCGGGTATAGAGCACATAGGCGGTTACCACGCAGGCGGCACAGGCGCTGATCATCCGGTCGAGAAGGGGGATGCTGTAGGTGGCAAGCACGCGGCGCGAAGGGATCTCGTGCGTCGGCTGATTATCCCCGGTAGCAGAACCCGTCTCGGCAGTAACCGCCTGTAAGGCCGCGAGTTCCGAACGCCGCTTGGCAAATCCCAGAAACAAAGTCAGCATGAATCCACAAAACAGCAACCAGCGCGAGGGCTCGATGCCCACGCCGAGGGTACCGGCCAGAATACGCAGCATGAAGCCCGCGGCAATGATGACCACGTCGAGCACCACAATATGTTTGAGGCCCAGGCTGTAGGCCACATTCAGGCCAATATAGGCCAGAAACAACGCGAGGGCCGCCGTGGACACGGCCAGGCCGAGCACGAGCCCGGTTATGGCAAGCAGAGCAGCAAAAATCAGTGCCTCATTGACACCCAGTTGCCCGCTCGCCAGCGGCCGCAGCCGCTTTGCCGGGTGCGCCCGGTCTGCATCGAGGTCCATGATGTCATTGAAAACGTACACCGCGCTCGATATCAGGCAAAACCCCGCGAGGCAGAGCAGGACACTGCGCACCAGTGCGGCATCGTTCCAGCCATGGCCGTAGAACAGCCCGACGAGGACGAAACCATTCTTGATCCATTGCGCCGGCCGGGCAACGCTTAGATAGGCGCCGACCCGGCTCATCCGCCGCGCACCGGACAGGCGGTCTGAAAATAGCGCTCGCAGAATTCGCAGCCGCCCTGCGGGAGAAATGCGGGAATCCGGTAATAGCGATCGCGCATGGCACTGAGCACCCCGTCGCGATAGGCCTCGTAGCGGAAGCCTTTGCCAAACACCAGGTGGAAATTCGCCCCGGCAATTTTCATGGCGCCGTATTCAACGCTGGCAAAGTACGGCTGGTAATCTTCATCACGCGGCGGGCTTTTGCGGAACACCAGGATATTGCGGCCCTGGTAGCGGCGAAAATCGGTGACGAGGTCATCGTGCCGCGCGTGCGAGGACGCCGTGCCAAAGACAAAAACATAGCCGCCGGATGCCACCGATGCCGTCACTGCCGCCGAATAGCCGTCGGCCGCCAGTTCGAATTCGGGTTGAAAGGTCTTCAGCACCGACACCACTTGGTTGATGCGGAAGTGAAACACGATGCCGTCGTGGTGGCGCGAATTCTTCCAGGTATCCAGCGGCAAAAGGCTTGCCGAAAGTATCAGCAGCACATGCAGCAGGCTGAATCCGCCCAGATACCAGACCGAGGCGCGCAGTTGCGCGGCATTGAGTGCCAGTGCCGCCGCCATGAAGAAAAACGGCAGGAAGGCCAATACCCAGTGCAGGCCGACGGCACGCACCAGCGACAAAAGTCCGAAAAGAAACAGCGGCAGAGCAACCGCAATCAGCGCGAAGCGGGTGCCCGGCTCGCGCCAGGCGGCCGCCATGCGCCCGCGCGCCAACTGCCAGAGCGCTAGCGGACTCAGCACATAGGCCACGATCAACAGATAAAGCAGCGGCGTTTTCCACGATGCCCCCGCGCCGTCATGCCGATTGTAGACATTGAACATGAGATTGGCCCAGCAATGCCCGTAGTTCCACCACAGGTTGAAAAGTCCGAAGGGCATGGCACAGGCGAAAGCCAGCGCAAGTCCGCGCCAGTCGCGCTGCCCGCGGGGCGACAACAGCACATCGGCCAGCAGAACCAGCGCCAGCAGCGCGGAAAAATACTTGGACAGAAATGCGAGCCCCAGGAAGAGGCCGGAGAGAACCTGCCAGCGCCAGTCCCGGGCGGTCTTCCCCAGCCACCAGGCAAGGCCTGAGAGAAAACAAAACAGCACCAGCGGCGTGTCCGTGGTGATGAAAACATTCCAGACATTAATGGGCAAGAGCAGAAAGGCAAGCGCGGCGTAGGCCGCCTTTTCCCGGTCGGTGGATCGCAAGGCGAGGTAAATCGCCAGTGCGATGAGCGAAGGCAGCACGATGGCGGGCAGGCGCAACACCCAGGGGTCGACTGAGAATCGTGTCAGCAGCGCCAGCCACCAGCCGACCATGGGTGGATGATCGTAATAGCCCGCGGCGGGCTGCAGTCCCCAGATGGTGAAATAGGCCTCGTCACCGGTGATCGGGAAAACCGCGGCAAGCCAGAATCGAAACGCGAGCAGCACGGCAGCCAGCGCCATCGCCGTGCGAACCGGAGAGTTGAACAATATGCTGAGCGCGCGCAAGATGGCGCGGATTATATAGACAGGGAGATACTGTATAAGTCCCAATTTCCGGCAAGACGCCAGACGTTTCCCTCTGCTATTGGGGATATACAAGGGGCGAAGGCCCCTTGTTCAATATATTGGGGATATACAAGGGGCGTAGGCCCCTTGTTCAATACATCCACAGCGTTGCCTGCTTATGCAGGGCGCCCGGCGAGCGTCCCCGCAATTGCCGGATACTCAAGCCCGCTTGCGGCGCCGCTCGCGCACCGCTGCCGCCAGCGTGGCGAGCACCGGCACGCTTTGCTCCCAGCCGATGCAGGCATCGGTCACGGATTGGCCGTAGGTGAGTTTTTTTCCGGTCACCAGTTCCTGGCGGCCCGGTTGCAGGTGTGATTCGATCATCACCCCGATCAATCTGTCCTCGCCCGCGGCGATCTGCGTTGCCACATTTTCCGCAACGGCCACCTGGCGGTTGTGGTCCTTTTCGCTGTTCGCATGACTGCAATCGACCATCAGGCGCGGCTCCAGTTTTGCCTTTCGCAGACTTTTCGCCGCCTCATCCACGCTCCGGGAATCGTAATTGGGCGCCTTGCCGCCACGCAGAATGATGTGGCAATCCTCGTTGCCGCGGGTTTCGACAATGGCCACCTGGCCACTCTTGTGGATGGACAGGAAATGGTGTTTTTGCGCAGCGGCCAGAATGGCATCGATGGCTATTTTCACGTTGCCATCGGTGCCGTTCTTGAAACCGATGGGCGCGGATATGCCTGAGGCAAGTTCACGATGCACCTGCGACTCGGTGGTGCGCGCACCGATGGCGCCCCAACTGATGAGATCGCCGATATATTGCGGCGAGATGGTATCCAGGAATTCCGAGCCGGCGGGCACACCGGCCTGGTTGATCTTGACCAGCAGGTCGCGGGCGATGCGCAGTCCCTCGTTGATGTGAAAGCTGCCGTTCAAGTGCGGGTCGTTGATCAGGCCCTTCCAGCCCACCGTGGTGCGCGGCTTTTCGAAATACACCCGCATGATGAGCTCGAGCTCCCCGGCGTGGCGCGCGCGCTCTGCCGCCAGCCGGCCGGCGTATTCGATAGCCGCTGCCGGATCATGGATGGAGCAGGGGCCCATGATGACGATCAGGCGCTCGGATTTTTTCTGCAGGATGTCGCGCACGCTTTTGCGTGTTTCGGCAATCAGCGCCTCCACCGGCGTTCCCTGGATGGGGAAAAAGCGTATCAGCGCATCCGGCGAGGGCATCGGGGTCACCTTGCCGATCCGCTCATCGTCGGTGAGTGAGGTACGGTCATCGGACATCGGCAGGGTCAGTTTCTTGGCGTTCATGGTCATGTTTCCATGCAGTCTCAGGTTAAAAAAAAACCGCCAAGCGCTTGGCTCTGGCGGTTTTCAGGATCGGTTGCGTACGTACTTAGCCGATTTCCTCCGCCAGTGGCCGGGGAAAGCTGAAGTCATAAAAAAAGTTGCGTGCGCGTGTCATGTGCATGTCCTGAGCGAGCATTGAAACATGATATGCAGGGCGCTGCAAACTGGGATATCGCTGCCGGGATATCGCTGCCCTGACGTCGGCCAGGCCACAATTCAGCGGCGATTCGGGTTCAGGCTGCCGCGGTTGAAGTCCTTGTCGCCCTCGTAGATGCGCCTGCCGAAACCGAAAAAACCACCTTGCCCGCCGCGCTCGCGTTCCTCTTCCACGCGACGCGCCTCGCGCTGCACCTCGGCTCTGGGTTGATCGGCATATTCCCATCGCCCGTTGGGAAAGAGGATCACTTTCTCGCCTTTCAGGGTGGTGGCCTCTACCCGCTCCTGCGCCCATGCGCTTGATGCAAGGCCGGCGAGAACCATGGCAAGAACGACGAGTATTCGTTTCATGATTCCTCCCCGGACGCGGTTGCCGCGCGGGCCGGCGCGTCGAGCTTCGCCGCAACCCAGTCACGCACCGAAGCCAGCGCCTGGGGCAGCTTCGCCGCATCGGTGCCGCCGGCCTGCGCCATGTCGGCGCGTCCGCCACCCTTGCCACCCACCTGCAAGGCGACAAAATTCACCAGTTCGCCGGCTTTTACCCGCGCGGTGAGATCGGCGGTGACACCCGCCACCAGCGTGACCTTGCCACCCTCCACGGCAGCGAGCACGATGGCCGCCGATTTCAGCTTGTCCTTCAACTGGTCCAGCATCTCGCGCAGCGTCTTCGCATCGCCTCCTTCGATGGCCGCGGCCAGCACCCGCGCGCCATTGATATCGTGTGCCTGCGCAGCAAGATCGCCGCCCTGCGCCGAGGCCATTTTCGATTTCAGGCGCGACAGTTCACGTTCCAGCGCCTTCACATGGTCGAGCAACTGGGTGATCTTGCCGCCCAGTTCCGCAGGCTGGGTGCGCAAAACGGCAGCCGAGGCACTCATCTCAGTCTCCTGCGCCTGCACCCAGTCGAGCGCCCCGTCCGCAGTCACCGCCTCGACCCTTCGCACCCCGGCCGCGACACCCGACTCGGAGACGATCTTGAAAAAACCGATATCTCCGGTGCGCCGCACATGGGTGCCGCCGCACAGCTCGGTTGAAAATTCACCCATGCCGATGACACGCACTTCCTCGCCATATTTTTCGCCAAACAAGGCCATGGCACCCGCCTTGATCGCCTCGTCGTGTTGCATGGTGCGCACCGAAACTTCGTGGTTGCGGCGAATCTCGCGATTGACCTGGTTCTCCACCTCGCGCAATTCGGCGGCACTCATCGGCGCATTGTGCGAAAAATCGAAGCGCGTGTGCGCGGCATCGACCAGCGAGCCCTTCTGTTCGACGTGAGTGCCCAGCACACTGCGCAATGCCGCGTGCATCAGATGGGTGGCCGAATGGTTCCAGGCGGCGCGCTCGCGTGATACCGGATCCACGGCCGCGATCACGCGCTCGCCCACCCGCAGGCGCCCCGATGAGAGCTTACCCATGTGGCCGAACACTTCGGGCTGGATCTTGCGGGTGTCCTCGACCTGCAGAGTGGCACCGGCGCCGGCCAGTTCGCCCCGGTCCCCTACCTGTCCACCCGATTCCGCATAAAAGGAGGTGCGATCAAGCACCACCACGGCGGAATCGCCAGCTTTGATTTCTTCGACTTGCGAGCCCTCGAGGTAGAGCGCGGTCACCGTCGCCTCCAGCCGCAGGCTGTCGTAGCCATGAAACTCGGTGCCTTTGCCGGCGTAGGCAACGCTGGCGGTGGCGCTGAAGCGGGAGGCCGAGCGCGCGCGATCGCGTTGCGCTTCCATGGCCGCTTCGAAGCCTGCGTAATCCACTTCCAGGTTGCGCTCGCGCGCAATGTCGGCGGTGAGATCGAGTGGAAATCCATAGGTGTCATAAAGCTGGAACACCATCTGACCATCGAGCCGCTTTACGCCGGTTTTGAGCGCGCCCTCCAGCACCTTCATGCCGTGTTCCAGCGTTTCGGCGAAGCGCTCCTCCTCGGCCTGCAGCACCTGTGCCACCCGCACGCCGGTACGCGCGAGTTCCGGATAAGCCTCTCCCATGACGAGGACGAGATCCCCAACGAGACGATGGAAAAAAGGATCGGTCTGCCCCAGCTTGTAGCCATGGCGGATGGCGCGGCGGATGATGCGCCGGAGCACGTAGCCCCTGCCCTCGTTGCCGGGTATCACGCCGTCCACCACCAGGAAGGCGCAGGCACGGATATGATCGGCGATCACCTTGAGCGAATTGGAGGCGAGGTCTTTCGTATGTGTCTCGCGGGCAGCGGCGTTGATCAGTTCCTGGAAGAGGTCGATCTGGTAATTGGAATGCACGCCCTGCAACACTGCAGCAATGCGCTCAAGGCCCATGCCGGTGTCCACGCAGGGTTTGGGCAGCGGTGTGAGCACGCCTTCGGCATCGCGCTCGTACTGCATGAATACGAGGTTCCAGATCTCGATATAGCGGTCGCCATCGGCCTCGGGCGAACCGGGCGGTCCGCCGGCGACACCAGGGCCGTGGTCGTAGAAAATCTCGCTGCAGGGACCGCAGGGGCCGGTATCGGCCATCTGCCAGAAATTGTCGCTCTGGTAGCGCTGTCCGCCCGGCTTGTCGCCGATGCGCACACAGCGCTCCGCAGGGATGCCGATCTCGCGCGTCCAGATGTCAAATGCCTCGTCATCCTCGTGATAGACCGTGATCCAGAGTTTTTCCTTCGACAGCCCGTAGATTCCGGTCAGCAATTCCCAGGCGAACTGAATGGCCTCGCGCTTGAAGTAATCGCCAAAGGAGAAGTTGCCCAGCATTTCGAAAAAAGTGTGGTGGCGCGCGGTATAGCCCACGTTCTCCAGATCATTGTGCTTGCCGCCCGCGCGCACGCAGCGCTGCGAGGAGGTTGCACGACGGTAGGCCCGCTGCTCCTTGCCCAGGAACACATCCTTGAACTGCACCATCCCCGAGTTGGTGAAAAGCAGGGTGGGGTCATTGCCGGGCACCAGCGAACTGGAGGCAACGATGCTGTGACCGCGCTCCTCGAAATATTTCAGGAAGCGGCTGCGGATTTCTGCGGATTTCATCGGGATTCCGGGTAGGTGCCTACAGTGCGGTCGGATGCACACTGCAAATCACTGAAAGAAGGGAATTTTCGCCGGAATCGGCAGCGGGCGCAAACGCCACAGGTGCCTGCGGCAGCGGGAGATAACGGAATCTACCCTATGGCATCCTAAAACGAGGATTAAAAGTGGCTATTCATGTAGTAAGCAGGCCACTTTAGATTCTAATAGTTCAGAATTTTCTCAAGGCACCACGCACTCGGTATCCTGCTTGCCCTTGCCGATGGTGGCCCCGGTGCCCGCGTTGCGGCTGATCGCCACCGGCATGGTCACCTGGATCCCCTGCCCCGCGGGCACCTGCACCGGCGCCGTAGTCGCACTGGCCACATATCCAAACTGCCCCGCATTCAACACCTGCTGCCCCGCATTGTTCCTCACCGTCACCGCGCCATCCAGCACGTCCACATGCAGCCCGTTGGGCGGCGGCCCCCCGCGCGGCGTCGGGATGCTCCCGCAGTCGTTCTGGCACACCAGCATCCCGAAATACGTCCCGCGGATCCCGATCGTCGCGCTGGGCGCGGTGACCAGCACCTTGTCCCGGCTGCGCCGGCCTATCAGCCCGGTCACGCTGCGCATGCCCCCCTTCAATAAACTGACCAGAACGTTGTCATTCTCGGGACGCTTGTCATCGAATTTGTAACTCTCTATCTTCATCTGCGATTCCGGCCGCAGCACCGTCTCCGCCCCATCGGCAAACTTCATGCGCGCATAGGTCCCCTGCGCCGTCACCAGCGTGTCGCCCTCGTTGATCCCCCGATTTCACCGACAAAAAGCGCGTGCTGCCATCGGCGCGGCGCACCGTGAGCGTACCGGAGAGATGCGTCACCGTGACCACACCCGCGGTGCTCACCGGGGCGGCCTCGGGGGCTGCCGGGATCTGCGCCAGCGCCAGCGGGGCAAGCAGCCCCAGCAGGCTAGCTGCAGACCGGAAGGCTCTTCGCTGATTTGGGTTTGTCATCTTTCTTTCCCGCGCTGGCTGTGTCCTGCTTCTTGGCATCATCCTTCTTCTCGTCCTGTTTCGCGTCGCCCTGCTTGCTGCAATTCTAAATGTGGCCATGCCCCCTGTTCAACTCCTGATCTTGCCCCACAATTTTTCGCTGCACGCCGGCTCGCGTTTCAGTTAGCCTGTTTTCATGCTGATTGCGGGTCGCAACTTTTCCGAGGAGATTCTTGCGCGTATTCGATCGCGGGTACAGATCGAGCCGACCCTGACGCGCACGGCCCTATCGCGGGAGGTATGCGGGTGGATGGGGTGGCACGGTGCGGATGGACGCACGAAAGACATGAGTTGCCGCGTCGCCTTGCTCAAGTTGCAGCGACGAGGACTCATTGAGCTTCCTGCCGGGACAGGAGGTCTCGTTTGCCAAAGCGGCTACGGGAGGTGTTGGTACACCCTAGGCCGGTCTGAGCATTGAGAGCACGCTCGCACAGCTAGGACGGGTATGGTTGATCCCCGTTAGCAGCGAGCAAGCCGAATTCTCTAAGACTTGGTGGGCGATGATGCAGGCGCATCACCCCTTGGGTGCGGGTCCCCTGTGCGGAGCACAACTGCGCTATCTGGTGGCTTGCGAAGCGGGCTATTTGGGCGGCTTGAGCTTCAGCGCCCCCGCATGGCGACTGGCTGCGCGCGATGCCTGGATTGGCTGGGATGATTCACACCGCCAGGCGGGACTCGCCAACGTGGTCAACAACAGCCGATTTCTGATCCTGCCCAGCGTCAAGGTTCCCAACCTGGCTTCCCACGTCTTGGGCCAGGCACTGACTCGCCTGGCCAGCGACTGGCAATCGCGCTACGGCATCACCCCGCTACTGGTGGAAACCTTCGTTGATCGCAGCCGCTACCGCGGCACCTGCTATCGGGCCGCCCATTGGATTCACCTGGGTCAAACGCAAGGACGTGGCCGCCAAGATCGACGGCGTACCTGTAACGGGGCCCTCAAGGACATCCTGGTGTATCCCTTGCACCCTGACTGCAAAACCCTGTTGCAGGCAAACGCCACCACGCCCGTGCCCTGTCCTGCGCCTGCGCAGCCGGGCGACTGGGCAGAGGAAGAATTTGGCGATTGCGCACTTCCCGATGCACGTTTGCAAACGCGCCTGTTCTCGCTGGCCAGAGACTTTTATGCTCGCCCGACGGGTAATCTTGCCCATGCCTGTGCCAACCGCGCCAAGACCAAGGCCGCCTACCGATTTCTCGATCACGAGCAAACCACGATGCAGACCCTGCTGAAACCGCACTATCGAGCCACCGAAGCACGGCTGCGCCAGGAGTCGATCATCCTGGCGGTGCAAGATACCAGCAGCGTGAACTACACCGCGCACCCGTTCACTGAGGGCATGGGGCCGATCGGAACCAAGCTCGATGGACCGCAGGGACTTCACTTGCATTCGACGCTCGCCTTCACCGCGCAGGGCACGCCCCTGGGATTTCTCGATGTGCAGTGCTGGCGAGGCGATCCGGCGGACTTTGGCAAGAAGGCCAAGCCTCACCAGCTGCCGATTGAAGAGAAAGAAAGCTATAAGTGGTTGAAGAGCTTTCAAGCGCTCGCGCGAAGTCCAGGCACGCTGTGCCGACACCACGCTGGTGAGCGTGGGGGATCGCGAAGCCGATCTCTACGAGTTGTTTGAAGCCGCGGCGGCGTTGGTCAATGGACCGAAGCTGTTGGTACGCGCCAAACATGTACGCGCCAAACATGAGCGCAAACTAAAGGACGAGCAGTTGCGGCTGTGGGAAACGATGCAATCGCGGGAAAGCGACGGCGTTCAGCTCTTGCAGGTGCCGCGACAGGAAAGTCGCCCCGCCCGCGAAGCCACCATGCAGGTTCGTTACGCCGCGGTCAGCTTACGTCCACCGACCGGACATAAAGGCCAAGCACATAGAGGCCAAGCCATTGCGGTGTGGGCGGTTCTGGCGCAGGAACAGGATGCGCCCGCGGGGATAGCGCCACTGGAATGGATGCTGCTCACTACGGTGACGGTCAAGCGCTTCGAGCAGGCCATCGAGAGACTGATGTGGTACGCCCGTCGCTGGGGCATCGAAGTGCTGCATCGCACGCTCAAGAGCGCTTGCCGCATCGAACAGCGCCAACTGCGCGATGCTGATCGCATCGAGGCTTGTCTGGCGATCGATTGGGTGGTGGCTTGGCGTATCTATTACTTGAACAAGCTCGGTCGGGTGAGTTCCGCAGGCGCCCTGCACCCTCTATTTCGAGGAGGCCGAGTGGAAGGTTTTGATGGCATACACTACAAAAAAACCAGTCCCTCCCGCCCAACCTCCAACCTTGCGTGAAGCCATTCGCCTTGTGGCTGGTCTCGGAGGATTCCTCGGGCGAAAGGCTGACGGCGAACCCGGCACACAAACCCTGTGGCTCGGCTTGCAACGTCTGGACGATATCACCGGAATGTGGCGCGTCTTCGCGGCTGCGACACAAAAGACCGTGTCCAGCCGGGAAGATTCTGGGTAAAGATCAGATCACGTAGCGGTCGATATCGAAGCGTTCCGATTCGGTCGCAGGCGGAGACTCAGCAGGTGCCTGCGGCCCGGATTGCGCCGCAATGCCCGGTGAAAGCAGCGCAAGCAGAACCGCGACGAGGCAGGTTTTTTGCGGGACTATCGTCATGATAATGTCTATTTATCATAGCGTTATAGCATATTCCTAGATTAATTATTTACGCGCCACAAGTTATCTGAAGACCTCGCCACACGGCACCAATGGTGCGCCTTTTCTGGCGCTGTCGCCAACATTTGTCAATGTCAATGTCAATGTCAATGTCAAAGTCAATGTCGCTCGAGCCGCGTGTGGCG
>JBCKLP010000078.1:0-11403 GCA_038903735.1 Burkholderiales bacterium | reverse complement strand
ACCTTGCTTTGTTCCGCCTGTTGAACAATGATGCCAGCGTCGTTGGGCAGCAGGAAGCCTTCCTTCACGGCGCGTGCCGCAGCGGTGCGCACCACTTTCACATAGCCCTCATGGTTGCCATAGCGCTCCTCCAGCGACAGGCGCGGATCGTGGTTGGCAAGGCGCTGCTCTTGAGTACGGGCAAAAGGAATCATGCCGCCCACATAATTGCAGATCTGCCTCTGGTGAAAGGGCCGCGCGCCGCCGGCTGTGATGTTCCAGCCGAGGTAGGTTCCCAGCGGCGCATCGCGCAGCACCAGCGGCACGCCATCCAGTTCGTTGCCATCGGCATCCACCTTACCGATTCACGGGCATCACTGTAAGATTTCTTGTGAATTTCTGCCCAACACCTGTGCTTTACCGGCCGTAGAACGCCTCGACGTTATCGCAGAAAATACCCTGCTTCGCCTCCTCCGAGATGTCGTCCCGCTCGAACATTTCTTCCATTTCGTGCATGGCGTGTTCGATGTTGGTCTCGTGCGGAAAGTCCGAGGCGAACATCAGGCTTTTGTGGCCGATGCGCTCGATCAGATTGCGCATCGAGATTTCGCCGCCTTCGCAACTGAAGTAAATGCGGCCGGAGGCGAACACTTCGCTCGGTCGGGTCTTCACCGCCTGGGAATACTCGCGATAGCCGTTGCGATTCATGCCGTCGAAGTAGCGGTCGAGCCGGTCGATCATGTAGGGCACCCAGCCGGTGCCCGCCTCGAGGAAACCGACCCGCAGTTTCGGGAAACGGTCGAACACCCCTTCCAGCACGAAGCTGGTGACCTGGATCATCTGCGCGATCGGATGTTCCAGCGCCGCGGTCATGGCGAAATGCGAAAACGAATTCAGTCCCAGGTTCATCGAGGGCGCGCCATGCGTGGCGAGCGGCACGTTGAGGCGCTGCGCTTCTTCGTAAATCGGCCAGAAATCCGGATGGCCGAGCGCCTTGCGGACGCCGATGTCGGCGCTGTTCGCCGGCAGCACCGCGCCCACCATGCCGAGTTCCGTGACGGCGCGGCGCAGTTCGGCCACCGCATCGGGGACGCTTTGCAGCGGCAGCAGCGCTACGCCGCGCAGCCGCTTGCTCGCGCCGTGGTAACGGTCGCTGAACCAGTTGTTGTAGGCGCGCGCCAGCGCGACGGCCCAGGCCGGATCCTGGATCATGGTGAAGGCCAGTCCCGCGGTCGGATACAGCACCGTGGATTCGATGCCGGCGCGGTCCAGCGTGTTCAGCCAGACCTGCGGGGTGATTTCGTAGGACTCGTAGATGCCCAGGCGCGCCATGATGGCGCCGCGGTTGTAGCCGTCCAGGGTCGGAAAGAACGGATAGCCGAGCAAGGTGGTGTTCTTTGCATAGGGCGGATCGAGGTACTCGAACAGCTCCGCGTCGCGCTCGATGATGTGGCCGTCGCCGTCGAGAATGCGCTTCAGTTTCATGGCAGGTCTCCTTTATTCATTGGGTGCCGGCGCGATGACGCGCTAGCGGGCCGGGTTCTTTCTGATCCACCCGGCGAGTTCGCCGACCGCTTCGCGCATCGGATATTTCGGCGCGAAGCCGAGCACGTCGTTGGCCAGCTTCAAGTCCGATCCCGCCAGCATCTGCGGCAATGCGACGGCGTTCGCCTGCGGCGCCTCGATGCGCACCTTCGCGCCCGGCACGGCGGCCTTGATGGCATCGGCCAGTTCTTCGGGTGTGCACACGTATCCCATGGTGATGTTGAAGACGCGGCTGCCGAGAGATGCAGCCCGCAACGCGAGCACGGTGCCCATGGCGGCGTCCTTCGAATACACCCACTCCAGGCCGTTGGCCGGGACGATCGCCTCCCGGCCGTTGAGCACGTTCTCCAGCGCGTCGCGCACCACGTTGCTCGGCCCGCCGCCGCCGCGACCGCCCCAGGGACCGAGCACCGCGCCATAGCGCATCGCGGCGAATTCGACACCCGCCCAGGTCGCATAGTTAAGACCGAGGCTTTCCATCGCCTGCTTGGTCGACGCATAAAACGTCGTGGGGCGCGGATAGGCCTCTTCCCGGGTGGGATCGCCCTTGCCCTCGCCGCCTGAGAGAAAATGGTTGAGCACGTTGGAACTCGCCACCACCACCCGCTTGCAGCCGTGGATGCGCGCCGCCTCGAGCACGTTCACCGTGCCCATGATGTTCAGTTCGATGGCCGAGAACGGATCGCGCTGCGCACCCAGGGTGAGCAGCGGATTGGCCGCCATGTGCACGATCTGCGTGATGTCGTGTTCGCGGATGATGCGGGTCAGCGCAAACGGGCGCAGCACGTCGCCCGCCGCCAGGGTCACGCGCTCGAGGTCGACGACCTGCGACAGCGCCTGGGGCTGCGCCGATTGATCCATGAGAACGGGCTTCTCGCCGCTCTCGACCAGGATGCGGGCGATCTGCGAGCCCACCAGACCCGCCCCGATGATCAGAACAGCCATGTTGCCTCCTTGTTCGAAAGTTCCTTGTTCACGATGCGGCGCTCAATGCCTTAGTCCCGGCAGCCATAGCGCAATGCCGGGAAAGATGAAAATGATCGCCAGCACCAGGGTCGAAATCATCATGTAGGCAATGCTCGCCTTCCAGACGTCGCCCATGGACGCGTCCGGCACCACGCCCTTCAGCACGAACAGCGCGAGGCCGTAGGGCGGGGAGATGGTGGCTATCTCGAGGGTCAGCAGCATCATCAGGCCGAACCACACCGGATCGAATGCCAGCGCCTTGATCACCGGCATGTAGATCGGGATGGTGATCATCAGCAGGGCCAGTTCGTCGAGAAACGTGCCAAGCAATATCGCGGTCACGATCATGACGACCAGGATCGCCCAGGGCGCCAATCCCGATTCGGTGGCAAAGGTCACCAGCTTCCCCGAGGTGCCGGTGAACGCCAGTATCTGGCTGAACGCGGCAGCGCTGATGATGATGAGGAAAATCATCGAGCTGATTTTCGCGGTGTCGAACAGCGCGAGCTTGACTGCGCGCCAGGAGAGGCGCTTGTAAATCGCCATGACCAGCAACGAACCGAGCACGCCCATCGCCGCGGCCTCCGATGGCGTGGCGATGCCGAACAGCATCACGCCCCAAACGCTCAAGGTGATGATCAGCACCGGCAGGATCGACACCAGGGCGCTGACCTTCGTCCCGAACGGAATGTCCGTCTTCAATTCCGCCGGCGCAAGCGACGGGTTGAAACGCAGCCTCACGAAAATGTGCAGCGCGTAGCCCGATGCCAGCATCAGACCCGGAACAATGCCGGAGATAAGCAGGTCGCCCACCGGAATCTGGCCGAGCGAGCCGAGCAACACCGCCAGCACGCTTGGCGGAATGATCATCGCCAGGCAGCCGCTGCCCAGAATGGGGCCCAGCGACAGTTCCTTGCTGTAACCGCGCCGCCGCATGTCGGGCGCCAGGGTGGAGCCGAGCACCGCCACACCCGACACCGCCGAACCGCTCATGGAGCCGAACAGCGTGCCGGCAACGACCGCGACATAGCTCAGGCTGCCGCGCACGCCGCCGAGCCACTTGCTCACCGCATCGAGCACAATGGACACAACCCCGGACTGAAACAGCAGCTCGCCCATCAGCACGAACAGCGGCACCGCCACCAGCGGAAACGACGCGATGCTGGCAAACGCCGACACCGTGAGCAGCGCGAACGCGTCGGCGCCGCCCATCCACATCCAGACGGCGATGAAATTAAACAGGGTGAAGCAGAAAGCGATGGGCAGGCCCGACAGGAAGAACACCGTCAGCATGCCCAGAATGACCGCGAGGTAACCCCACCATTCCATGCCGTTCCTCCTCCGTTTTTCCTGCCGGCTTTGTCTTTGTTACCGCGTGCCGCTTGTTGCTGCTTTGTTGTTGCGGACTATCTTTAAAGGCCGGTCTTGACTTCGGTCTGAACTGCGGCGGGCAAACCGCGCCACGCCCGCCGCATGAACTGCAGGGTCAGCAGCAGCAGCCCCGGCGCCATCACCGACATCACCGCCCACTTCTTCACCTGTATCGAGCGGAACAGCACTTCACCGCTGTCGTACAGCTCGAGGATGAAAACAGCGCTCACCCAGCAGAACAGCGCGCACATGACCATGCCGACCAGCGAGGTCACAATGTGGGTAATTTCCTGCGCCCGCGCCGGCAGGGTTTCGACCAGCATTTCCACCTTCACGTGCGCTTCCTCGCGCAACACCCAGGCGCCGCCGAGAAACGCCAGCCACAGCAGGGCATACTCGCTGAATTCCACCACCCAGCGCGTCGGCCGGTTGAGGAAATAGCGCATGACCACCTCGAATGCGACGCTCGCCACCAACGCCACCAGGATCGCCACGGCGAGCACCGCGCCGGCAAAGATCAAAAAATCGAGCACGCGCGAGGCGCCGCGCGCGAGCGCGTTGCCGCCAGCAAGTGACGAGGGCACGGACAAGGTTGCGGACTTACTTCGGCGCGAAGCGCTTCATCAATTCGACCAGTTGCGGGCCGTATTTCGGCGAAGGCTTGAGCAGAAAAGCCTGGACGCCACCTTCCCAGTGGAGTTTCTTGATCCTGAGCAGATCCGCATCCGAGGTGGACAGGAACTGCACGCCCAGTTTCGCCAGCGCGGCGTCCTCGGCTTTCTCCTTACTGCCGAAGTAGGCCGGCACTCCGCGTTCGACTTCGATCATGGTATCGGTCAGGAGTCTTTGCAGGTCCGGCGACAGCTTGTCGTACTGAGCGGCATTCATCAGCACCACGTCGGTGCCGACCCACCACGCCGGGGTGACCTTGTACTTGATGGCGCGGGCATAGCCGGGGGCAATCACCGCGATGGTGGGCCAAGCGAAGCCGTCCACCACCCCGGTTTCCAGTGCGGTCAGCAATTCCGCCGGCGGCACGGTGACGGTCGACGCGCCCAGACCGCGCAGCACCGGGTCGTAGACCGGCGTGGTGCGCAGCTTGACCCCGGTCAGATCGGCGTTCGGCAGCGGCCGTTTCAGGTATACGTTGAAGCGCATCTGCAGCGGCATGCCGAGCAAGGTCACGCCGGCTTTCTCGCGCACAACCTTGTCGAGCGCCGCCACCAGGCCGGCCGCGCGCAACTCCGCCGGCGTGGCGCCGAAGCCCAGCCAGGTCGCATTGAGCTCGGGCAGCGCGCCCATGTAGGCGGTGGAGGTGACCACGGTGGAGAACACGCCGCGCTTGAGCGGCTCCAGTTGCTCGAACGGGGGAAACACTTCCGGGCCGCCGGTGTAATCGATGCGGATCCTGCCCGCGCCTTTTTCGTTGACGCGCTTGATCCAGTCCATGTACATGTCGACGAACACGAGGCTCTTGTCCCAAGCCGTGACCGCGCGCAGCACCACCGGTCCGCTTTGCGCATTCGCCTGCGAAATCCCCGCGGCGAACAACACCATCGCGGCCACTGCCAGCCTGAAGTTGATGCGTTTCATAACTCCTCCTTTGTGCCCAACCATGAAATGATCAGGCTTCTGATGAACTGGCTACCTTACCACTTCTAGGACATTTCTATTTAGCGTTGACATAGCGTTGACACTCCATTTGATCTCCCCCGCAAGCCGGTTAACTTAAATTCGACACCCCAATTTTCCCAGAAAAAGCACCTCCGAGGTGCCCAAACCAACCGCGCATTGCTTAAGTCACTGATTTTAATTACTGGATATGCATACAGTACACCCGAAATTCTCCCGGAGAATACCCCACGAGTACTCTTGATTCGGCGTAGCCGTGCGCCCCGATAATCCGGGTGAGAGCATGCCTGCCGAACTCCGGTGCGCCGCGATGCTTCAGCCCAGCCGGTAAAACCGCTCCGTATTCCGCGACAGGATCTTTTCCTTGATCTTGTCCGACAGGTCGCCCCGTTCGATGAACTCGGGAATGTCCTTGAGGAACGCATCGCGCTGGCGCTCGTGCGGGTAGTCGGAGGCGAAGAAGATGTTGTCTTCCCCCATGAATTCGATGACGTAGGGCAGCGTCTTCTCCTCCACCTCGCAGGAGACGTAGATGTTGCCGCCGCGGAACACTTCGCTCGGCTTGCGCTTCAATGCGGGCGCCCAGCGCGCGCCGCGCCGCTCGAACTCTTCGTCCATCCGGTCCATCATGTACGGCACCCAGCCGCAGCCTGACTCGAGGAAGCCGACGCGCAGCTTGGGAAATCGCTCGAACACACCGTCGAACATCATGCTGGTGAGCTGGATCATGATGGCGAAAGGGTGCTCGAGGGTATGGGTCTTGATGAAGGTGTCGAAGAAGTCGAAGCCGAAGCCCTTCGACGGGGCGCCGTGGATGGCGAGCGCCACATCGAGCCGCTCGGCCTCCGCCCAGAGCGGATCGAAGTCGGCATGGCCGTAGGCCTTGCCAAGCACCGTGGCGCCCGGCAGCACCGCGCCGCGCATGCCGAGCTCGGTGACCGCCCTTCTGAGCTCGATCACGGCGGCTGGCACGTCCTGAACGGGGATCAATGCGATGCCCTGGAGGCGCGCATCGCGTTTGGTGTACGTGTTCAAGAGCCAGTCGTTGTAGGCCTTGGCCACCGACACCGCCCAGTAGCGGTCCTGGATGAGTCCGAAGGCGAGGCCGTTGGTCGGGTAGAGAAAGGTTTTCTCGATCCCGGTGTCCTCCAGGAAGGTAATCCAGGCCTCCGGGTCCCCCGCCGAGACCGCGTCGCTCGCCACGCGGAACCAGCCGTCCAGCGACGGCCAGATGGAAATGGGGGACTCCACGCCCTTCAACGATTTGCCCCGGTACTCCGCGTAATTGAGTACCTGGTTATCAGGCTCGAAGCAATGGCCGTCCACGTCGATCACCCGGAATTTCTTCATGACTGTCTCCTCGTCCAAGCCTGCACTGTTGGATCTGCACTATACAACCGGGCTGCAAGCCGCGGTGCGTCGGGGAGAAAGGTCTGCGCGAAAACATGCGCCCCAGGACCGCAATTCTCCGCTCGCCGAATGATGGCCGGGCCTCTGTTCATCCTGGGCTTGTCGAAGCATTCGGCCCGACCATAATCACCCGCCTTTATTACTGCAGCACGCCATCCAACCGATCGATACAGGAGAATCCAATGAAACTTTCGCTCTACTACGCGCCGAATGCCTGCTCGCTGGTGCCCTACGTCACGCTCACCGAAGCCGGCGCCCGGTTCGACCGGGTCAACATCAACATGGCCAAGGGCCAGCACAACACGCCCGAGTATCTCAAGATCAATCCGAAGCACAAGGTGCCGGTGCTGCTGGTGGACGGAGAGACGCTGACCGAAAACGTCGCTATCAACCTGTGGATCGCCCGGAACTTTCCGGAGGCGAAACTGCTGCCTGCCGATCCGATAAAAGAGGTGAAGGCCATTTCTCTGATGGCCTGGTGCGCCTCCGGCATCCATCCCGCGCTCACGCCCAACTTCAACCCCAAGCGCTACTGCGATCTGCCCGATTCGGAAGAGAGCGTCAAGCAATGCGCACAGAAGTAAAGGGTTCTGGGACCAGCTTCCGCAAGCATTGCGTGGCACCGGGATTGTCATGGCTGGCGAGGCTCGGAACACAGCGGAAAACACAGCCGAAACCCAATGAAAACCAGGCAAATCCGCGCCGACACTCGCCGTCCCGCAGCAGGGAATCGGAGATTTTCATACGCACCCGATTTGAATATCGCATTCGAGGTCAACGCCCTCACCCGCCCAGCCGTTGCTGTGGAATCGCAATCGTGGAGCTCAGCGAATGGCGCTTTCCGTTTGTCCCGAGATTCCCGGACACACCCTGCATCTGACCCGGCGCGGGCGCCTGCATGCCGCGTGTTTTTTTGCGAGCGCCGACCGCGAAGCCTACCTCCGCTGGCTGGGTGAATACGCCCGTTCCACAGCTTGCGTGCTGCATGCCTACGTGCTGATGGGCAACCACGTCCATCTGCTCTTGACACCCTCGCGCCCCGGCGGCGTTGCCGCGCTGATGCGTCTGCTTGAAGAGGCTTACGCGTGCCATCTCGTTGATACCCGGAACCAGGTGGATGCGTTGTGGGAAGACGGCATCAGCGCCACGCCGGTGCATGCCAACCGCTATGTGCTCGCCTGCATGCGCTACATCGAACTGAACCCGGTGCGCGCCCGCATGGCGAGGGGCCCTGAACAGTTCCGCTGGTCAAGCCACCGCTGCAATGCCCTCGGCGAAGACAACGCGCTAGTCACACCCCATTCCGCATATGCGGCGCTGGCACGAGGCACGGCAGCCCGGCAGGCGGCCTACCGGGAGTTCTGCCAGGGGATGCGCCCCGGGGGCGCAACGCAACGCCGGCCGTAACGGGCTACTCACGCCATGCGGGAGCACTTGCGCACGCGCAACTTCAAACGACCCCGTCGATGGCGATGCGAGTCACGCGCGCATCCTCCACCTTCGGGGATCCGGCGTTGGCACCGCCGTCCGCTTGTTTCTCAGTATCATCAGTCGTTTCCTCGCGGAGAAGACCATGCTGACATTGCACAATTACTGGAGCTCGGTGTGTTCGCAGAAGGTGCGCATCTGCCTGGCAGAGAAAAGCCTTGCCTACGAGAACCGCCACGTGAACCTGTTCGAGTTCGATCACTGGACACCGGAATACCTGAAGCTGAACCCCAAGGCGGTGGTGCCGGCGCTGGACCACGCCGGGCGCATTGTGATCGAGTCGAACGTGATCCTCGAATACCTGGAGGACTGCTTTCCGGAAGTGCGGCTGCGGCCCGCGGACGCCTATGCAAAGACGCAAATGCGCCTGTGGCTGTTCAATGCCGAAGAGATTGCGCACGAGAACGTCAATACCTGCTCCTACAACCCCCGCCACGCCGTGCGTCACAAGGCGAAGGGACATACCAGCGATGATCTGAAACGCATGGCGGCCAACTGCCCCAATCCCATCATCCGTAACCGCATCTTGCACCGCGCAGAACACGGCGTCTCTGAGGCCGAGGAGAACCAGGCCTACGAGGCGCTGGATTTTCTACTCGACCAGATGGAGGAGACGCTGGGCAATGGGGCATGGCTCGCCGGCTGGTGGCAACGCATGCAGGCGCGACAGCCTTCCAGCAGTCGTTTTCGGTGAAAAATCCGGATGCCAGCGACCCGGTGCAGCGCTGAGCGGGCGAGGCCCGGGACTACAATAGTGTTTTCGCGGAGGCTCCCATGAACCACAGAAAATTTGCCGGCTTGCTTGCCATTGCTGTGTTCTCTATATCCACCAGCGCAATCTGGGCGCAGGACAAATACCCATCAAAACCCATCCGCATCATCGTGGCGCTCGGGCCGGGATCCGGCACTGATGCGCTGGCGCGCTTTCTGGCAGCCGATCCCCTGCGTCGCGAACTGGGCACCGAAGTCATAGTCGAGAACCGCGCCGGCGCCGGTGGCGTGATCGGCGGCGACATGGTGGCGAAATCAAAGCCTGACGGCTACACCCTGGCGCTGTTTCACGCCTCGGTGGTTTCCACCGCCACCGTGGTCAACAAGAATGTGTCATATGACCCGGTGCGCGATTTCACGCCCATCGCCACGCTGGTCACCAACCAGTTGTCCATCGTGGTCAATGCCGGCTCGCGCTGGAACACGCTGGAGCAGTTGCTTGATGAAGCCAAGAAGACCGGCAAGGTCTCCTGCGGCATCATCGGCGTGGGCAGTCACACCCATTTCAATCTCGAGTTGCTGAAGCTTGCCTCCGGCGCCAACCTCAACCGCGTGCCTTACGCGCAGGGCTCAGGGGCCATCATCAATGATCTTTTGGGCGGACACCTGGATTGCACTTCGCTGGTCTGGCCCGCAGTGGAAGCACAGGTCAAGGCGGGCAAGCTGCGCGCACTGGCCACCACCAGCGCCATCAAGGGATTTCCGAATGTGCCCACCTTCGCGAGCAAAGGCCTGCCCGAAGTGCGCATGGAAGTATTTTTTGCCATGTTCGGCCCGGCCGGTCTACCGCCGGATGTCATGGGGCGCCTTACGCCGGCCTTTGACCGCATCATGAACAACCCGGCCATCCAGGAGAAACTGGAAGGCATGGGTTTCTCGGTTCTCTACGAGAACTCGAAAGTGCTGGCCGAGCGGGTGAAGCATGAGCTTGGCGTCGTTGCCGACGTGGCCAGGCGCGCGGGCATTAAGAGCGAGTAGGACCGCGCCGCGATGGCGCAGCTTTTGTTCGCAGCTTTTGTTCGCCGCTGTGCGATCGGTCTTGAATGAGCTGCTGCTTGACCCGCGATATCTGGGGGCGCAACCGGCGTATATCGCCGCGCTACACACTTGGGGTCGGTCCTTGTCCTTGCATCCGCACATCCGCGCGCGCTATGGCTACGGCGAAGGGGTGGCCGCGTACCTGGCGCGCTATCTCAAACGCGGACCGCTCAAGAACGCGCAACGGGTGGGCGCCGATGCGAACAGCGTGTGCTTTCGCTACCCCCCGCATCGCGACGAGGAGGACTCAGGCAGTCAAACGGCCCTGATGCGCCTCACCCCCCAGGCCTTTCTCGATCGCTACATCGCGCATATGGCGCCACCACGGCTGCAATGCGTGCGTGGCTACGGTTTGTACGGCTCACATCAACATGCCGCGCTCGATCGGACGCGCGCGACGCTCGGGCAGCCACCGGTCGAAGAAACTCAGCCCCTCAAGCGCGCCAGAGTTCATCGAGTGCTTTATACAGACCCCCAGCGCCGCGCGTTGTCCCCTTTGCAACGCGCTGCTCGTTTTTAACCGCGCATTGACCCGTGGCCGTGACCCACCCACCCAGACACACTGAACTCATCGCCCTGTCATGCGCCTTGCCGCAGGACCGCGCTCGCGCGCCCTCCCTCCTTTACCGCCTGCCGCCTCATCCCCACACCAATCAACCCCGCCCCCGCCTCGGTAAAACCCTCCATCGCACTCCGAACGCCAGCGGTTACGCCCGCGCCGTGCTGTTCGGGCGCGTCAACCGTTCCTGGAATTCCCATAGCAGAGTGCCCCGCTCGGGCTCGCCCAACTGGGCGTTGGACCGAACACCGGATCTACTCATCTTCGAATTTTGCGCTCACAATGGTGTCGATCAACTCATCGTTGGGCCTCACAATTGAAGTCGTGTCACACGTGTAATTCTGGAGCATAAAATGACAAATTACGTCTGGGAACCCATTGCACCATTGTCTGACAGGGACCGAGCAATGGACCTTGTAGCAATGCGGCCGCTCTATGGTTCATGGCGCGCATCGAAAAGCCGCCTCCAACAGTCCAGTGAAAACAACCTTAAACAATTTAACCAGCGGCTTGTTCGTCGGCTGAGTGTAGAAACGGGCATTCTTGAACGACTCTATGACCTCGACCGTGGGACTACTGAGGCATTAGTCGCCGCTGGATTTGTTGAAGACATCGTTTCTCGGTCAAGTACAGATATTGAGCCA
>JBCKLP010000077.1:0-11477 GCA_038903735.1 Burkholderiales bacterium | reverse complement strand
GCGAGCCGCTGCTTCTGGAAGAGCTCGACGGGGTCTGCATCAACTTCGTCCGGGGCAAGCCCATGACGATGGAGGGCTCTGTCACCGGAGCCGCACCGCGATGAGTCCGGTTCCCGCATCAACGATCACTATCGCAGACGGTGAGATCACCATCGATGCCGAGTTGCTCGTACCCAAGCTCGACCTCGTCAGGACCGCGTCATGACTGTCACAGCTTGGGATCCCGCTGCGACGACGAGCGTTGAGGACAACACGCCTGAAACGCTCGCCACACTGCGCTTGCCGATCACCTTGTACGTCGGCGGGCAGTTCACCAGGGGCTGCGACATCGTCCGCGAGATGAATGCGTCGGGAAATCTCCAGAAAATCATTGGCGCAGACCACGGCACTGCCACATAAAGGAGACCGCCATGTCATCCCATCCAACTGACTTCCAGGGTTCCGTCATCGACGCGCTGCGCGAGGCCATCGAGCAGCAGATCCGCAATTCACGGGCCGCAGTCAACGGCGGCGGCGGCGGACACTTCAGCATCGAAGTGACGTCGCCCGCGTTCGCCGGCAGGAGCATGATCGAGAGCCAGTGGCTGGTGTACGGCGCAATCGCCCACTTGATGGAGGGTGACGCGTCCCTGGTGCACGCCGTCGACAGCCTGAAGATTCGAACACCCTCCCCGCCACTTCCGCTTGAAACGCCTTTGCTGGCTTCTAATCGAATGTAACGTAGCCCATCAAGGAGCCCAATGAACGCACAACCGAAATTCCTGTCCGCCACCGCCACGGTGGATGAACGCGCCATCCTGCCGCTGCCGAATTCCCGCAAAATCTATGTCGAAGGCTCGCGCCCCGATATTCAGGTAGCGATGCGCGAAATCAGCCAGCCGGATACCGCCGCCCCCTACGACGCGGAAAAGAACCCGCAGATGTTAGCCATGTCGTCCCATCCAACTGCAGCGATCACCATCGCAGACGGCGAGATCACCATCGATGCCGAGCGGCTCGCGCCCAAGCTCGGCCTGTCGGCCGAAGCGCTGAAGGCCGAGATGCGCAAGGGCATCGTCTCCAGCCTCGCCGAGACAGGCATCAACGAGGACGCCGGACGCACCCGTGTTACGTTCCGGTATCGCACGCGAGCCTGGACCGTGGTGGTCGATCCCGACGGCACATGGCACGATCGGCTGTCCTTCATGCTGGTCGAGAGCATCGCGCCCGCTGCCAAAGCCCGGCCGGCCAACACCGATCACCCAGGTCTGCTCGACCTCGTCAGGACCGCGTCATGATTGCCACAGCTACAGATCCCGCTGCGGCGACGAGCGTTGAGGACAACCCGCCTGAAACGCTCGCCCGCCGGCTGCAAGCGCATCTTCAAGCGCTCGCCACACTGCGCTTACCGATCACCTATTGGCAGGCGGCCAAAGGGCTGCTGCTCTCACCCCCGAACACCATGCGTCAAGTCAAGGAGGCGTTGGACCAGATCATGGCCGAGGACGCGGCGGCCGACCGCCCCTTCATCGCGGCCATGGTTATCAGCATGGCGCGCGGCGGCTTGCCGGCGCCGGACTTCTTCGACTGTGCGGCGCGGCTCGGACGCTTCGCCGGCGATGCAACGGGGCCGGACGCAAGGGCGTTTCATGCGGCCGAGCTCAACGCGGCGCTCACCTTGTGGGCGCCGACTAGCGACTCCCGCGAGAGCGAGTAAAGACCCATGGCCTCTCATTCGGCGCAGTCCCTGGAGCAAAGCCGACTTCAGCTCGTGCCCGGCGGCGGCGTGAACGGCCGGCGCCCGCGCGTGATTATCGTCGGCGCCGGCTTCGCCGGCCTCACTGTCGCGAAGCAGCTTGCCAAGGCGCCGGTGGACATCACCCTGATCGACCGGGAGAACCATCACCTCTTTCAGCCGCTGCTCTACCAGGTGGCGACGGCCGGACTGTCGCCGGCCGACATCGCCTGGCCCATTCGAGGTCTGGTCCGGCACCAGCGCAACACCCGCGTGCTGCTGGGCACGGTCACCGGCGTCGATCGTGTGCGCAAACGCGTCATCATGAGGGACCGCAACATTGCCTATGACGTTCTGGTGCTCGCGACCGGGGCAACCCACGGCTATTTCGGCAATGATAGCTGGGCTGCTCATGCGCCCGGCCTGAAGGCGATCGACGACGCCACGGAGATCCGCCGCCGTCTGCTGCTCGCCTTCGAGCGCGCGGAGATGGAATCCGATGCGCGCGAGCGCGAACGGCTCCTCACCATCGTCATCGTCGGCGGCGGGCCGACCGGGGTCGAGATGGCCGGCGCCGTCGTCGAACTGGCGCGCAAGGCGCTCGCGGCCGACTTCCGCGCCATCGATCCGCAGCAGACGCGCGTGCTGCTGGTCGAGGCCGGACCACGCTTGCTGCCAAGCTTTCCGGAGCCGCTGTCGTGCCATGCCGAGCAGGCGCTTCGGCGCCTCGGCGTGGAGGTCCGCCTGAAACAGGCAGTCACGCGTTGCGTTGCGACCGGGGTCACGCTGGGCGACGAGAACGTGTGCGCGGACACGGTGATCTGGGCGGCCGGGGTCGCCGCCTCGCCGGCTGCCGATTGGCTCGCCGTGGCGGGCGATCGCTGTGGCCGTGTGTTGGTCGGACCGGATTTGCAGCCGCCCGGCATGGATGACGTATTCGTTATCGGTGACACGGCGCTCGCCCATGACGTTGCCGGCAAGCCACTCCCCGGCATTGCCCCGGTCGCCAAGCAGCAGGGCGCCTATGTGGCCGAAGTGATCCAGGCGCGCCTCACCGGCAAGGCTGCGCCGCCACCCTTCCGCTATCGGGACCGAGGCCTGCTCGCCACGGTCGGCCGCAAAACCGCCGTCATCGCGTTCGGACGCCTGCGGCTCAAGGGATGGTTTGCGTGGTGGATCTGGGGCATCGCCCACATCTACTTCCTGATCAGCCTGCGCAACCGGCTGATCGTCATAACGCAGTGGCTCTGGTCCTATGTCAGCTTCGAGCGCGGTGCCCGGCTCATCACCGGCCTGCGCACCACCCTCGAACCCGACCGGCTGGGCCGCCGAGACGACGACGAAGCTCGCCCGCCGGACGGGCAAAAAGCGGCTTGAATGATGGGTTAGCGCGTGGAGATTGACATGGAAGCAGAGAAACAACGACTTGCGTTTGTGGAAAACCGTGATGGTATTACCGGGGCGAATGCATTTGCGATGCAATGTCGTAGCCAGTACCGGAAAGCGGTATTGGCGAGTCGGAAACGCCGATTCACGAAGCCAAACCATGCGAGCCTGCTAGAATATAGACGCGGATTCATTGAGGGCTACCTTGCGTTCAAGCGCTACATTGAGACGCATAACGCGACATGGGCAACAAAGAAACGATCCTCTACCCTGGACTTGTGCGACCTTGTTCCGTTTGACCCGCGCTTGAGTACGGGCGAGGCCGATCGGCCGGACAGCTTGTTGGCAACGGGTCACGAGGCAGAGGCAGGCTTAGCGCCCAAGGAACGGAACCATCTGATGGAGAATGGTACGATGAAAGCAGCTTGCATGATGTTGCCACGCAGATAGAGGAAGGTGATAGGACTTTTCAATGACATTAAAATTTTCTCGCAAACCGGTAGAGTCGATATGGAATTGAGCGGCGCAGAGATTGTGGTGCGGTGCCTGCAGGAAGAGGGCGTCGAACATGTGTTCGGCTATCCTGGTGGCGCGGTATTGTTCATTTACGATGAGCTGTTCAAGCAGAACAAGGTCAAGCATATCCTGGTTCGCCATGAACAGGGTGCGGTGCACGCTGCCGACGGCTACGCACGTTCCACCGACAAGGTCGGCGTTGCGCTGGTGACTTCGGGCCCGGGTGCGACCAACGCCGTGACCGGCATCGCCACTGCCCACATGGACTCGATTCCGCTGGTGATCCTCACCGGCCAGGTGCCCACTCATGCCATCGGCGAGGACGCGTTCCAGGAATGCGATACCGTCGGCATCACGCGCCCGTGCGTCAAACACAATTTCCTGGTGAAGGACGTCAAGGACATCGCCTCCACCATCAAGAAGGCCTTCTATATTGCCGCGACCGGTCGCCCCGGACCCGTGGTGGTCGACATTCCGAAGGACATCACGACCCACAAAGCGGAATTCAGCTACCCCGACAAGGTTTCCATGCGCTCCTACAACCCGGTCGTCAAGGGAGATACGGGGCAGATCAGGAAGGCCATCCAGATGCTGATGTCGGCCAAGCGGCCGATGATCTACGCCGGCGGCGGCGTGATTCTGGGCGATGCTTCCCAGCAGCTCGCCCAGTTGGTGCGCATGCTGGGTTTCCCGTGCACCAACACGCTGATGGGACTTGGCGGTTATCCGGCGACCGACCCGCAGTTCGTGGGCATGCTCGGCATGCACGGCACCTATGAAGCCAACATGGCGATGCAGCACTGCGACGTGCTGCTCGCGATCGGCGCGCGCTTCGATGACCGCGTGATCGGCAATCCCAAACATTTCTTCGAGGAGCCGCGCACCATCATCCATATCGACATCGACCCCACGTCGATCTCGAAGCGGGTGAAGGTCGACATTCCGATCGTCGGCAACGTGCGCGAAGTGTTGCAGGAACTCATCAAGCAGCTTCAGGCGGCCAAGGGAAAACCGGACCAGGCCGCCCTCAAGAGCTGGTGGGCGCAGATCGAACTGTGGCGCGGCCGCGACTGCCTCAAGTACGAGCGCTCGAGCCCACTCATCAAGCCGCAGTTCGTGATCGAGAAGCTGTATGAAGTGACCAAGGGCGACGCGTTCGTGACCTCCGACGTCGGCCAGCACCAGATGTGGGCCGCGCAGTTCTACAAGTTCGACAAGCCGCGGCGCTGGATCAATTCCGGGGGGCTCGGCACCATGGGCTTTGGCTTCCCGGCGGCGATGGGCGTGCAGCTCGCGCATCCCAAGTCGACCGTGGCGTGCGTGACGGGCGAAGCGAGCATCCAGATGTGCATCCAGGAGCTCTCGACCTGCAAGCAGTACCGGCTGCCGGTCAAGATCGTGAATCTCAACAACCGCTACATGGGCATGGTGCGGCAGTGGCAGGAGTACTTCCACGGCAACCGTTATGCCGAATCGTATATGGATGCGCTGCCCGATTTCGTGAAACTTGCCGAAGCCTACGGCCACGTCGGCATGCGCGTCGAGAAACCCGCGGATGTCGAGCCCGCGCTCAAGGAAGCATTCGCGCGCAAGAAAGACCTGGTATTCCTGGATTTCATCACCGACCAGACCGAGAACGTGTTTCCGATGGTGCCCGGCGGCAAGGGTTTGTCCGAAATGATCCTGGAATAAACAAGCAGCATGAGACACATCATTTCTGTTTTGCTGGAAAACGAAGCCGGGGCGTTATCGCGCGTGTCGGGGCTGTTCTCGGCACGCGGCTACAACATCGAATCGCTCACCGTGGCGCCGACCGAGGACGCCACGCTGTCGCGCATGACCATCGTTACCACCGGCTCCGACGAGGTGGTCGAGCAGATCACCAAGCAGCTCAACAAGCTGATCGACGTGGTCAAGGTGGTCGATCTGTCGGATGGCGATCACATCGAGCGCGAGTTGATGCTGGTCAAGGTGCGCGCGATCGGCAGGGACCGCGAGGAGATGAAGCGCATGGCGGACATTTTCCGCGGGCGCATCATTGATGTCACCGACAAGGACTATACGATCGAGCTGACCGGCACCGGTGCCAAGCTCGACGCTTTCCTGAATGCCATCGACAGGGCCGCGATCCTGGAGACGGTGCGCACCGGCGCCTCCGGTATCGGCCGCGGCGAGCGGATTCTTAAAGTCTAGCAGTTTGTTGAAAAAATCATTCGTTTCGGAGCGCGGTATGTGTTGGATGTTGCAAGTTTATGTGGTGAGGCATTATCGCGCGAACACTAAGGCATCGTCACACAATGAGTAAATGGATAGAAGGCAAAGTCGTCAACAAAAAGCTTTGGACCAAAGAACTTTATTCACTGCAAATCGATGCGAATCTCGAACCGTTCCGCGCCGGGCAATTCGGGCGGCTTGCGCTCGAAATCAATGGCGACATAGTGGGGCGGTCTTATTCCTTCGTGAATGCGCCGGGCGAGCGACCCTACGAATTCTATTCCATCATCGTGCCGGAGGGCCCACTTTCTCCGCGCCTGCATGATCTCAATCCAGGCGACAAGGTGCTGCTCGCGCCCAAGGGAGCCGGCTTTTTCACGCTCGCCGACGTGCCGCACAACGAGCACCTATGGTTACTCTCAACGGGGACCGCGCTGGGGCCGTTTCTTTCCATCTGCAAGACCGAGGAACCGTGGCGGCGTTTCAAGAAAATTGTGCTTGTGCACGCCGTACGCCATGGCCATGAACTGACCTATCAAGAGACCATAGAGCTTTTGAAGCAGCGCCATTCCGATCAATTTCAATTTATTCCTTTCATCAGCCGCGAGGACACGGCCTTCGCCATCAAAGGCCGCGTTCCCGCGGCGGTCCAGGACGGACGGCTAGAAGCGCGCGCCGGCATCGCAATCTCGTCCGAACATTCGCAAGTGATGATTTGCGGCAATCCCGACATGGTGAAAGATACGCGCGCCGTGTTGGAGGGCCGCGGCCTTACGCTCAATAAGCGCAAGGAACCGGGGCAAATTTCCGTTGAGAATTATTGGTAAACGAGCGCTCGTAGCAGTGGCCAAATTTTATTCTTCTATACTTGAAGGATGAGCCCAGAGAACAATAGAGGAGTGCGCTATGGAGCACAAGCACGGCATCGAAGCCGAAATTCAACACCTCCAGCAACACGGCCTGTACAACCCCGCCAACGAACATGATGCCTGCGGCATCGGTTTCATCGCCCATATTAAAGGCAATAAAAGTCATTCGATCGTTGAGCAAGGCTTGCTCATCCTGAAGAATCTCGCCCATCGCGGCGCGGTCGGTGCCGACAAGTTGATGGGCGACGGCGCGGGCATTCTGATTCAGTTGCCGGATCAGTACTATCGCGAAGAGATGGCCAAGCAGTGTGTCGAACTGCCGCCACCCGGAGAATATGGCGTTGGCATGATTTTTTTGCCGAAAGAAAACGCATCCCGCATCGCGTGCGAGCAAGAGATAGAACGTGCGGTGCGTGCCGAAGGCCAGGTCGTACTGGGCTGGCGCAACGTGCCGATCGACACCGAGATGCCGATGTCGCCCACGGTGCGTGAAAAAGAGCCGGTGATCCGCCAGATCTACGTAGGTCGCGGTCCAGACATCATGGTGACCGATGCGCTGGAACGTAAACTGTACGTGATTCGCAAGTCTTCCGGTCACGCGATCCGGGCGCTAAATATGATCCACGGCAAGGAATTTTTCGTGCCGTCGATGTCGGCCCGTACCATTGTCTACAAGGGTTTGCTGCTGGCGGATCAAGTCGGCGTCTATTACAAAGACTTGCAGGATGCGCGCTGCGTTTCCGCATTGGCACTGGTGCATCAACGCTTCTCGACCAATACCTTTCCGGAATGGCCGCTGGCCCACCCCTATCGCCTGATCGCCCACAACGGCGAGATCAATACTGTCAAGGGCAATTTCAACTGGATGCGCGCGCGTGAAGGCGTGATGAAATCCGCCGTGCTAGGCGACGATTTGCAAAAATTGTTCCCGCTGATTTACGAGGGCCAGTCCGACACCGCGTGCTTCGATAACGCGCTTGAACTGCTGCTGATGGCAGGCTATCCGATCGCGCAAGCGATGATGATGATGATCCCGGAAGCATGGGAAAACCACACGTTGATGGACGACAAGCGCCGCGCCTTCTACGAATATCACGCCGCGATGATGGAGCCGTGGGATGGCCCCGCCGCGATAGCGTTCACCGATGGTCGTTACATCGGTGGCACCCTGGATCGCAACGGCTTGCGGCCCGCGCGTTATTTTGTAACCGATGATGACTTGGTGGTGATGGCATCCGAATCCGGCGTGCTGCCGATTCCTGAATCCAGAATCATCAAGAAATGGCGTCTGCAACCGGGCAAGATGTTCCTGATTGACCTCGACGCCGGTCGCATCATCGATGACAAGGAAATCAAAGATACCTACGCCAACGCCAAGCCTTACAAGGCGTGGATCAATTCTGTACGTATTAAGCTCAACGAAATTAAGCTCAACGAAATTAAGCTCGATGACATCAAGACGCGGACATCGGCAGAAAAAACCACCGCATCCTTGCTCGACCGTCAGCAGGCATTCGGCTACACACAAGAAGATCTCAAGGTACTGATGTTGCCGATGGCGCTGAATGCCGAAGAAGCGACCGGCTCAATGGGCAACGACTCGCCGCTGGCAGTGATGTCCAACAAGCTCAAACCGCTGTATCACTACTTCAAGCAGATGTTCGCGCAAGTGACCAACCCGCCGATCGATCCGATCCGCGAAGCGATGGTGATGTCGCTGGTGTCCTTCATCGGCCCCAGGCCGAACCTGCTCGACATCCATAACCTCAATCCGCCGATGCGCTTGGAAGTGTCGCAGCCGATTCTGGACTATGCAGACATCGCCAAACTGCGCAACATCAGCGCCCACACCAGCGGCAAGTTCAAATCGCACGAACTGAATATTTGCTATCCGGTGGCCTGGGGTAAAGAAGGCATGGAAGTGCGCCTGGCATCGCTGTGTGCGAAAGCGGTGGATGCGGTCAAATCAGGCCACAACATCCTGATCGTCTCCGACCGCAAGGTGGACGCCGAGCAAGTGGCGATCCCGGCCTTGCTCGCGACGTCGGCAATCCATTTGCATCTGGTCAGCAAGGGTTTTCGCACGTCGACCGGCCTGGTGGTGGAAACCGGTTCTGCCCGTGAAACGCATCATTTCGCGCTGCTCGCTGGTTTCGGCGCGGAAGCGATCCACCCGTATCTGGCAATGGATACGCTGGCGGAAATGGCCAACAGATTGCCCGGCGATTTGTCGCCGGAAAAAGCTATCTACAATTTCCAGAAAGCGCTCGACAAGGGCTTGCTGAAGGTGATGTCGAAAATGGGCATTTCGACTTACATGTCGTACTGCGGCGCGCAGATTTTTGAGGCGATCGGCTTGAATAAATCGTTGATGGACAAGTACTTCAAAGGCACTGCATCCAATATCGAAGGCATCGGCGTATTCGAAGTGGCAGAAGAGGCGTTGCGTCTGCACCAGCAAGCCTTCGGCAACGACCCGGTGTTGGCGCATGCGCTCGATGCCGGTGGCGAATACGCGTTCCGCGTGCGCGGCGAAGAGCACATGTGGACGCCGGATGCGATTGCCAAGCTGCAGCATTCGACCCGATCCAACAATTTCAGCACCTACAAAGAGTATGCGCAGATCATCAACGACCAAAGCAAGCGGCACATGACCCTGCGCGGTTTGTTTGAATTCAAGCTGGACCCGTCCAAGGCGATTGCGCTAGATGAAGTTGAGCCGGCGAAAGAAATCGTCAAGCGCTTCGCCACCGGCGCAATGTCGCTTGGCTCGATTAGCACCGAGGCGCACGCCACGCTGGCGGTCGCGATGAACCGCATCGGCGGCAAGTCCAACACCGGCGAAGGCGGTGAAGATCCGAGCCGTTATCGCCAGGAGATGAAAGGCATCCCGATCAAGCTGGGCGAGACGATGGCATCCGTCATCGGCCGTGACCAAATTGAAGTCGATATTGCATTGCAAGATGGCGATTCGGTGCGTTCCAGGATCAAGCAAGTCGCGGCGGGACGCTTCGGTGTGACAGCAGCGTATTTGAATTCCGCCGACCAAATCCAGATCAAGATGGCGCAAGGCGCCAAGCCGGGAGAAGGCGGACAGTTGCCGGGCTACAAGGTGTCTGAATATATCGCCAGATTGCGTTTCTCGGTGCCGGGCGTGGGCTTGATTTCGCCGCCGCCGCATCACGATATTTATTCGATCGAAGACTTGGCGCAACTGATTCACGATTTGAAAAATGCAAATCCAAGAGCGTCGATCTCCGTCAAGTTGGTGTCCGAAGTCGGGGTTGGCACGGTCGCGGTCGGCGTCACCAAGGCCAAGGCCGATCACGTGGTGATCGCCGGCCATGACGGCGGCACCGGCGCCTCGCCTTTGTCTTCGCTCAAACATGCTGGAACGCCGTGGGAATTGGGCTTGGCCGAAACCCAGCAAACGCTGCTACTGAACGGTTTGCGTGGCCGCATCCGGGTACAAGCCGATGGCCAAATGAAGACCGGCCGCGATGTCGTGATCGCAGCCATGCTGGGCGCAGATGAGATCGGTTTCGCGACCGCGCCGCTGGTGGTTGAAGGCTGCATCATGTTGCGCAAATGCCACCTCAATACTTGCTCGGTCGGCATCGCGACACAAGACCCGGTGCTGCGCGCCAAGTTCTCCGGCAAGCCGGAACACGTGGTCAACTATTTCTTCTTCGTCGCCGAGGAAGCGCGGCGATTGATGGCGCAACTAGGCATCCGCACGTTTGATGACTTGATCGGCCGCGTCGACTTGCTCGACAAGTCGAAAGCAATTTCACACTGGAAAGCCAAGGGACTTGATTTCAGCAAAATTTTCTATCAGCCGGAAGTGCCTGCTTCCGTACCGCGTTATCAAGTGGAAGAGCAAGACCACGGCCTGGAAAAAGCACTCGACCATAAGCTGATCGCGCAAGCGAAAGCGGCGCTCGAAAAAGGCGAAAAAATATCGTTCATTTTGCCGGTCAGGAACGTCAACCGCACGGTCGGCACCATGCTGTCTGGAATCGTTGCAAAAAAATACGGTCACGAAGGCTTGCCCGACGACACCATCCACATCCAGTTGCAAGGCACCGCAGGCCAATCGGCCGGCGCGTTCCTGGCGCACGGCATCACGCTGGATATAGTCGGCGAAGGCAATGATTACGTCGGCAAGGGTTTGTCGGGCGGGCGTATTATCGTCCGTCCGAATACAGAGTTTCGCGGTTCGGCAGTCGACAACATCATCATCGGCAACACCGTGTTATACGGCGCGATTGCCGGTGAGGCATTTTTTAGCGGCGTCGCCGGCGAGCGCTTCGCCGTGCGCAATTCCGGCGCCATCACAGTGGTTGAGGGCGTCGGCGACCATGGTTGTGAATACATGACTGGCGGCACCGTGGTGGTGTTGGGAGAAACCGGCCGTAACTTTGCCGCCGGTATGTCGGGCGGTATCGCTTACGTGTATGACCCTGCCGGCGATTTCGCCAAAAAATGCAATAGGGCGATGGTCACGCTGGAACCCATCCTCGCGCACGCCGAGCAAGAAGCTAAAGTCGATCGCTCGATCTGGCATAGCCAGCTGCGTGGCGACCAAAGTGAGACCGACGAGGCGATTCTAAAACGCCTGATTGAGCGCCATTTCAAGTACACCGGCAGCACGCGCGCGCGCAACTTGCTGGATGACTGGTCCAATAGCCGCAACAAATTTATCAAAGTCTTCCCTAACGAGTACAAGCGCGCATTGGGTGAGATGAATTCGGTGCAAGTGTCTAGTCAGCAGAAAG
>JBCKLP010000076.1:0-11520 GCA_038903735.1 Burkholderiales bacterium | reverse complement strand
GGTTGCGGCTTCAGCATTCGCAGTATGCGGGGGGATTTTGCACTCTCGCCGGGTTTTTGCGAAGGGCCGGGAACACCCTCAATCGTGTAAACTCCTGCCCCCTTGAGACCCAGACTTTATTCAAGCGTTCAAACCTACGGAGATGCGGGACCATGACTGACCGAATTGACTTACTCAAGATTGCCAGGGAAGAGCAAACAGGCGACCTTTTCAAGCTGCTGGACAGCATTTACAAACGCTCGGCGATTCAGCCGGCAGGCTGCAAGGACGCCATCATCTGGGAGGGCGGAAGCACCGCGGGTGGCGTGAAACCCGTGGCGCATGCCTTCACCGACATGTTCGCCCTGAACGGCACCCTGATGGCGCTGGATGTGCTGGGCCTGCCCTTCCTCGGCGTTCCCATGATGGCGCAGTTCCGCCATGACACCAAGCTGGCGTCGCTCGACTGGTTCGGCAAGCTCGAATACACCGCGCTCAAGTGGTCCACCGCGGGCGACTTCCTGGTCAACGAGAACGGCAAGAAAGTAGTGGTGGCGGGCAAATCGGCGAATGCGCCGCTGCGCACCGCGGCCGGCGTGTATTGCAATGTGCGCCCTTACGGCACCATCACCAACATCCGCTTCATGCCCGGCCTGCCCTACTCGCAGGACAACAAGAAGTTTGCAGTCGACAAGGCGACTGGAAACATTCACTCGGAAATGAACACCCCTGGCGTGCGCATGGCCTACGCCGCGCGCCTGTTCTTCAAAATGGTGCACGAAACCGGCCAGATTGGCCGCGTCGCCACCAAGCCCACGCAAGCCAAGGAAGACGCGGTCAACGCCGGCATCATCCGCTGGCTGATGGAGGGCACCCAATTCCAGTTGAAGCGCCGCTATTCGGTGGATGCCTACGAAGAGCACCGCGACAACGTGAACGCCATCGTTGCGCTGCTGCCCAAGGATTTCAAGGCCGGCATGGAAAACTGGGGCGGGGAGATTTACGAGCACATCTCCGACACCAATTTCGGCCTTCTGCTGCACGACATGATCCAGCAGAAGAATTGCGTGATCTACTCGACCGACCTGGACGGCGACCGACTCACCGACCTGATGGCCGATGCCCCCGATGTGCTGCGCGCCTGGGGCCAGATGGTGGCCGACAAGGTGAAACCCGGCACCGACATGAACAAGCTCTGGGCCGAGATGGGTTTTACCATGAAAAACGGCAAGGACATGACCAGCGTCATGTACCGCATGGTGGGCGAGCCGATTTTTGAGCAGACCCTGGGTTCGGCCGACGCGATGCTGTTGCGCCTCTTGGCGGGGGATGAGTCCGAAGGCGGCACCAAGCAGCCCTACGATCCGCGCATTCACTTCGTGCTGATCAACGAGGCCTACAAGGCGGCCAACCCCGGCAACAAGGAACTGGCCAAGTGGCTGGATGATCAGCTTGCTATCTTCGACAGCGTATTTGGCAGCAAGCGGCCCAAGTATCTGGAGGGTTACGAGAATCTGAAGACGGCGATCAAGCCCTGGGGCGCGAAGTAAGCGGCTCTCCGGCAACGTAGGAAATCAAAGGGCCTCTGCGGAGGCCTTTTTTTCACGCGCGTCGCGCGGCAGGCGAAGAGCCCAGCACTCAGCGCGCACCGGGCAATCAGCCAGAAACGCCCATCAATGCTGGTTCTTCAGCCAATTACCCCTTGACGAACAGACTTGAGCCTTACTTTACCGAAGGCAGCCGGGAAAATTGCGGAAACAGTCTTGCCGCATTGTCGCGGTGGATGGCGCGCAACTCACGGGCACTCAAATTGCAATCAGCCAGGCCAGCGCACATTTCGGCCGAAGTGCGGAAGGTAAAGTCGGTGCCGAACAGGATCTGCGACAGGGGAAACAGCGTTTTCATTGCGGCCATCGGCACCGGATGCGCTACCTGCGCTATGTCGTAGTAAAAGCGCTGGATCTCGTGCATGAAGCCCTTGGGCATGCACTTGGCCAGTTGCGGCCGCATGGCAAGGCGTATGAAGCGCTCAATGATGTGGGTGATGGTGCCGCCGCCATGCGACCAGATGACATTCACATTGGGCGAGCGGCTCGATGTGCCGGAGAAAATCACATCGGCAATCGATCGCGTGGTGTCGGTATTGATCTCTATGGCTGTGTCGGGAATGTCCCTGATCAGGTTCTGCGCAAAATACGGCACCGTGGGGTGGGTGTAGAGGGTGAGCTTGCGGCGGTTCATTTCCTGCCACACCGGTGCGAAGGATTCGTGCCCCAGCCATTTGCCGCCGTAGCTGGTGACCATGTACACGCCGTCGGCTTTCAGCACATCCATGGCGTACTCGATTTCTCGCAGGCTGCCGTCGATATCCGGCATTGGCAGCGCGGCAAAGGAGCCGAAGCGCCCGGGATAATCGCGCACCATGTTGGCGGCGAACTCGTTGGATTCGCGCGCCAGGCGCCGCCGCTCGGGATGTGCGGCCAGGTGGTGCGCCGAATAGAGCGAGGTGATGGCCGTGGCGGTGCCGCCCTTGTCCATCATTTCAATGGCCATCGCCGGGGTCCAGTCGTAGGCGGCCGTGCGGGAGGCGGGATAGCTGTTGACCAGGTTCTCCGGACCGATGGCCTTGATGAAGGCGGGCGGCGAAATGTGGTGATGCACGTCAATGCTGTTGGGCGAGGGCGGCGATGCCGGGTGCCGTGCCTGGGCCTTGGACGTCGAACGTGACGCGCTCTTCGAACTAGCTTTTGCCTTGGTGCGCGTGGCGGCTTCCAGCGCATCATGCATGGCCCAGGGCGGGCAGCAGACGCAGGGCAGGCGCGCGGGCAATTCAGTGCGGCGGGACAGGATCATCATGATGGCTCGCTTTTTCAGGATCGATGGCTGAGTGCGCACCATAGCACCGCGAATTTCGCCGCGTCAACGCGCCGGCGCAAGCGAACCCGATTACGGTGGCAGAGGCATAATTGCCCGGCAATTTTCAAAGGAGAATTTTCCATGTCGGCAAGCCCACGCCTCTCTGCGCGCGACAAGCGCATTAAATTCCGCGAACTGCTGAACCGCAAAACGATCACCGTCATGCCGGGCGGCTTCAGCCCGGTGTATGCGCGCATTGCGGAGCTTTCGGGTTTCGAGAGTTTTTTCGTCGCGGGCTCGCAGGTCTCCGCTTTCCTGCTGGGGGTTCCCGACAACGGCATCATGGGGCTGCGTGACATCGTGGACCACGCGCGTCATGTGGCATCGAGTACCAATATTCCGGTATTCGTCGACACCGACACCGGCTTTGGCAATGCGGTGAACGTGCATTACACCGTGCAGGAGTGCGTCAACGCCGGTATCGCGGGCATCCAGATTGAAGACCAGGAGGCGCCCAAGAAATCCTCCACCAGCGCCGGGCGGCGCTGCATATCCATGGACGAGGCGGTGGGCAAATATCGCGCGGCGGTGGCGGCGAGGAACGAGATCGACCCGGAGTTCGTGATCTGCGCACGCTGTGACACCCTGGGTGCTGAGGGCGGCGGTTTCGAGGAGACGGTCAAGCGCGCCATCGCCTATGTGAAGGAGGGCGGCGCGGATTTCATTTGGTTGAATTCGGTCGAATCACGCGAGCAGGTGAAGGAGGCCTGTGTGCGAATCCCGGCGCCGGTGCTGGCCATCTGGGGTGGACCCGAACCGGCGCCCACGCCCGAGGAATACGAAAAGCTCGGGCTGCGAATTATTCTTTATCCAGTGCTGGCAGCCACCGCCGGCATGCAGGCGGCGTGGCAGTTGTTCAACGACTTGAAGCAGCGCGGCAAGCCGGCCATTGACGACTGGGCCGCGGGCGTCAAGGCGAGCCCTTACGGAGCGGTGCAACTGAAGACCATCGTCAATTCCGCCAAGGTGCGTGAGATCGAGGACGCCTGCCTGCCCGAATCGGAGAAGCGCGATTACGAGGGCACTTGGGGGCACGCGACGCCGCTGGGAGAGAAGAATCTGTGACGGTAAAGTGGCCGGAAAGCCTCGCCAGTGCTTGATCTTCGGCAGATTGTGTTGTTTGGAAATCCGCAGCGCGGCACGATCTATTTGCCCCAGGAGTCCTTCAGCGTCACAGTGCGGTTGAAATCCGGCTCGCCACTGACAGGATCCACCCGGTCGGCAATGAAATAGCCGTGCCGCTCGAACTGGAAGCGCTCACCGGGCTGCGCCGCGCGCAACGCGGGCTCGAGCTGCGCGGTGATGGTTTTTTTCGAATTGGGATTCAGGTCAAGCAGAAAGCTCCGCTCGCCCGCTCCCGGGTGCGGCGCCTTGAACAGGCGCTCGTAGAGGTGAACCTCGGCCGCGTAGGCATGACGCGCGCTCACCCAGTGGATGTTGCCTTTGACTTTGTAGGAGTCGGCACCGGGCGTACCTGATTTGGAGTCGGCAAAATAATTGCAGCGCACCGCGGTGATTTTTCCCTCGGCATCCTTGTCGCATCCGGTGCATTCAATGACAAAGCCATAGCGCAGCCGCACCTTGTTGCCGGGGAAGAGGCGAAAGTAGCCTTTGGGCGGTGATTCCATGAAGTCTTCGTGCTCGATCCAGAGTTCCCGGGAAAACGGCACGCTGCGGGTCCCGAGTTCTGGCTTTTGCGGGTGGTTGGGCGGCGCGCAGGTTTCTTCGCCATCCTGCGGATAATTCTCGATAATGAGCCTTACCGGATCGAGCACTGCGATGCGCCGCGGGGCGACTTCGTTCAGATGCTCGCGCATGCATTCCTCGAGAACCGAGTAATCGATCCACGAGTCAGCCTTGGAAACGCCGATGCGCTCGGCGAACCGGCGAAAGCCCTCTGGCGTGTAGCCCCGGCGCCGCGCGCCGACCAGGGTGGGGAGGCGCGGGTCGTCCCAGCCCTCCACCGCCCCGTTTTCGACCAGATCAATGAGTTTGCGCTTGGAGAGGACCACGTAGCTCAGGTTGAGGCGGGCAAATTCGATCTGGCGCGGCAGCGGCGTTTGCAGCATGCCCTCCAGCACGCTGTCGTCGGGCAATTTATAGGACTCCGCGAGCCGGGCGAGCAGCCAGTCGTAGAACGGGCGCTGGTCCTCGAATTCCAGTGTGCACAGCGAATGGGTGATGCACTCCAGCGCGTCCTCGATGGGATGCGCAAAGGTGTACATGGGATAGATGCACCACTTGTCACCGGTGCGGTGGTGGGACGCTTTGCGTATGCGATAAATGGCCGGGTCACGCAGGTTGATGTTGGGCGAGGCCATGTCGATTTTCGCGCGCAGCACATGCTCGCCTTCGGCGAACCTGCCCTCGCGCATGCCGTGAAACAAGGTCAGGTTCTCGGCGATGCTGCGCTCGCGGTAGGGGCTGTTCCTGCCGGGCTCGGTGAGCGTGCCGCGCAGCGCGCGCATCTGCTCGCCCGTCAGACTCTCCACGTAGGCATGGCCGGTCAGGATCAGGCGCTCGGCGGCCTCGTACATGAAATCGAAATAATCGCTGGCGAAATAAAGGTGGTTCCCCGAGGGTGTTTCCCATTGGTAACCCAGCCAGCGCACCGAATCGATGATGGAATCGACGTACTCCTGCTCTTCCTTCTCCGGATTGGTGTCATCGAAGCGCAGGTGGCAGGCACCGTCGAAATCCCCGGCCAGGCCGAAATTGAGGCAGATGGATTTGGCATGGCCGAAATGCAGGTAGCCATTGGGCTCCGGGGGAAACCGCGTGCGGATGACAGCGTCATCGGACGGGGCGTTTGCGTGCGCCTGCGCGGGGCCTGGCCGGCCGCCCCAGCGGCGGAACGCGTGCTTGCCCGCTGCGACATCCACTTCGATGATATTGCGAATGAAATTGGCGGCGGGTGGCGGTTTTTCTGCTGGGGATTTGGCCATGAAACCTGCTGGTGTCGATTTGCTGCGCGGGGAGCGGCAATTCTAGCCCAGCGCCCAGGCGACGGTGCTTGGCGATTTTCGCGCGAGGAGTTGATCGCTTTGCATGACGATTACTGATGTGCTCGGTCGCACATACCGGCGTGGCTCTTCGTGACAATGTTTTGCAATGTTTAACTTCAGAAATGTTTTCGCCTGCCGTAAATTAACAAGGAGGAAACCGCCGTTAAATAGTTCACGTTGCAGCGGCTTGCGAGCTTTGGACCCGGACTGCCCATCGTTACAAGGTTTCATGGCCATGAAAAAACTATTTATAACAATTCTTTCAAGCAGTTTTTTTACCCTGGCAATACCGGTGCAGGCGCAGGTCTACCAGTGGAAAGATCCCCAGACGGGCTCCACGCGTTTTTCAAACACAGCGCCCTCCTGGTTTCGTAACAGCCTGGCCGAGCGCAGCACGCCCCGCGTAAGGGTCTACTACTACGACAGTCTGGTCGACGATAGCGGACTTTCCCTGGAGGAACGCCAGGCCTTGCGCGCGCAGTCTGCAATCGGGCGCTTTCTTCCACCGTTGCAAGCACCTCGACCGCCTCAGGCTGCAACCGCGGTGCCGCGCTCCTAGTCACGGGACACGAATCCCGGGCAGGATGCCTGGTGGCGTACGCCTCAGGCAGGTAAATGGACCGGATCAGGCAGCGGAATATGCATATCTGCCAAAACAATGCGCGCGCGATCGGGATAATCCGTGATCAGTCCGTCTACGCCCATTGCCACAGCGCGGGTGATCTCCTCCGGGTCGTTTAAGGTCCAGGGAATGACGCTGAATCCGAGCGCATGGGCCTCAGCAAGATTCCCTGCGCTCAGATCCGCAAAATGAGGCGACCAGATGATGGCGCCGGATTCCCGGGGCGCTGAGCGCGTTGCAACGGCAATCATTTCCGGCTCCGAACGGAGTCCTGACGTATCTATGCCGTCGGTCCAGGCCGAATCCTCGCCTTCCACGATGGTAGCGCCGGGTTGCTGCCGGCTGCTGAGATAGCTCACCCTGAGGCGCGGTTCCAGCGCTCGGGTGATGCGCAGGGTGCGCCAGTCAAACGACTGGATGATCACACGCGCGGTGACATCGGCTTCTGCGATGACCTGGATCAGTGCGCCTGCGAACGCTTCTGGCGTTGGCGTGTCCTGTGGATGGTGCGGCGAGAGTTTGGTTTCGATATTGAATTGCACTTGACGGTTGCCGCTGCGTTTCACCAGTTCAAAAACATCCGCCAGGCGGGGCATGCGGGTGCCGTCGATGACAAGCTGACCCGGGAAACGCTGGAAATAGGGGCTGCCGGGATCGATGCGGCCGACGTCGAAGCGCGTCAGTTCGGCGAAACTCAGGCTGTGAATGGCGGGCGTGGGCGCTTTCAGCCAACGGCCGCCGGTGTCTCGGGTGATGTCGGAATTGAGCCGGCGATCGTGCGCGACAACGACAATGCCATCATGGCTTATCGCAGTGTCGAGTTCCAATGTGGTGACGCCGCACTGCATAGCCCTGGCAAACGCTGGCAGCGTATTCTCCGGTGCCAGGCCGCGCGCGCCACGGTGCCCTTGCAGGTCGAATCGGTCTTCTTTGAGGCGTTTGTTCATCTAAAACTAACTCTGGTTTGAAACCCCGCCCTTTAGGGCGGTGGGAGCCGACCCCGGCCTGAAGGCCGGGGTTTCGGGGGCGAGCGTTTTGGGAGGGGATGCCAACCCCTTCCAAGACACGTTAGATCGACAGGCCTGAAGGCCTGTCGCTAATTTCTTGCTGTTCAATGGCGTATGGTCAGCATGCTCAGTTTTGCACCGGGACGAAAAATCCGGGCTGCTAGAATCACGGCGCAATGCCTTAGCGGTCAAACCATCCGTGAAGGCAGGCCATGACGGTAAGCCGATCCTTTATCGGGCGAGTGCGCGACGCTGAACTTTTGAAATGGAGCCTTTGATGAGCTATGAAAATATCCTGGTTGAGCGTCGTGGACGGGTGGGACTGATTACCCTGAACCGCCCCAAACAGCTTAACGCACTGAACGATGCCCTGATGGACGATGTTGGCAACGCGCTGGCGGAATTTGACCGGGACGATCAGATCGCCGCCGTAGTGCTGACCGGCAATGAAAAGGCGTTTGCCGCAGGCGCGGACATCAGCACCATGAAGGATTTGAGCTACGCGGATGCCTTCCGTGGGGATTTCATTACCCGCAACTGGGAACGTATGCGCACCATCCGCAAGCCAGTGATTGCTGCAGTGGCGGGGTATGCCCTGGGCGGCGGCTGCGAACTGGCAATGATGTGCGACATCATCATTGCCGCGGACAGCGCCCGATTCGGGCAGCCGGAAATCAAGCTGGGCATATTGCCGGGCGCGGGCGGTACGCAGCGCCTGCCGCGAGCGGTGGGCAAGGCAAAGGCCATGGACATGGTGCTCACGGGTCGCATGATGGATGCGGCAGAAGCCGAGCGCGTCGGACTGGTGTCAAGGGTGGTGCCTGCGGAAAGGGTCCTCGAGGAGGCGCTTGCGGCAGCGGCGGCGATAGGGGAATTCTCGCTGCCCGCAATCATGGCGGCCAAGGAAGCCATCAACCGGTCATTTGAAAGTCCGCTGGCCGAGGGGCTGCTATTCGAGCGGCGCATGTTCCACGCCAGCTTCGCCACCGCGGATCAGAAGGAAGGCATGGCGGCTTTTCTGGAAAAGCGCAAGCCGAATTTCAGGAACTGCTGAAGCGAGGGGCGGGGGGCGAAATGCCGGTATTGGCGGCAAGTGCCGGCGGGCAAGTGCCGGCGGGCTTGCGTGCCTGCTGCAAACTCCGTAAGGTAGGCGCACCAACCTAGCCACCGGAGGTGTCCATGGAAAGAATCTGGCTGAAACACTATCCGGCGGGAGTGCCGGCCGAAGTTGAGTGGAATCAGTACCGGTCGCTTGCGGACCTGTTCGAAAAAAGCGTGAAGGCGTTCGCCGGCAAGCCCGCGTATCACAACATGGGCAGCAGCATCACCTTTGGCGAGCTGGATGTCATGACCCGCAATGCCGGCGCCTGGCTCCAGTCCCGGGGGCTTTCCAGGGGTGCCCGGGTTGCCGTGATGTTGCCCAATTGTCTCCAGTACCCGGTATTCATGTTCGGGTTGCTGCGCGGCGGGTTCACGGTCGTCAACGTCAATCCGCTCTACACGGCGCGCGAGCTGGAGCATCAGCTGAAGGACTCGGGCGCCGAGGCCATCGTCGTTCTGGAGAATTTCGCGCATGTACTGCAGCAGGTGCTCGCACGCACCTCTGTCAAGCACGTGGTGGTGGCGTCCCTGGGCGACATGCTCGGCTTCAAGGGTGTGATCGTCAATTTTGTGGTCAGAAATATCAAGAAAATGGTTCCGGCCTGGGATCTGCCCGGTTCCATCCGCTTTAATGCCATGCTGGCCGAGGGCGCGCGCTGCGAATTGAAGCCCTCCGACATGGGCCCCGAGGACATCGCCTTCCTGCAATACACCGGTGGCACCACCGGCCTTGCCAAGGGGGCCATGCTGCTCAATCGCAATATTCTTGCCAACCTGGAACAGGCCTCAGCCTGGGTAAAGCCGTTTCTGTCGGAGGGCGAAGATCAGATCATCATCACCGCACTGCCTCTGTATCACGTGCTTTCCCTGACCGCCAACTGCCTGCTGATGATGAAGATCGGTGGCCTGAACATCCTGATTACCAATCCGCGGGATATTCCCGCCTTCGTCAAGGAACTGCGCCAGCACCGGTGTACGATGATCACCGGGGTCAACACGTTGTTCAACGCGCTGATGAACCACGCGGATTTTACGAAGATTGATTTTTCCGGCTTGCGCATTGCCTTGGGCGGTGGCATGGCGGTCCAGAAAGCGGTGGCTGATCGCTGGAAGCAGCTTACTGGATGCACCCTGGTTGAGGCCTATGGCCTGTCAGAGACTTCGCCCGCGGTGACCATCAACCCCTTGGATTTGAAGGAGTTCAACGGCGCCATTGGCCTTCCGGTGCCATCGACTGATATTGAAATCCGCGACGATTCCGGCAAGGAAGTGCCATTGGGTGAATCCGGCGAACTCTGCGTACGTGGCCCGCAGGTTATGAAAGGCTACTGGAACCAGCCGGAGGAAACCGCGCGGGTCCTGGATGCGCGAGGGTTTTTGTCCACCGGGGATGTCGCCACCGTGGACGAGAAGGGATTCGTGCGCATTGTCGACCGCAAGAAAGACATGATTTCGGTGTCCGGTCTCAAGGTCTTTCCGAATGAGGTCGAAGGGGTGGTGGCCATGCTGCCCGGGGTGCTGGAATGTGCGGTAATCGGCGTGCCGGATGAACATTCCGGGGAGGCGGTGAAGCTTTTCGTCGTCAAGCGGGACCCCGCGCTGACCGAGGAAGCGTTGCGCAAACACTGCGAGGCCAATCTGACCGGTTACAAGCGTCCGAAACAGATCGAATTCCGCACCGAATTACCCAAGACCAATGTGGGCAAGATCCTGCGACGGGTACTGCGCGACGGGGCGGGCTGATATGACCTCGCGGTTCGCGCCAGCGCTTGCTCAGTTTCCTTCGGATTTCTTGGCGGCGCCGCGCAGCGCGCCGCTGATGGTTTTCAGCAGCTCGTCGCGAAGCACCGGTTTGGTCAGGTAGGCGGACGCGCCCAGGCGTATTCCTTTGACGTAATTGTCATCATCAACCAGTCCGGTCAGCAGGATCACCGGAATCCCGCGCGTCGACTCCTCCCGCCGCAGAACTTCCAGCAGCTCGAAGCCGTCCATGTAGGGCAATGTAAGGTCAGAGAGGATCAGGTCGGGCAGGCTCTCCAGAATGGCGCGTATGGCCTCAGTGGCGTCAGCCGCGACACGCACGGAATACCCCACCGAATTGAGATGTATCCGCAGAGTGTCGCGCAGCGACGAATCGTCTTCAATTACGAGGATGCTGACCATGGCTGATTGCATTATGCATGGCGGATCGGTTGCAGGCGAGCAGATAGGGTTTTGCGCGGCCGCCTGCGCGAATCAGGCGTAACTCGTGCAGATTCAGTCGCTCAGCCAGGAAGACAGGTTGAGATTGACCTCAGCGGGCCGCTCGAGGGTTGACAGGTGGCCGCAGTCCTCCACGATGGCAAGTCTGGCGCCAGCAATTTCCGCCGCGATCTCTTCGTGCAAGGCGGGCGGGGTGATTGCATCCTGGCGCCCGCAAAGGACCAGCGTGGGGCAGCGAATGGCACCCAGATGCGGGCGGCTGTCTATCCTGCCGATAATCGCCGCCTGCTGACGATAAAAGGCGTCCCTGCCGACGTTGCGTGCCATGGTCCTGACGGTGCCGGCGATCTGCGGGTCGGAAACGCGGGCAGGATTGAGCAGTGCGGGCAACAGGGTTTCGGTGACCCGGTCGAAGTTACCGCCTTCAGCAAGCGCTATAAGTGCATTCCGGCGTCCGGTCTGCTCAGGGGTATCGGGACGGGCAGTGGTGTCGAGCAGGGCCAGTCGCGAGACTCGGCCGGGCGCCTGGCGCATGATCTCCAGCGCCACGTAGCCGCCCATGGAAAGCCCGGCGAGGGCGAAAGTAGGAAAGGGCGAGCGCCTGAGCAGGTCGGCGGCCATCTCCGCAACGGTATTGCCCGTGGTGGGTCGGGCCACCCAGCAGGCGGTAGGCAGTACCCCTGATATG
>JBCKLP010000075.1:0-11679 GCA_038903735.1 Burkholderiales bacterium | reverse complement strand
AGCGCTGGTCTCGCATTTGCCATCCGCTGCCGCTTGCATTCAGGCGGCCTTGTTTGGGTTGTATTCCCCGGGAGAGCACCATGACTTCATCGCCGCTGCAACTGTTCGGAAAATTACCGTTCGGAAAATTATCCCTTGCGCTCCTGTTGAGCGGGATTTGCGTTTCGGCAAATGCTCAAGCCTGGCCCGCCAAGCCCTTGCGCTGGATCATCCCCTTCGCGCCCGGTGGCGGGCTTGATGTCATCACCCGGGTTTATGCGCCCCACCTGGGTGCGGCTTTGGGTCAGCCGGTGGTTCCCGATAACAGACCGGCGAACGCCGGCTTGATCGCCATGGATTTTGTTGCGAAGGCGCCGCCGGATGGCTACACCCTGGCGACCCTTGGACCCGGCTCGCTGGTGTACAACAAGCTGATTTTTCCGGACGTCAAATATGACGCTGATCGGGATTTCGCACCCATCACCCTGCTCACCAATGCGCCCATGGCCCTGTATGTGAACGCGGCAGTGCCGGCGCAGACGCTGGGTGAATTCATTGCGCTGTCAAAAACGCCGGGTGCCAAACTGAACTACGGCGCGCCGGGGCATGGGCATATCTTTCACATGGCCATGGAACTGCTGAAGGAGGGCAGTGGTCTGGATATCCAGTTCGTGCCCTACAAGGGCAGCGCCCCGATGATTCAGGACTTGCTCGCCGGTAATATCCAGGCCTTGTTCAACCCGGTGGGAAGCCAGCTTGTGAGCATGATCAAGGCTGGCAAAATCAGGGTACTCGGAGCCGGGGGGGACACCCGCTTGCGCGAATTTCCCAATGTACCGACCATTGAACAGGCGGGTATCAAGGATTACTTTGCGATGGGCGGATTCGCGATGTACGCCTCGGGCGGCACGCCACGGGAAATCATCATGCGCATCAACCGCGAAATGGTGAAGCTCTCAACCCACCCCGAGGTGGTCAAGATTCATGACAATCTGAGCCTGCTGATTGCGGTAGGCACCCCCGAGGAGTTGCTGGCGCGCCACCGCCGTGAAGCAGATGTCTGGGTGCCCTTGATCAAGCGACTGGGCATCAAGGCGCAATAGGTCACGATTCCTTGCGCACGCTGCAGCGATTCGAAAGTCGGCAGCGTATTATTGGCGCATGGATTTCCGGCCCGAGAGGATGAAAAATTACCTCGATTAAAAAAATTCCAGTCAGCACAGGCATTTACTGGGTGGAGGTGGCGGCGGCCGAGGTGCGCATTCTTTGCGGTTGTCCGGTCGATTCGGTCAAGCATTTGCTCAAGCGCGGCCTGATCGTGCCCACCGAGATCAATGGCATCGAGTGCGAAACCGGGCCCAATGTGATCCTGCTCTCGGATCTGGCGGTTCAAAACGGCCGTCCCTGCAGCCATTCCGAATTTCCTATTCTGCAAATGCTGTATATGCAGGGAATGATCGTGCCGGACCACCCTGGAAACACCGGCGCGCGGCCCTTGCTCATGGGCGCCGAGAGCCAGGTCCGGGCGCAGATGGATTATCTGTTTCGCGGTAACTACGGACTTGCCACAGAGGAAGAACTGATTGCCTCCGGCGTCAGCCCTGAACAGGCGCGGCAGATCATGCGTATGAAGCTCGCGTTTGCGTTCGGCCGCATTCTGCCCACGGAGGAACTGGTCCAGCCCCTCTTCGTGAAACGCGAACCCCTTGAGATCCGCAACGGCGTCAGCATCCGTCGCCTGCGAACCAACGTTTTCGAGATTGCCTACCAGGACGAACGGGTGGAGGTCAATCTGAACCTCGGAACCGGCGAGGCCTTCGAATGCCCCTACATGCTCGACAAGCATTTGCTGTCACGCGACTATTTCGCCGTGGTGCATACCGGTGACGGTGACGGCTGGGACATGAACCGGCCGGCCACGGGGAGCATCGTGCTGTTTCAGGGGCGCGTTTACCTCGTGGATGCCGGTCCCAATATCGAATCTGCGTTGATGGCGCTGGGCATCAGCATCAACGAAATCGACGGCATATTCCACACCCATTGCCATGATGATCACCTCGCGGGCTTGACCGCACTGATCCGTGGCGACCATCGTATCGCCTATTACGCGGTGCCCATGGTGCGCGACTCGGTGATCAAGAAGCTCACCCGGGTGTTGCAGATTCCGGAAAGCGAATTTGCCAAATTGTTCGAAGTGCACGACCTGGTGCTGGACGAGTGGAATGACGTGGAGGGACTGGAGGTCAGGCCGATACTTTCGCCGCACCCGGTTGAGACCACGATTTTCTATTTCAGGGTGATGTGGGAAGGGGGCTATCGCAGTTACGCACACCTGGCGGATATCGCTTCGCTCGAAGTGCTGCGCAAGATGATCGCCGCCGACGACGCGCCGGCGGGCATCAGCGAAAAGCTCTATGCCGATACTGTCACTGCGTACCGCCTGGAGGCTAACGTCAAGAAGATCGATATTGGCGGTGGCATGATCCATGGCGTGGCGCAGGATTTCCGCGATGACAAATCCGGCAAGCTGATTCTCGCCCATACGGCCAGAAGGTTGACGGAGGACGAGCGCGCCATTGGCTCGGGCGCCCCGTTTGGCACTGTGGATGTGCTGATCGAGGGCGGATCGGACTCGCTGCGCCGGCGCGCCTTTGAGTACCTGCGCAATTACTTTCAGGACGCGCCTTTGCACAGGCTGCGGCACCTGATGAATTGCCGGATCGTGGTGTTCAACCCCGAAGTGCTGCTGTTCAGGCAGGGGGATCCGGTCGATGCGGTCTATCTGGTCCTCAGCGGATCGGCGGAACTGCTGCGTACCGGTGTGCGCGGCAGCAGCCTGGTCACGGCGGGTTCCTACCTCGGTGAAACGCATGTGCTGCTTGGAACGCCCGCGGCCGAAAGCTGCAGGGCAGTCAGTTTCGTCCAGGCGATGCGCATTCCGGGTGACCTTTATCAGGACTTTGTCACACGTGGTGAAATACGCCAGGATGTAGTGGAGGCGCGCAAGAAGCTCGATTTCCTGCACCGGAACTGGCTGTTCGCTGACGGTATTTCCTGTGTTCTGCTGAGCGAGATGCTGCGTTCCTCCGAATCCATCGCATTCAACAAAGGCCGTTTGATCGCGCCGCCTGAAGACGAATTGCTGGTGCTTCGCTCGGGTGAAGCCTGCCTGAGGACTGCATCGGGCTATGAGGAAACTCTCGGCACGGGAAGCCATGTCGGGGGCACGTCTATTTCTGGCGATGATTGCACGGGAGCGCAGATCCACTTTCTCAGCTTGTCGGAAGCCTATCGCTTCCCCCTTGCTGCCGTGGTTGGCATTCCGGTGCTGCGATGGAAACTGATCGAGGCCCATCGACGGCGCTACGTGGCCATTGAATCCTGATCTTGCGCTGCGTTTGATACGCGCGAAGCCGCCACTGCTGCATAATCCGCGGGTCTGAGAGGCAGCACGAAAGGGATTCCGCCAATGACGACCCAAGCGTTACGCATAGACACGCATGAGCGGGTCCCCGAAGGCGGCACGCTGGAAGACATCACCTTCGACAAGCGGGTGGAGAGCGGCAAGCTGTTTGTCGGCAGTCCCGATACCGTTTATCGGCGTGTCATGGAGTTATACGCGCAGATCGGCGGCTTTGGTCTCCTGCTGTTTCATGGTGGCCGCGACTACGCCACAGCGGAGAAGATGGCGCAGTCAATGCGTTTGTTCATGGAGAGGGTCGCACCGCGCCTGCGGCAGCTTGATCCGGACAGGATTGCAGCGGCAGCGTGAGCGTCGCCTGGAGCGGCTTGGGAATTTCTGAACTGTTCCCTGAGGAGGTATGAGTTTTCGACGCAGCGGCGTCGCTCGCCGGGCGCGCATCAGGGCCGAGGGCTTTAAGCTGGATTGAACTGAACGCAAGTTTTCAGAAAACCGGGAGGGATTCATGAGCGCCGTCAAGCCAAAAGATGTTGCCAAGCGATTGTCGCAACCGCGCAAGCACAAGCTGATCGTTGAGAAGGATGTAGCCATTCCGATGCGCGATGGCGCCATCATCTATGCGGATGTGTTCCGGCCCGACTGCAAGGAGAAGATTCCGGCACTGATGAATCTGTCCATCTATCACAAGGACAAGCTGTGGGTGCCGCCCGATGACCTCGATGAGAAGCCTAATCCCCACATGAACTGGGAAAGCGGCAACCCGGCGTGGTGGTGTCCGCGCGGCTACGCCATCGTGCGGGTGGATGCGCGCGGCTCGGGAAAATCACCAGGGCGTTCCGAGCCCAGTTCCTACGCCGAGTCGCTGGATTACCACGATGCGGTGGAGTGGATTGCAAAACGTGACTGGTGCAACAGCAATATCGGCACCCTGGGCATCTCCTACCTGGCTGCCTCGCAGTGGCGCCTGGCCAATCTGAACCCGCCGTCGCTCAAGGCCATCCTTCCCTGGGAGGGGCGCGCCGACCAGTATCGCGACCAGGCTTATCACGGCGGCATTTTTGCCAGTGGCTTCATCGGCGCCTGGTACCTGTCCTGGACGGCGCAGCACCTGCTGGGCAAACCACGCAGCTACAACCCGGATTCCTTCAACAACAATCTGATGTGGGAGTACATGTCGCACAATCTGGATTCCGAGTACTGGCGCATGGCAAGCGCCCGATGGGAGCAGATCAAGATGCCGGTCTACAGCGCCGGCAACTGGACCTCGTTCGCGCTCCACCTGCGTGGCAATACCGAGGCCTGGATGGGCCTGAAAACGAAAACCAAGAAGATGCGCATTCACTCGGGCACCCACTTCCATGCGTTTTATTCGGAGGAGGGCCGCCAGGACCAGTTGCGCTGGTTCGATCACTGGTTGAAAGGCAACGACACCGGCTTCATGGACGAGCCGCCGGTGAAACTGGAGATTCGTACCGGCGGCAAGCAGGGCCGTTATGACTTTCGCTTCGAGAAGGACTGGCCCATCCCGCGCACCCGCTGGACCCAGTGGTATCTGAACATCGAGAGTGAGCCCAACGGCAAACCGGAGGGTGTGGAAGGGCAAATGCTGTCGATGGCGCCCAAGAAGGAAAAGAAACTCAGCTACGCGACCAGCGCCGGCGGGCATGGTGCGGGCGGGCACTCGCGCCTGGGTGCCTCGTTTGTGACGCCGCCGATGACCAAGCCCACCGAGATTACAGGACCACTGATGCTGAATGTCTGGGTGTCGAGCACCACCGAAGATGCCGACATCATGGTGACGCTGCGCAATTTCGGGCCTGATGGCAAGGAGGTGATGGAGGTCGGTTCGCAGGGACAGCCCACCGTGCTCACCAAGGGCTGGCTGCGCGCCTCGCATCGCAAGCTCGACAAGGAGAAGTCGCTGCCTTACCGGCCCTACCACGCTCACAACGAGCGCTGGTGGCTGACTCCCGGTGAGCCAGTCGAATGCCAGGTGGAAATATGGGCGACCAGCATCGTGCTGCAGAAAGGGCACCGCCTGCGCGTGGACATCGGCCCCGCGGATGGCGTCGGCACCGCGATCTACACTCACTACAACGCCGATTACAAGGCGCATGCTCACAACAGCCTCTACTCCGGGGGGCCGAAAAACTCTTACCTGCTGGTCCCCATCATTCCGCCGAAATAAAGCACGTTTGCCCCAAGGTACGGGGAGTAGGGGGTAACGGGGGAAGAGGGATCTCGCTCTTCCCCTGTTCTGAAGCTTTCAGGCTTTATCAATCCAGCCGCGCCCCCGAGGTCTTGACCAGCCGTTCGCCGCGCGCGCGATCTTCCTGCATGAATCGGGCGAATTCGGTAGGCGAATTGCCGACAATCTCCAGTCCCATGGTGGTGAAGCGCTGCTGCACGGCCGGCGTGCGCAGGGCTTCCACGAACGCATCGTGCAGACGATCGATTATCTCTTTGGGTGTTCCCTTGGGCGCGGCCATGCCCCACCAGCTTCTGAAGCCATGGTCAGGCACGCCGGACTCGGTCATGGTGGGCACATCCGGGAAAATCGGATTGCGGCCGGTTCCCGGAAAAACATGATTTTCATCTTGCCGGCGCGCACATTCTCCACATAGCCCGGATTGCCCACGGCCAGGAAGAACATGTTGTGACCGCCGGGCCGAAAGTGCTGGATTTCAGCCGGTTTGAGAATGTTGCTGTTTTCTTCTCCGTCTTCTTCCAAACATCGTTTTTAACGCGTCTTCTTCCTGCCTGATTGCGACACTTTTGCGGCACCCTCCTCGAGTCAAATGACCCCGTCAGAGAGGCCGTGCGGGTGCCGATCTCGCTATGTCCGATTCACCCTGGAAATCCAGTTTTCCCGCATTTTCAAACCGGCCAAATTGCTACACGTTCGCGCTGGCGGCCACAATAAACCAGCAGTGCCTGCTACGGTGCGGTTCGATTCGGGTATCGCTTGTCTGGAATTCGAAAGATTGATAGCATAAACGCTTATGTACCTAGGAGTCTAGCCATGGACGACAGCATTCGTTGGACCGTAAAGGTATCCCCCGAAACCGACCGATCGTTGCGCTCGTATCTCGGGCAGCATGGCATGAAGAAGGGCGATCTATCCAGGTTCATTGAGCGCGCGGTACAGAAGGAAATACTGACGCAGACTGCGGCTGACGTGAAACATCGCAACGCGGATTTGACCGGTGCCCAACTGCAGGCGTTGATCGATGAGGCCGTTGCCGCAGTCAGGAAGGAAATCCGTGCAGAAGCCAGAGCGACGGCCAAGTCGCGTTAGAAGTGCGATTGATGCGAGTCATCCTGGATACCAATGTGCTCGTCGCCGCCCTCATGGTTTCAGACGGCCCGCCACACCGGCTATTCGAAGCATTTCTGAACGATCGATTCACGCTGCTCACCAGTGATGCACAGATCGAAGAGTTCTCCCGGGTAACCCGTTACTCGGCGATCCGCAGTCGCATCCACCCGGCGCAGGCGGGAAGACTGCTCAACGCGGTGCGATCTTTGGCCGTGCTACTTGAAAAGCTCCCGCCGGTGAGTTTCTCGCGCGATCCTCACGACGACTACCTGTTCGCCATGGCGAAGACCGGTTCCGCCGACTACTTGGTCACCGGTGACAAGGCGGGGGTACTGGCGCTGCGCAGGCACGGCAAGACCGGGATTGTTACCGTCAGCAAGATGGTGGCGATCTTGAAGCTGAAATGACAGCGGCACTTGGCCCCGTCCGCAGATCGTCTGTGCGCCTGAGGTGCCAAGCATGAGTATTCGAGGCGAAACACTGCACACCTTGGACTATTCGGACGTGTCCACCGGGCGCCGGCTGGCATCGGTTCACCCTGGCGGGGTGCTGCTGAAGGATGCACTGGCTTTCGTCCAGTCCGGTCGCGAACTGGGTGTGCCGGTGGCGATCGAAGTGTCCCGCTCAGGCAACGGCGCGCACGGGGGCACAAAGGCTACGTAGAAAATCGAACTCGACAAATCGTATCCCGAACGAGCCGCATGAGTACATACCAGTACTACGAGTTTGCAGCACTCGACCGGCCGCTCACCCCGCAGCAGCAAGCGGAGCTGCGCAGCCGTTCGACGCGCGCCACCATCACTGCGGCGAGCTTGATCAACGAATACCACTGGGGCAACCTCAAGGGCAATCCGCTGGACTGGATGCGCCGCTATTTCGATGCCCACGTTTATTCGGCCAACTGGGGCAGTTGTCGCCTGCTGCTGCGCCTGCCCCGCGCGGCGCTGGAAAAGGCCGCCCTGGCCGATTTCACCCGCCCCTCGCAGGCTGGAGCGCAATCGGATTTTGTGGACGCCTTCGAAATCACTGCCACCCCAGACTACTGGATTCCGGACTGGAGCTTCAACGACGATTCCGGCGATTTCGAACGCTTCTGGAGCGAGGACGACGGCCCGGGCTGGATGACCCGCCTCGTACCGTTGCGCGACGAGTTGCTGCGCGGCGATACCCGGCCACTGTATCTGGGCTGGCTCGCCCGCGTGCGTAACGGGGAACTCGCTGACGAGGACCTCGAACCGCCCTTACCTGCTGGCCTGAAGACGCTCACGCCGGCGCAGATCGCGTTGGCGGAGTTCCTGCTGATCGACCCGGACTGGCTGGCGGCTGCCGCCGAAGTCAGCGCCGCGCTGGCGGATCAGGCCGATGCGGCTCCCGCAATCGACACCTGGCTGGCCGAACAAACACCCGAGGTGATGCGGACAACGCTGCGCCTGCTGCTCGACGGACGCAGCCAGGAGGCAGAACGCGGCATGCGCCTGCGCTTCAGTGCGTGGCAACGCACGCAACAGGCGCCCACAGCCAGCCCTCCCCGCCGCACCGTTGCCCAGATCGAAGCGCGCCGCAGCGCGGCCGAAGCCCTGCGCCTCGAACGCGAGCACAAGAAACGCGAAGCCATCGAGGCCGGGCGTCGGGCGGAGCGGGCAAAGCATCTCGCCAGCCTCGCGAATCGCGCCGAAGAGGCCTGGTCGAGCATTGACAGCACCTTGCAGCGGGGCACGGGTGCGGCCTATGACCAGGCACTCCACGCAGTCCAGGAACTGGCCGAAGCGCTCTCGCTGAGCGAGCGTGAAGCCGAATTCCGTCGCGGCCTAGTGCGGTTGATGTCCACGCACGGCAAGCGAGGCGCTTGGGTGAACCGATTGACCAAGGCAGGTTTCCTGGGAGGCGCGAAATGAGCAAGGCAAGGCATGCCTTCGCCGGTTTCGGGCGCATCACCGACCTCAAGCAGGCCTTTGGACATGAAACGTCGGGGAACGCAGGCTCACCCCGCTGCGGTTATTCCCGGTGTTTATACTTTTTTTGAATGCAAATAGCCCGTACACGCCCATCCGATGGCGATCACTCCGAAATAATTCAATGAATTCCGGTTTTGCTGGTTGGGGGAAGCGAAGCGCACCCCGGCATCCGGGGAATGCGCATACCGCGCCGCAGAAATGACCCGGTTTGAGGAGTAAAATCGACGCCTCCCAGCATGCTTCCCCACGACTTCCATCCCATCGACCGGCGCTGGTGGGAAACGCGATTTTCCACCGGCTCCAGCGAGCCTCCCCGCAGTCTGCCGCCCACCGATGCGCAGGCAGAAGGCTGGCGCGCCATCCGGCGCGGCGAGCACACCCTGATCGCCGCACCGACCGGCTCGGGCAAGACGCTGGCGGCTTTCCTCACGTCGCTGGACCAGCTGCTGCGCGAGGGGCTGGACGCCTCTCGCGACGGGGGCGCGCTGCCCGATGAAGTGCGCGTCATCTACGTCTCGCCGCTCAAGGCGCTGTCCGCCGACATCCACAAGAACCTGGCCGAGCCGCGCCGCGAGATGCGCCGTATCGCCGGGGAAATGGGCTATCCGCCGCTGCGCCTGACGGCCGCGGTGCGCTCGGGCGACACGCCGCAGAAGGAGCGCGCGGCGATGCTGAAGACGCCGCCGCATATTCTGCTCACCACGCCGGAGTCGCTGTACCTGCTGGCCAAGATTGCGGGACTCAAGCGCAGCCTTGCCCACACGGGCGCGGTCACCCTGATCCAGCGCTTTGGCTCGGCGGCCAACCTGAACATCCATCTGCATTGCCTGGTGCTCGACGGGGTCTATCGGACCGACAGCGCGGGCGTGCCGGTGTTCCACGAGGTGCGCGCACCCACCCGTGAAGAGCTGCAGGCTTTGCTCTCCAAGATCGTCTTGCGCATCCTGAAGCTGCTGACCCGGCGAGGCGCCCTTGTCGAAGAGCAAGGCATGACTTACCTGGCTGAGGTCAAGCCGAGTAACGCGCTTACTGCGCTAGCCAAGCGGCATCGTGCAGCTACCGCGTGGCACTGGGGCCGCGCGCGGGGCAGAGGGTGCTGCATCTGCAAACAGTCTCCCGCCGAGAGCGTAAATCGACCCAAGCCCTGTGCGCCGACGCGCATGCCTTTAGCCTGCACGCGGGGCTGCGCTGCGGCGCCGATCAGCGTAAGCAACTGGAATGTCTGTGCCGATACATCACCCGCCCGGCGCTCGCACACGGGCGCATCCAATGCAACCGCGCCGGCCAGGTGGTGCTGCAACTCAAGAGCGCGTATCAAGACGGCACCACCCACATCGTCATGTCGCCGCTGGAATTCATGCAGCGGCTCGCCGCGCTCGTGCCCCGCCCGCGCCTGCACCTGATCCGCTTCCACGGCGTGCTCGCCCCGCACGCCAAGTTGCGCGCCGCCATCGTTCCCAGCACTGCGCAGCCAGCAAGCGATCCCTGCGCCGATCATGCCCACGCGCACGCTTCGAGCGCGCGCATGAGTTGGGCGCGCCTGCTCAAGCGCGTCTTCGATATCGACATCTAACACTGCCCGAACTGCGGCGGCGCCTTGAAGATCATCGCCGCGATTCTTGAGCCCTCGGTGATCGTCAAGATCCTGTCGCATCTGAGCTTACCCGCCCGTGCCCCGCCGCGCTCACCGGCGCGCCAATCCAATCTGTTCCAGGCAGCCTGAGTCCCGACCGAGGCCGCTTTACCGGTAGCGCCGGGGATCGCGCTTGGGCGGCGCTGGCCAGCGCCGCCCAAGCGCTGCGAAATCACGCCCTGGCATCTTGCCGCGGAGGAAGTTTTCAGCAAAGGCCCGGGTCCTTTTCCTTCACCAAGCCATGAATATCGGTCGCAAAACATGGAAATTTCTCGTTGAAGCTGCGCGCGAATCGCAGGTATTCGATGATGGTGCGGTTGAAACGCTCGCCCGGAATCAGGAGCGGGATGCCAGGCGGATAGGGCGAGAGCCGCACGCTGGTCACGCGGCCCTCGAGCGGGTCGATTTCCACGCGGTCGATTTCGCGGTGCGCGAGGCGCGCGTAGGCGTCCGAGGGTTTCATCGCCGGCTGCATGTCGGAGAGATACATCTCTATGCCTACACGCAGCTCGCCCTGACCGGAACGATCAATAACAAAGTAGAGGCCTGTCGAAAAGCTGGAGGTGGTGTTCAGGCGCCGGGCTGAATGCTGCCATCGACCAGCCTGACCCTGTCGCCAGCGCGCCATGCGGGCGGTGTGGCTTGTGACAGCGTACGTGAGCTGCCATCTTCGAAGCGGATGGTGATGTCGTAGCTTTTCACCTTCCTGACGTTCTTTTCGATCTGGTGGCCGGCGATGGCGCCACCGACGGCACCCACCACCGACATGACATTGCGACCGCGTCCACCGCCAAGCTGCTTGCCGGCTATCGCACCGACCACGCCACCGGCCACTGCGCCCAGGCCCGAGCCTTCACCAATTTTCTCGATTTCATTGACCGACTCGATTACGCCGCAATCGCGGCAGGGCGCCATGGCTATCGGGGCCGGTGGTGCCACTGGCGGAGCGACAGCAGGTAGCGGCGCTTCCGCGGCGGGGCGATGCTCGACCACTACGGGGCTCGTACTCGTGCGAATGGCGGGGCGAGACTCCGCGCTGGCAACAACCTGAGCTTCCTTGCGCGGCACGGCGCGAACCACAGCGGCGGGTTTTACTGGTACCGGCTGCACGGAGGCAGAAGGCGGCAGAGTCACTGCTGTCGCAGACACGGCGACGGCGCTCGCTTGTCCGACGATTTCCCCCGGCGCCGTCGGTGCGCCGGTTTTCGGCAACCAGCCCATGACGGCGGCGGTGCCTGCCGCGGAAAAGATGATGACGGCCACGGCGGCGCTAATCATCAGGGGATGGGGGGTGCTGCGTGTCTGTGCGGTTTCCATGTCGGTTCTCCTGTTATTGAGCACACTTGAGACAAGGTGTGTATGGAGTGCATGG
>JBCKLP010000074.1:0-11698 GCA_038903735.1 Burkholderiales bacterium | reverse complement strand
TCTCCACGGACAGCGACGAAAAATGATGAGCCAGATTGCACCAAAACTCAAGTTCCTCATGTCTCTAGCGGTTGACGTCGGCGAAATCGTATCAATGGGCGCAGCCCCTCAAGGCGAACGTCGCGTAGTCCACATTCTCGGCGGAACGTTTGAAGGTTCCGGGATGCGTGGCGAGGTGTTGTCGGGTGGTGCGGATTGGCAGGTTGTGCGTGCCGACGGGGTGCTGGATATCGACGCGAGTTATGTGTTGAAGGAAGAAGGCGGCGGGCTGGTCCGGGTGATCAGCCAGGGGTACCGTTACGGGCCGCCCGAGGTGATTGCTTCGATGACGCGGGGCGAGGACGTGGATCCTTCGAGTTACTTTTTCCGGGCGATTCCGCGCTTCGAGACGAGGGCGCCGTACCTGGCGCCGCTGAACCGGACGATTGCGGTGGCGACGGCCGAGCGGAAGGCAAGGCAGGTTTTGCTCAGCGCCTACAAATTGCTTTGATCACCGCTTCCCACAGCCAGTTGATGGCGCAATACAACGAGTGGATGAATTCGCGCTTGTATGCGCTGTGCGCCTCGCTCCCCGAAGCGGAGCTGTGCAAGGACCGCGGCGCGTTTTTCAAGTCGATCTACGCCTCGCTCAATCACATTATGTATGGCGACCTGGCGTTTCTCAGCCGCTTTACCGACAATCCGGCCGAGGTGCCGGATCTGGGGAAGGATTTATGGGGATCCTTCGAGCGCCTGCGCAGTGAACGCGCGGCGCTGGACCAACGTATCCTCGACTGGTCGAAGACCTTGACGCCGGAATGGCTGGCGGAGTCGCTGACTTACACCAGCAAGATCGACGGCAAGACCCGCACGGTGCCGCGCTGGGTGCTGGTCACCCACATGTTCAACCACGAGACGCACCACCGTGGCCAGGTGACCACGCTGCTTACCCAGATGGGACTGGACATGGGCAGCACCGACATTCCGTTCATGTCGCAATTCCATGCGGATGCCGGGCTCTGATCGGCTCCAAGGCCTGGGCCTCGAACAATAATCATCACTAATTCACCCTGGCATCTGCGCAACCAGTCATGACAACCTTCCAAAAAGGCACCGAACTCGATGGCTTCGCTGAACCAGACGAGTGCGGTGGTGACGGCGGAGAGGAAGGCAAGGCAGGTTCTGTTCAGCGCCTACAAGCTGCTGTGATGTTCAATCACGACGAATAGGTTATTTCGCGATCCTCTGTGCTCCATGCCGCGTACCGCAGCGCCTGAAGTATGTCTTCCCGTTCAAGATACGGATAGGCAACGAGCAATTCTTCAATGGAACGTCCGGCGCCGATTTTCCCAACGACTATGCCGACAGTCACACGCATGTTGCGAATGCATGCCTTGCCACCCATGATATCAGGCTGACATGTAATGCGATCAAATGGGATCATGTCGCTCTCCGATTACCTGAGGTCATTTTAGCGCGCCATGATCGGGGATACTTCAAGCCCTCAAAGCAAACGTCGCGTTGCCTACATTCTCGGCGGAACGTTTGAAGGTTCCGGGCGATTCTGCGCTTCGAGACGGGGGCGCCCTACCTTGCGTCGCTGAACCGGACGATTGCGGTGGCGACGGCCGAGAGGAAGGCAAGGCAGGTTCTGCCGAGTGCCTACAAGCCGCTGTAATTTTCCATTAATAAAATAATAATCAAATACTTAGCTTGGTATCCAGTTTTCAACGCGCAAGCCGGCAACTTTGCTTAATTCACGCATATTGCTGGTCACCAAAATAAAATTCAGACTCAAAGCGTGGGCTGCTATCAGGGTACGCTCGGGCGCACAGCGTCACACGCGTTACCAGATTGCGATACCGCTGCGTCCCGTGAATCGTGTGTCGATAAACACGCATGGCAACCTCAAATAGCCGGCGATGGCGCGATCTGGAATCCGGCACAGACACTTTCACGGGTTCGCGGGATTGCGCGCTATTTAACCCGGAATTCTGGCAGAATATATATAAATAACGATATAATAATAGGCCATAAAATCCCGCCAGCCGGGCATGGCGTCGTGACAATTTGGCAAATTGTTCCGGGAGAAGGGACTGATCGCCGCGGGCGAAGCGTGTCACGCCGACAATGATTTGAGCACTTCGGGCAGGTCCAGCACCGGCAACACGCGGACTTTCTCCGCGAACGAATAGCTCTCGCGCACCGGCGCCACGATGTAGCCGCTCTCCACGTCTGTGTCCTCGCAGGCTTGCCAGAAGCCTTTGGTCACTTTCGGCGCGGAGGAAAATTTTATTTCGATGCCGATTTTTTTCCGCCCAGCTTCAATCACGAGGTCGAGCTCGGCGCCCGCCGCCGTGCGGTAAAACGAGACGCTCGCGCCCTGCGGCAGGCATCCCATGATCTGCTCGATGGCGAAGCCCTCCCACGATGCGCCCGCACCGGGGTGACCCATCAGGTCGTTGACCTCGCGTATGCCCAGCAGGTGATGCAACAGGCCGCTGTCGCGCACGTAGATCTTTGGCGCCTTCACCAGCCGTGGCGACCGGACATCAGCGAAGCACTGGTGGAGCAGGCGACCCAGCCCTACGTGATGACGCCCGAGGCCTTCGGCGCGCGCATCCGCTCCGATGCCGCGAGCTACGCCCGCATCATCAAGTCCGCGAACATCAAGATCGAATAGCGGGCAGGCTCGCTCGGCCTGAGCGGAATCGGGAACAAGAAAATCAATCCCTTGAGACCCGCATAGACCAATGAATTTCGCGCGGGGATCGCATTGAGGCGTCTACATACCTAGAGTTGGCGGCACATCAGCCAGTACCTTATAGGGTACACTATGGCCATGGTCAATATGGCCAAGCTGCAGGCAGTATTTTTCAAGGCTGGCTCGGGGAGAGAACCGGTCCGTGATTGGCTCCTGTCCTTAAAACGGGATGAGCGTCGCCAGATCGGCACCGATATCGCGTACGTGCAGTTCAAATGGCCTATTGGAAAGCCGCGAGTTGACCATCTGCGCGGAAGTATTTGGGAAGTCCGCACTCGGCTGGAAAACCGCATTGCAAGAGTTTTGTTTGCAGTCGCCGGCGGCGTAATGGTGCTGTTGCACGGGTTTATCAAGAAGACTGAAAAGACACCCGGCGACGATATTGAACTGGCAGAAAACCGTTGGAAGGAGTGGCAGCATGGCGAAAACAAATAAACACCGTGGATCGAATTTCGATGATTTTTTGCGTGAGCAAAAACTCTATGAAGATGTGCAGGCCGCAGCTTTGAAGCGGGCGATCGCGGAGGCCCTGATCGAGAGCATGCAAAAATCCCGCTTGTCGAAAGTGGAGATGGCCAGGCGCATGCGCACCAGTCGCTCGCAACTCGATCGCCTGTTTGACCCCGATTACACGACGGTGCAACTCGACACCCTGATCAAGGCCGCGAGCGCACTGGGGAAAGAGCTGCGTTTCTCGCTCAGGAAAATCGCGGTGATGTAATGCTTAGTCAGAGCGTGCCAGGCCACGGATTGATTAGCGGTGTGGTTAATGATTTACATTCCCGGATCGCCGCGGGCGAAGCGTGTCACGCCGACAATGATTTGAGCACTTCGGGCAGGTCCAGCACCGGCAACACGCGGACTTTCTCCGCGAACGAATAGCTCTCGCGCACCGGCGCCACGATGTAGGCGCTCTCCACGCCTGTGTCCTCGCAGGCTTGCCAGAAGCCTTCGGTCACTTTCGGCGCGGAGGAATATTTGATTTCGATGCCGATTTTTTTTCGCCCAGCTTCAATGATCCGTTCCTGCGCGAGGCCGTGGTCAAGCTGGACCATTATCTCGATGCCGGAAACAAGGATTCAATCCTGACCGCCGTATCCCATTAGGGCGTGGAAATCGGCGAGCTGGACAGCAGTTTCAAGAAAGATATCGCCCGGCTCAAGGGCTTTCTGACCAGCGATCGTGAAAAGCTGCGCCGTCCTTATGGCCGCAGCGATTTTGGGGATCGAACTCGCGCTGAAGAAAATTGAAAGGGGCCGCGGCAGCGCTTACGATCCAGCCGACCGGCGAAGTATCCTTTGCCGGTGGCGTACCCAGCGAATGTGTAAGCGCAAGTTACACACCGGCGCACCAGACACCCATTGTTACAAGTTTGCGTGACTGGATTCCATTATCAGGCCGGAGATCAAGCACTGGCGCGGCTTTTCAGCCATTTTGGCAAGGTGAATCAAAGATCCCATGACATTTGGTCACCCTCATCGAAGTGGCATTCCCTCGGCTGCAGGGGATTCATACCGTGAAATGTCAGGCTTCGGGATTGGTCCAAGGGTTAAATATCGACACCCCGAATGGCTCAAAGTCGGTGATATTGCGAGTGACCAGCGTCATGCCGAGTTCAAGCACGGTTGCCGCAATCAGGCCATCGGCGAACGACGTGGGCCGGCCCGATTGATCGGCGCGCACCACGATTTCCCCCCAACGCAGCGCAATGGATTCGTCGATAGGCATCACGCGGCCGGCAAAACTTTGTCGCAAGGTTTCGCTCCATTGCATCAGCGATGTTCTGCGTTTCCCGACAGGGAGGCGCAAGCAACCTCGGTGCATTTCCGCGATGGTGATGGTCGACAAATGCAGGCGGCTGACATTGGCTTCAGCCATCCATGCAACGACTCCCGGATCGGGCTTGGGCCGCGATAATTCCGACACCATGCAGGTGTCGAGCAGGTAGCTCATCCGATATCAGTGGTGCGCGGGGCCGACTTGTCTCGATCGACTATACGGCTGAGATCCACTGGGCAGCTGCGAAACAGGGCCAGCAGTGTCTTGGCAGCCTTGCGATCGCGTGCGCGGCCGGGCAGGGCCTGTATTGCCGATACGACCACGACAGGCTTGCCATGGCGCGTCACCGTCTGCGGGCCCTCCCGCATGGCGAGCTCGACGACGCGGCTGAACTCGTTCTTGGCTTTCTGCAATGGCCAGTTTGCGGACATGATTTTTCCCGATTTCATCTAGTCTGGCCAGATTTTAGCATTTCTGCCGAGATGCGATTTCCGCTTGGTGAACACCCGGAAAAGCCCGTCTGGCGTGCCTTTCCGGAACGTTTACACAGCAAACTCGAGATTTAACCGGACACTACTGGGATTTTGTAAAAACGCACATTTGCCGATTATGTTCAATCGCGTGGGATCGGGAGGGCCGATCATGGGTTTACTGGGTAACTACAGGGCAATCTAACCGATTTTCAGGGTAGTAGGCAACGGCACCCCCGCGCCATCAGATCAAAAGAAAGCAGGGGTCTCCCCGATCGTTATGCGATGTCAGGAACCGGGTGGTACGTAAGCTCGTTCGACGATTTCACTTCCGCACATTCACGCGCAACATCAGGCGGCCCTCGCGCTGGTATGAATCGTTTAGCCGGCGACCACAGGTGCAGGTGCGTGAGTATTCGCCGCACCACCGCGGGATCGTCAATCAAGGAAATCACCTGCATGGGCCCTTGGCACTTGGGACATTCCAAAGGATCCACTTCATAGACTTTGTAAATCAGCCGCGCCCAAGCCGAGCGAGCGCGTACCCCATCGGCGCGTGGATCCGTGAGTGCGGCGCCATCGGCGACTGGCGTGGCCACTCCCAACCGGGCGCGTTCCCCCCGGCACCGACAGGAGTACCAAGCCACATACCGAACCAAATGTTCAAAACCATCTGGGATGTGGCGGCATAAAAGCTCCAACCATCGCGCCACTGGCATCAACTGGTAGTTGCGCTTCAGACTTTTGTGCAGGTGAGAAATGGCCGGCCGATTTCCGGCGCACTCTCCAGAAGCTGGAATTGGGGTTCAATCGCTTGCCCGGCCCGTTCCGCCGCCTGCGGGGACTTATCGGCAATAAACCGCCGGCAACTCTCCAATCCGCGCGCCGCACCCTCGGTAACGATTACTTGTGGCACGCGGGGGCAGCCTTATCGCTGTCGCCCCCCCAGGTATTGAGCCACGCACGTACTTCCTCGCCCGTCAGGTGTCGGCCCGTTTCCTGGTACACCGCCCAGGATGCCATTGCGTCGTTCTTGAAATTTTCGCGCGCTTCCTCTCGATCGACGTATTGTTGAATCGCCTCGCCAATGATCGATTGCGTCGGACGCCGCCGCAATTCGGCTAGCTGCTCGATGCGATTTTTCAACGCCACATCGATATCTATCGTCGCCACCATGATCCGTTCTCCGGTTCGATCAAAAATCTTGCTCGTCAACAATATAGCGAGCATCGGCCCCATTGTCCATAAACTGATAGTCGATGAAATGCGCGGGAACGATGTAGAGACGGCGTCTGACTTCGATTACGCCGAGGCCACCATGCACCTCGTTGTAGCCGAAGCGGCTCGTCGCGCGCGCCAGCTTATGCCGCCTCCTCAGGAGGTTGCGCACCCGTTGCGCCACATGAATGTCTATCAGGCGAAAGGTTGCGTACGGGGACCGCATTGAGGCACCCCGCCATTGGCGCACAACACGCCTTATGTGGCGATAAGCATTTGTTATCTGGTCCGTCGGCATCGCGAATCTGGACTTTGTCGTTGTTCGTTCAGTGCCGGGATTCTTGCGCGCCGGATCAGCCTGCATATCGACAGCGGGAGTCAATGCGACAACTAAGTTGCCGCAGGCGCGCTTCGCCTCCCGCTCGCCGGTTTCTTGTGCTTTTTCGTTGATGCTTCTGCCTTGCCGTCGCCCTGGGTTCTTGCAATCCGGGGGGACCCGAAACCCGCCATGACAATGCCAAGCATGGAGCGAAGCGCCTTGAGGCCGGCTTCAACGTTGGGTTTTCCTTCTGAAATCCAGCGGCGCACCTCCATTTGATAAAGATGAAATACCAGGAGTGCAAGCTCTTCGTCCCGGGCTTTGCTTGTAATTTCGCCGTGCGAGCAGGCAATCTGTATCGTTTTGCCAATGCGTTCCAATTGCCTGCGTGACCTTTCAGAGGCCTTGGTTCCGGGGTGCGACAGAAGGAAATCCCATTACTTCGGGCAGGTCCAGCACCGGCAACACGCGGACTTTTTCCGCGAACGGATAACTCTCGCGCACCGGCGCCACGATGTAGGCGTAGTCCACGCCCGTGTCCTCGCAGGCTTGCCAGAAGCCTTTGGTCACTTTCGGCGCGGAGGAAAATTTGATTTCGATGCCGATTTTTTTCCGCCCAGCTTCAATCACGAGGTCGAGCTCGGCGCCCGCCGCCGTGCGGTAAAACGAGACGCTCGCGCCCTGCGGCAGGCATCCCATGATCTGCTCGATGGCGAAGCCCTCCCACGATGCGCCCGCGCCGGGGTGACCCATCAGATCGTTGACCTCGCGTATGCCCAGCAGGTGATGCAACAGGCCGCTGTCGCGCACGTAGATCTTTGGCGCCTTCACCAGCCGCTTGCCCAGATTGGCATGGTAGGGCTCAAGACGGCGCAGCATCAGGCTGCCGGCGAGCCCGTCGAGATAGCGCGACACCGTCGGACTGGAAACGCCCAGGGACGCGGCAATCGCAGACGCGTTGAAAAGCTGGCCGTGCAGGTGCGCGAGCATGCGCCAGAAGCGGTGCAGGGTGTCCTGTGCCGCGTTCACGCCAAGCTGCGGCAGGGATGCAAAGCCCTTCTCCCCCCGGGAGAAGGGTTGGGATGAGGGAAAATCCTGTCACGAACTTAAGCAAATTTCAATTGCCTGTCCAGCGCCGTGCATTGCGGAACATTCGCATCCAGGGGCTGTCCTCGCCCCAGCCCGGCGGGTGCCAGGATAGCTGCGCGCTGCGGAATACCCGCTCGGGATGCGGCATGATGATGGTGAAGCGGCCATCGGCCGTGGTGAGTCCGGTGATCCCCTCGGGCGAACCATTGGGATTGGCGGGATATTTCTCCGCCACCTTCCCTGTGCCATCCACATAACGCAGTGCAATCAGATTACGGTCGCACAAGCCTTGAGCGCCGAACTGTGCGCGGCCCTCGCCATGCGCGGTGGCAATAGGCATGCGCGAGCCGGCCATGCCCGCGAAAAAGAGCGAAGGGCCGGGCGCGACCTCCACCATCACCAGGCGCGCCTCGAACTGCTCCGAGCGATTGCGCACAAATTCCGGCCAGTGGCCCGCACCGGGAATCATCCCGCGCAGATGGCTCATCATCTGGCAACCGTTGCACACGCCCAGAGCGAAACTGTCCGTTCGCCCGAAAAACGCCGCGAACTCATCGCGCACGCGCGAATTGAAGAGTATCGATTTTGCCCAGCCGGCACCGGCCCCCAGCACATCACCATAGGAAAACCCGCCGCAGGCGGCAAAACCCTTGAAGTCCTGCAGCGACACGCGTCCTTCAATGAGATCGCTCATGTGCACGTCGCGCGCCTCGAATCCTGCGCGATCGAACGCAGCGGCCATCTCCACCTGGCCGTTCACACCCTGCTCGCGCAGGATCGCCATGACGGGGCGCGCGCCTGCATTCACGAAAGGTGCGGCGATATCCTCGGCGGGATCGAAGCTGAGATTCGCATGCAGCGCGCTGTCCCCGTTGCTGCTGATCTGCTCGAATTCCTCTTTGGCGCAATGCGGGTTGTCGCGCAGCGCCTGCATGCGCATGGACACCTCCGACCACATTGCCTGCAGCGCGGCGCGCGGTTCGGCGAATACTACCCGCGCATTACGCACCAGGCGAATCTCGCCGCTGGCATTCGGCGCACCAATCCATTGCGCCATCAGGCCCGCCTCACGCAGTTGCGCCAGCACCGGTCTGCGATCCGCAGCGCGCACCTGGATCACGGCACCCAGTTCCTCGGCGAACAGGGCTGCCAGCACGCGATCCTGATCGCGCCCGACCAACAGTGTGGGCTTACGCTCGCTGCCATCGATATCGTGAGCCTCGGCGTCGTAGGCCAGCAGGTCAAGGTTCAGGCTCACCCCGCAACGGCCTGCGAACGCCATTTCACAGACCGTCGCGAACAGGCCGCCGTCGGAGCGGTCGTGATAGGCAAGTATCCGGTTCTCGCCTGCCAGCTTTTGCACGGCGGCAAAAAAGCGCACAAATTCTTCGGCGTCATCCAGGTCCGGCGAACTGTCGCCAAACTGCCCGAACACCTGCGCAAGCATCGATCCGCCCAGCCGGTTGCGGCCGCGACCCAGGTCAATCAGGATGAGATCAGTGGCGCCGCCCTCGACAATCAACTGCGGTGTTAATACCCGGCGCACGTCCTCGCAGGGTGCAAACGCCGAGACGATCAGTGACACCGGCGAAAGCACTTCCTTCGCCACGCCCTCATCAAGCCATGCGGTGCGCATGGAAAGCGAATCCTTGCCCACCGGAATGGACACGCCCAGCCGCGGGCACAATTCCATGCCAACAGCGCGCACCGTGTCATAGAGCGCTGCATCTTCGCCGGGTGCGCCCGCGGCGGCCATCCAGTTCGCCGAGAGTTTGACCTTGCCAAGATTTTCCACCGGCGCCGCGGCAAGATTGGTCAGTGCCTCGCCCACGGCCATACGCCCGGAGGCCGGCGCATTGATGAGCGCCAGCGGCGTGCGCTCGCCCATGGCATAGGCTTCACCGGCGTAGCCGTGAAAGCTCATCAGTGTTGCCGCGCAATCAGCCACCGGCACCTGCCAGGGGCCGACGCAGGGATCGCGCGCGCAAAGGCCACCCACCGTGCGGTCCCCGATGAACACCAGGAATCCCTTGTTGGCGACCGTAGCCGTGCGCAGCACCCGCCGGCAGGCTTCCGCCAGTTCAATACCGGACAGATCGATTGCCGCCAGTGTGCGCCGGCGTCTTTTCACATTGCGTGTCATGCGTGGTGCCAGGCCCAGCAGCGCGTCCAGGCCCATGTCCACCGGCTGGTTGCCAAAATACGGATCCTCGACCAGCAGCCTGCCATCGCTGGTGGCAGTGCCGACCACCGCGTACGGACAACGCTCGCGCCTGCAGAGGGCATCGAAGCGCGCGCGATCAAGCGGGTCGATGGCGAGCACGTAACGCTCCTGGGCCTCGTTGCTCCAGATTTCGCGCGGGCTCATGCCGGATTCCTCGCTGGGCGGGGCACGCAGATCGATGCACGCGCCGCGCCCGGCGCCGTGCGCGATCTCGGGCAGCGCATTGGAAATGCCGCCCGCACCCACATCGTGGATGGAGAGCACGGGATTCTGATCACCCAGTTGCCAGCAGCGGTCGATCACCTCCTGCGCGCGGCGCTGGATCTCTGCGTTGCCGCGCTGCACCGAATCGAAATCCAGATCCTCGGTGTTGGTGCCGGTGTCCATGCTGGAGGCCGCGCCGCCGCCCATGCCGATCAGCATGCCGGGCCCGCCCAACTGGATGAACAGCGATCCTTCCGGCACTTCGGACTTGAAAGAATGGCGCGCGTCGATATTGCCGATGCCGCCGGCGATCATGATGGGCTTGTGGTAACCACGCACCGCGCCATCCACACGCGCCTCGAAGCTGCGGAAGTACCCGGCCAGATTGGGCCGGCCGAACTCGTTGTTGAAAGCAGCCGCGCCTATCGGCCCCTCCAGCATGATCTGCAGCGCGGAGGCAATGCGCGCGGGTTTTCCCTCGCTCGTTTCCCAGGGCTGCTCGAAGCCCGGGATGCGCAGGTGTGACACCGAGAATCCGCACAGTCCGGCCTTGGGTTTGGCGCCGCGGCCGGTGGCGCCTTCGTCGCGGATCTCCCCGCCCGAGCCGGTTGCCGCGCCGGGATAGGGCGAGATTGCCGTGGGATGATTGTGCGTCTCGCACTTCATCAGCGTATGGGTGAGCTGCTCGTCATAGCGGTAGCGCCCATCCGCGTCCGGCGCAAAGCGGCCGGCGCGGCGCCCTTCCATCACGGCGGCGTTATCCGAATAGGCAAGCACCGTGCCTTCAGGATGCGACTTATGAGTGTGGCGGATCATGCCAAACAGCGATTCTTCTTCGGCAACCCCGTCCACAATCCAGGAGGCATTGAATATCTTGTGCCGGCAATGCTCGGAATTGGCCTGCGCGAACATGGTGAGTTCCACATCGCTGGGATCGCGGCCCGCACCTTGAAAATAATCGCGCAGATAGGCGATTTCATCAGCCGACAGCGCGAGGCCCAGTTCCCGGTTGGCGCGCTCCAGTGCCGCCACGCCCTCCCGCAACAGGGGCACATGGTTCATTTCCCTCGGTGCGACATGGCGGAACAGGGCTTGGGCGGCATCGAACTCGTGCAGCATGGTTTCGGTCATGCGGTCATGCAGCAGGGAAGTGATTGCGCCGCGGGCTGCGCCCCGCAGGTGGTAGGCAATGCCGCGCTCCACGCGGGTGACCGCGGCAAGGCCGCACTGGCGGACGATATCCGTGGCCTTGGAAGACCAGGGTGAAATAGTGCCGATGCGCGGTACCGCGAGGGCTAGCTCACCCACGGGCATTGCGGCGGGCGCGGGCGCACCGTATTCAAGAAGACACTGCAGCACCCGCATGGCGCCCTCGTCCAGTGCTTCGCTGGATTCGACGAAATGCCAGTATTCTGCGGACGTGATCAGCGCACCGGGGGCGTGCATCCTTACACTGACATTGAGTTTTTCGAGCCGGAATGCGGAGAGCGCAAGGCCTCCGCGCAGCTTCAGGAAATGCGGCATGGGCGGGACATCGACAAAGCGAAATTATAGCGGATAGGCCATTGCCGGCATGCTGCTGTCCGCCACGCGGTGCAATTTTCCGGCGCCCTGCTAGCGGCGCGCGCCTGCAGACCGATCCACGCCGTCGC
>JBCKLP010000073.1:0-11716 GCA_038903735.1 Burkholderiales bacterium | reverse complement strand
ATATCACTTTCTGGCAAGACCTGTACCTGCTTGGTTAGCAATGCCTCCACCAGTTGGCGCGAGAGTCGGAAGCGATCAAATGCGATTCCATACATCCACTCCGCAAACTCGTAAATCTGCCCCCCGTTCTGCTCCACCGCCACCGCATCGAAGCTGTCGATCTCTTTGTTCCAGAGCTTCCCCAACGCCAACTTATCCTGATTGTCGAGTGAAGTCAGCGCAGTGTGAGCAACGTCTTCCTCAATGTCGTAGAGTTGCACAGGAACCCACAACATCCCCAAGTCCTTGACCAAGCGCTTTCTGGCGCTCTTGCCATTGTCGTGCTCGGTATTGGCCAACTGCGTGATTTGGTGCAACGCCTCAGCCGCCTGCCTTTGATCGACTTCCCGTTTGCCTTTGCCGTAGCCCTTCTTGAAGTAGTTATAGAGATGTTCCCTGACCGGAACGGTGCAGTAGTAGCGAAGCGCCGCCTCCCCAAAGATCCGGTGCATCGGCGCCCGGTTGCCCTGCTTGTTCAGCAGGAAGGGCTGGAAGGCAGCGAGCAACCTCGAGAGGTAGATCTGCGGCAGCTTCGGCTTTCCAGTGTTCGCCGCTTTGGGATCGCCCGGCAAAGCGAGAAGTTCGGACAGTTCGTTTTCAGTGAGACCGTTGCGCGATGCGCCCAGAAGCGCCATAAAGGCCGCGGCCAAGGTCGGTAGCTCGGGTCGGCCATGGGCTTCGTCGAGCAGAAATCGATGCAAAAAGAGATGCTGGGCATCGGGCGATTCCAGTATCTGATCGAGGAGGGTACTGAGGGTTCTTCGACTAGCTGCAAGTCGCAGGTCTTCTAGCGCAAGTGTGAGGAAGAGCGGGCTGCCGGCCTGCGGGGCGCTCGCCAGGCGTTCGGCCAATGGGGTGGCGATTTTCTTGCGATAGCGAGCAAACGTATTCCGGATCAGCTTCGCCCTGAGCTTTTCGGTGAGCGGCGGGACCTCTATCGTTTCGTACCCCTTAGCAGCGTCTCTGGCCTGAGTCCCGTCAGCCGCACTAGCAACGACGACGGCGCTCGGGCCGAGGATTGACGGATTCAGGGCGTCGAGATCCCTGCCGCCGTCCATCAACTGGTCGAGCGCGTCGAGCACGAGAGCGAAGCGCACCGGCTTGTCCGGCGTCTCGCCTCGCTGCTCGGTGCGCCTGGCCGCCATGGCGATCCAGGTGGAAAGGGCTTCCTTCCTGTCCTTGCTGCTCTTGGGAATCGGGCCGGTGAGGTCTTCGATCTCCGGATGGAGGGTTTCCAGGATACGGTTCACCCAGCTATCGAGGCTGTTGTGTTCGTCCGCGCCGACGTAGTGATCGATGACGCGCCAGTGGATGCCGCCCTGTTCCGCTTCGAGGTGCCGGGCGAGGTCGGCCATCAGCGCGCTCTTGCCCTGCCCCGAGGGGCCGGCGAGGAGGATGGGGCCCAGCGCCGGGGTATCGACGCGCTTCAGGATTGTAGTAAGCAGTTTCTTCCTGACATCCGGCCTGGGCAGGAAGTTCTGCAGCCGATGAAAGCGGAAGTCTGCGTGAGCTCCCTGCATCCGTTGCAGCGGGCCGGAAATGTCGCTCTCGGGGAAGTACCGATCGAGTTGGGCAAGCAGATAGTCTTCGACGGCCTGGCCGAACTGTTCTATGGAGGTGTAGCCGTCGATGCCGAGAAAGGGGCTTCGCCGGATACGCTCCTTGAGTGCTTCCAACCTGCCTTCGCCCGGATCGTAGAAGCTCGCGTCCGCAGTATTTGGTGCGTGACCGGTCTTTTTCCGATAAAGCCTGTCCGTCAATGCGCGATCTCGAAGCAGGAAGAGCGCGTGGCCGGATATTTTTTCAGCGGCTCCTTTGCCGAGGACGGCGAGTTCCATTTCCAGCTCGGTAACGCCGATGCTCCGGGCAATGGCCCCCTGAATCAGTTGCGCGTAATCGGAGTCAGCATTCCTCTCCCAGTAGGCAGCCAGTTCCTCGTGCCTGGGAATCCAGCCATAGCGCTCGCCCATGAAGCCGATGAAGAATGGCGGGAAGTCCCTGCACCGGTCGATTTCCTTCAGGCATATTTCAACCGTGGCCCCGTTCTTCGATTCCTCTTCGGTCACGCCCCAGCGAAGATCGACCTCGGTAAAGCCCACCCGGCGCGCGAGGCATGCCGCCCGCACCTTGGGGAACACCTGCTTCATCAGGTGATCTCTCTCCGCATGCATATCTTGAAATGAAGAGGACAGGAAAACGCAGATTTCGCGGGAGGCAGGAATTGTTGCCACGAGTAAAGTCCTTAGGATAGTTTTCTGAGTTGCATGAGCTCAGATGACACTCACCAGTCTAGCCCATGAGTGCGACACATCGTGTCGCACCGCGAGCGGCCGGCCGCTTCTGCTGCCCTGTCGCCGCATCGCTCGGCGGCTTGTACTACAGGTGCGCCGCGCTCGTTTCACTCCGCTGACTTATCTTTGTTCTGTATTTCGTAGCGGCCATACAGACTGGAGGCACAGATCGCCTCGCGGCGCTCGTCTTCGCTAAGCGGACCAATGCGCGACCCAGGCGGGATAATGAAACCCCGTTCGACGATGTTTGGACTTCCCTTCTCGTCGAGGAACGAAATCAAAGCTTCGCCGACGCCCATTTCCATGATGGCCGTTTCGGCGTCGAAACTCAAATTCTGGCGCAGTGTCGCCGCTGCGGCCCGAACAGCCCGCTGGGCATGCGGCGTAAAGGCGCGCAGGGCATGCTGCACGCGGTTGCTCAATTGCGCCAGCACCTCATCCGGAACATCACTGGGACTCTGCGTTACGAAATAGACACCGACGCCCTTGGAGCGAATAAGCCGCACGACTTGTTCCACCTTTTCCAGCACGGCGGGGCGCGCTTCGTGGAAAAGCAAATGCGCCTCGTCAAAAAAGAACACCAGTCGAGGCTTGGCGAGATCGCCTGCCTCTGGCATGCGGATGAAGAGTTCCGTCAGCAACCAGAGCAGAAAAGTGGAATAGAGCCGCGGTGAGTTCATCAGTTTCTCCGCGGCAAGAATGTTGATGAAGCCGCGGAGCCCGCCGCCGTGATCCGTCGTTGCCTGCATCAGGTCCACGATGTCGAGCATGGGCTCGCCGAAGAAATTAGCGCCTCCTGCCCTATCCAAAACCAGCAATGAGCGCTGTATTGTCCCGATGCTGGCGGGCGCGACATTGCCATATTTGATGGTGTAGCCCTTCGCGTTCTGTCCGACACGGCCGACCAGTTCGCGCAGGTCTTGCAGTGTGTTGAGTTCGACCTCTTCGTCCTCGGCAATCTTGAACAACACCTGCAACACGCCTTCCTGCGTCTGGTTGAGTTCCAGCAGACGACTGAGCAGAGTTGGGCCCATACTGGCGATGGTGGCGCGCACCGGGTGCCCATCCGCGCCAAACACATCCCAGAAGATGACCGGATTGGCACGGGACTGCCACTCGCTTACGCCTAACTGTTCGAGTCGAGCTTCGATTTTTTCGGAGCGAAGACCGGGTGCTCCCAATCCGGACAGATCCCCCTTCACATCGGCCATGAACACGGGCACGCCGGCGGCGGAAAATTGCTCAGCCATGCGCTGCAGGGTGACCGTTTTTCCCGTGCCGGTGGAACCGGTGATCAATCCGTGGCGATTGGCAAGCGCCGGAAGCAATCCCAACCCCTTCTTGCCTGCGACAGCTATCTTCATTGCGGCAAGCGCAGGCATGACGGGCGCGCGCTCAGTCGGGGCCGGCGACGAACGATCCTCTGCTGCTTCGTTATGAGCCCGCATCCCTTTAGCCGGGTAGACGAGGGCCGCACCACAGGCGGTGCAGAAGCACACACCGGCGCGGCAAAGGGCACTGCATTTGTGGCAGAGCATGTTCAAAAGAGTGTTCCCAGGCTCGACACACGCATCACTTGTCACCTAGAACCGCATCTGCTGATTTTCCCTTAATGATGGCTTGTAGCTGAGGTATTCTTTCATTCATGAAATTCGCACCATTGGTGAGCATATTCACGATGTGCTGGGGCTCAAACGATGCGTCCTCTACGTCAATCGCATTACGGTATCGAAATACACCGTTATCATCATTCATCACTATTTGCGACGTTCCTAGAATTGTTTCCGTGTTTGCCCTATCCACAAGCTTGTCCGCCTCGCCCATCCTGTTGGGAGGAATTTCGATGTCTACGCAGTACATGTAAAACTTAAACAATTCCAGCTTTTCATTGATTTCAAATACGCACCTCAAAGGATATTCGTCAGGCTTGTATTTGAAAATGACCATACTGGTGCCAGCTTCCCTGTCGAATTCAATTTCATCCGTCCATTTCTCCGCATCCATCCATTCCTTCAGCGTATCTGTCAATCTCCACGGCCCGTCATAGGTTAGTTCCTGGGCTTGCGGCGTTTTAGGCGACTCTCCGGACATAGGGGCTCCGCAGCCTCCGCAGAACTTGTCACCCGGCTGAAGTGGCGCTCCGCACTTTGGGCAACCCGCGACGAGCTTGTTCCCGCACGAATTGCAAAATTTCGCCTTGTCGCCGCACGCTGCGCCGCACTTGCCACATTCCACTGACATGATGCAATTCTCCTATTCGTTCTATCGACCATTCTCATTCGAACACAAAATAATTATTGCTGTTCACGCGTCGCTTTTTGGGCAGCCTGTTCTCCAGCTCCGCTCCATAATTCGAGCAGAGCTACTGCATACCTCGCATCATTTTCAGCCGCTTCTGCGCACCTTTTCTACCCTATCCTCAAGGCTTAAAAAAACAATCGCAATGGCCGGTTCCGATGCAGTCGCAACCACCCCGCGACCTCCCGCAAGGCCATCCGGCCAAGCCTTGCCAGAAGCTTCGTTCGCGCATTCTCATCGGCTTGCTGCAGTCCGATTTTGGCAAATCGAAACTTGATAAGCGCATACGAATACTCCTCCTCCTGCTCGGCGTGCACCATGATTCCGGAATAGGCCGCAGTGACCGCAGACAGCGAAAGCAGACCCCAATAACCGTACATGGTCCATGCGGTGACCTGCAACGCAGGCTCCCGCCCATCCGTGGAAAGCGCAATATCCAGCGCGATACTCAAGACATAAACCGCCAATGCCAAGACGATGCACACTTTTGAGGCCAGGCCAAAGTTCCGCGCACGAGTTTCGTGGTGCCCGATCTTATTGGTGCCGTCGGCAAAGTAGTCCAATTGGCCCTGGATCCATTTCCCGAGCGCGTGGGCAGACATTTCGTCCGTGGCGAGCGCTGGCGCAGGGGTAACGCGGTTCTCGTTGTCGATCCAGCGAGCCACCATTCCCAGCCAATCCAGGGGGAAAATCTGTTCGTCGGCAATGACATAATGAATGGAATGCTTCAGTCCGCATACCCGCCAGGTGATGGCCACCCGTAGAAATTCGGCCACGGCCCTGCAACCCACCCACAACTCGTCATCATTTGAATGCTGATGGCGCCAGTGAATCGCAAAAGCAGCCGCCAGCAAACCGATTCCAACAAACAGTGGCCAGATCTCGGTAACCAGACCACCGTAAAGAAGACTCGACAGCGGGAACAATACAAACAGGCCGACGATTAGCGAGAGGGAAACTTGTCTGCGCTTCACGGCCGAAGAGCTGGTCGCAGATGCCTGCGCGTAAATTTCCAACCATCCGGCCAAAACTGGATCGAGACGCCATGGATAGTCTGCCGATAGCAGTATGCCGGCCGTACTCGCAGCATCGGCAGAAGAGCGCTTACAGCTTCGATTAAAGGCGTCAAGATCGCTGGTGCCGCGTTCGAAAAGCCTGCGCATTTTCTCTTCGCCACCCGGCAACAGAGGTTTCCCCTGTTCTCCCGGAAGCGGCGCCACCAGCCTAGTGCCGGAATGCGTGTCAGCGTCCTCTTCTACATTTGCAGGGACGTGTAGAACCATACCGCAATCGGGAAAGGAAAGCCCCGACTGCGTCGCGCCTGCAAATCCCCCAGTGCGGAATCTATTGACGACTTCTGCCGTGCCCCCAGGTTTTCCGGATGTCTGTCCATCCCATATCGCCAGCAACGCATGGCTCAGGCGGCAAATTTCATCACCCACATCAATGTAGATCTGCGGATGGCTGGTGGCGTTCGGCAGCCGCCCGGCAAGGGCCGATGCATTGAGTACGCGCTTTGCAGCCGATTTCAGCCGCCGGAACTCCGCTAGCGACACCTCCGTCTGAAAGTCCTTTTCGTACACCTCTACAGCCGTCGGCAGTACGCACCAGAGGTCGAACCCCAGTTCAAGTGCCACATCGGCTGCCACCCGATCAGCGCCCTCTGCAAGGGCGGAAACGAGAACCATTGGCGTACTCGGCATGCGTTGCTTGAGTGCTGCAAGTTCACTCCGAACATTGCTTGCGATGCCCGGAATCGCGGCGCCGTCCAAACGCCGATGGCCGGTAACACCCGTAATAAACGGGATCAAGATGCCTCCGCTAACAAATACACCTTGCCTGCCAGATCTACGGCTTCATGAAGGCGGCAGCATGGAGCGAATATCATTGGACGGCCGAATTGGCCAGCTTGACCTTGTGTTCCGCACATAACGCTAACAGCTCGGCCTGATCGACCACTGGATCCCTTATCAACCGCTCGGCTATGGCGTCGAGCAGCAGGCGGTGGGTGTTCAGCATTGCGAGAACATTGCGATATTCGTCAGCCAGAAACTGTCTTGTCAATGATTCGACATGGGCAGATTCGGAGGGCGTTGGATGGCCGTACACAAGGGCGAGATTAGAACCGGCTTTCGCGTCTTCCTCCATTCCGGGGGCAAAACCCCAGCGTGCGAACGCCTGCCAGCAATACTCGGTCGCGTGTTCAAGATCGCCTCCAGCGCCCGTGGAAACGTTTTCCGGGCCGACCAATATGTGTTCCCCCGCACGTCCAGCAAGCCCTATGCGGATTTTCTGCAGAAAGTCTCGATAGGTTGTTTGGGAGTCTTGGGAATACAGGTAACTATAAGATTCCACTACTACGCCCTTAAAATCGTTGTGTGCGACGATGGTCGAATACTCGGGTATGTTGCGCCCTCCGGAATCGAGAATGGCTATGAGCGCGTGACCCGCCTCGTGGTAGGCCGTTTGCCTCCTGATGGGTTCCGCATCAGGCACATCGTGATCCGATTCCACTGTTCCGCAGGTTTGAAAGTTCACCAGATCAATGAACTCCACCTGGCGCTTTTCCTCGTGTGCAAGGCGTCGCATGGCAAGTGCCAGCAGTCCACGTGCCCTATTCGATTCGCGGCCGGAAACCAGCTTTCCGACCATGCCGGGTACATCGGTAAGCGATTTGCCACACCGCTCTCCTCCAATTCTCTCGATGAACTGTGCCCCGAGGATTTCCAGCGGAAGCCGGGCGACTGCAAAGCGCCGGTCAAACGCTCCGACTGCGCGCAAGCTGTCGTCAACGTCGTGCAATTCGTAGGCCGACGTCGCAAATACCACCGGATGGCCCGGATCGAAATTTTCCATCCGCTCGATCAAGCGTTTGCGGAAACCCACGACACTTCGCGCAGAATCACTGGCCGCATCTTCATCTTTGATCGCCTCCATCCAATCGCCTGGTTCCAGATACACAAGCATGGGTGCCATCGACCGGAATGGATCGGCGACACCCAGCGGCAGATCCAGTACCGCCTCGCGCGGAACAATGGCAATCCTCATTCCAGCATCGGCAGCGATACGCCTGAATAGGTCCCTGGCACGCTCCAGGTCTTCATGCTTGACGATCGCGCCGTGCCCAAGCAACTGCCACGCATCTGCATCGCCGCCTTCCGCCACGGCCTCTTTGAGATCAGCGGTCCAACGCCGCAAACATTCAACTCCCGTAAAGCGGCCCCACGCGGGCGGCTGATCCGCCTCTGCTACCCAATCGGGATTGACCGTGTCCACCTGTGCATCTCCCGTGAGATCCGCAAACGCGCGCTCCGGCGTATCCCCGGCGAAGGCCACCGCCATGATCGCTTGGTTATATCGGTCCAGGTACTCGCTGGCCATGTGGTCCATGTTATCGAGCATCTTCGCGCCAAGCGCCCCACCCTCGATGTCCACACCACAGCGGAACCGCACACGTCCGTCCGGCATCAAAAGATCAAGGCTGCCCAGGTTGATCTGCGGATTGATCAAAGCCAGTAATTCCGCCACTAAGCGGCGCTTCCTTTCGGGGACGTTGTTGGGTATGTACTGGAACATTTCCACCCACTGCTTTTCGGTGTCTACATCCAGAAAGGCCTGATACGTCTCGCCAGCCGCCGATGACTCATAACTGCATTGCGCCTCTTTTCCATCCTCACTTATTTTCAGCGAATCTGGATTGAAGTCGTGGCTTGCCATCCATTCCCGGACGACAACCATCAAGTCAGTTTTGAATTTACCTGCCATATCTTCCTCCTTTGAGTCGCAACAACTATCAGTATCGGCATCCAGAGGCGCCATTCCACCCAATTCAGTTGTTGCCGACTGACTAGTGGCACGACCCAAGCTCTCTTTTGACAATACCGTTAGAGTTTTACGTACGCTTACCGCACAACCCGGGGTTACATTCACCTTAGCGCCACACTCGACGCAGAATTTTGCGTCGTGGCTCAGCAAGGCGCCGCAGTCGGCGCAATTCAAATCCCGCTTTGCCCCGCACTCCGGGCAAAACCTCGCCCCCAAAGGCAGTGTACGGCTGCATCTTGTGCATTTCACCTGCGGTTTCTCCCCGTGCCGGAATTCATGCCCGTATTCGTCTGCATTCTTGTTATCTATAGGGCGTTTTTCGATTCGCGGAATCAAGGCGAAGACACCATTTAGTTTAAGAGAAAGTCTAACCGCATTTTTCGTGAAAGGGTATGTCTGTCCGGAAACAGCGGCAGTTCAGCCTTTAGAACCAAAGTGATAGTCGCGATCATGCACCCAGTGTTGGTATAGCCCAGTGGTAGGCTGGGTAGCACATAAATGTTGGCGATTAGGATGGCTTTATTAATTACAGTTAAATGATCCCGCAAGCAATACCGCTTGCCTCAATCGACTGCTGGGGTGAGACATTTCGCGCAGAATCACTGGTCGCATCTTTATCTTTGACCGCCACCACCCAAACGCCTGCTGGGTCCAGATACACAAGAGGCATTTGAAACGACTACTCATTGATCCACTCTCTCCACGCCTCGTACACCATCACCATGGCCAGAGTATCCAGTTCGCAGTAGCGCAGAAGCGCTGCCTCAATACTCTTTCGAACTGTGGGTTGCAGGTCTTCGAACTGCAATCTCGCATAAGCCATCGTTGCAGCTCCGCCTTGCGCGATTTCCGTTGCCTCCGCATACGCCAGTGTGGTTCGGAATTCTGGTGGAAGATCCGCAAAGACTTGCGGAAGCAATGCATAGGGATCGTCCACCTTCCCTTCGGATTCGCGCCACCAAATCTGGGGGTGCTCGACGAAGTTCAAGCTCTGAATTCCTCCTGGCGCCCCGTAGATCGGATGAGAGTAGCGTCGCTTGAGGTATTCGGAAGACTGAAGCACTGCCGGCAATACTTTCTTGATCGAGCAACTTCCGTTGGTGCTCGGATGAAAAAACGCGCGCTCGGCAAGACGGCACAAGTCGACCATGGCGCGGGAACCTTTCCGCACCACACGGCTGCCATCCTTCTTGATGGTCACGCTTCGAATGAATGTCATCAATTCGGCGGCGTTGGCCGGGCGGTTAGCGTCCCCCTCCAGTTCGCTCAGCACGGCATTCAGTGTCGTGTTTTCATGCGGTGACCACATAAACACGGTACCGGCCTCGCCCAGCGCGGATTTCAAACTGCGGACGAACGCATAATTCGGGCTGACGCCAGGGGTAGCGCTGAGAAACTGATTTCGATGTGTAACCTCGCCGCTCGATTCGACTACGTGGTGCGAAAACTGAAAGGCGACGTTGGCGTACGGATGCTGCCCGGAAAAGAATGGAATGGCGACACGCGCAGTCTCAAAGTCGATGAAATGCAGCGGGAACCGCCAACTGGACATTTCTCGCTTCATCAGTGCAGTGTCGAGGTAAAAGTCTCGCCCTCCTGACCACTCACCGGAGACCTGCATCCATTGACGCTGGCTGGTGCTCAAACCGTCTTCCGCTTCGGCGTAGTTGAGAACGCCTTTGTCCTTTATGTCGCTCAGCTTTCGTATGCCGCTATCCAGCAGTTTCTTCTTGCTTCTGAAGTTCCAAATGTCAAGTACGCTGCCTTGGGCGAAATCCGCATCCGTAAAGCCCGCCGCGCTTTGCCAGCACTCCCGAAACCCGCTGCGAAGACTTGAGCTGTCTCCAGCGGTGCGGAATTCGCAACCTGCGCACTGGGGCCCGATGGACGGCTCGATGCGAATATCGGCCGCATATTTCTCCGACCACTCGCGGGCCAGTTCCGGCAGCCGCATGGCCACTCCGGGCGCGCTGATCGGCGCACGCAGTATCTCGTCCACATACTCGTCAACAGGCTCCTGCTTCAATATATGCGCGCCTATGCTGGTTGAGTTCGTCCCCGGCGCCTTTACAATTTTGCAGCGATTATTTTTTCTTTGGATTTTGAAACGCTGATTCAAGCCATCGACAGTGCATACCTTGGACTTGTCAACGAGCATCAAGAAACTATTCACCTCGAAACGCGGAAACGCAAGGCCTAGAACGTAACGCTGGAATGCAACATCCTGCAAGTACGGCAGCATGTCCGGGCTGATCCCGCCGTGTAATCGCCGAAATGCGTATTGATCACCAGAGTCAAAGGACTTGGCTTTGACTTCAATAAGTTCAATTCGATTGCCGGTCTTGCGCAGCACGTCGACCAGAGCAAACAGCCCCTCATGGAAAATTGCCGCCTCAAACAGCGTAACGTTGTCGCGCTCGAGCAACTGGCGCGTCTCGTCGATCTGCGCCTGGTGTGAACCAGACGCGATTTCGTGTCCGTTCGGGAACATCAGCTTGGCCAGTTCCCCTACCTGAAACCCACCATCTGCGAGCGCTTCGAGAAAGTCGTCCCCCACCATCGTGTCGGCATAGATGTCTTTCTTCCCCTTGTAGTAGAGCTTGGTGGGGCACTCTACGGCGAGTTTGAAGCGGGACTTGGTAAGGTAGCGCGGACGATCATTGATTAGATCTATAGCGCGCGCCGCTACAACAGAAGGAAGTGAATCTGCCACATGAGCCCCTTACTACGTGGAATATATTTAAGTATGTTCTTTTCTATCATACAGGGCCGGTTTGGAGTTTCCGATACCGGACCCGGATGTTCTTGCCGGCTATCCGGAGCGCCATTCCCGCAATCCTGCCCATCAGGGGAAGGTATCGTACGCGGGAAGGAGGACACATGATCATCGACACGCATTTTCACGCATTCCCGGCCAAGTTCCTGGAAATGTCGCCGGAGGCTGCTGCCTTATGCAGCCTGGCGAAGCGCACCCTTGACGCGGTGGAGGGGGCCATACGCCAAGACATGGCGGCAAGCGCAGCAGTTGGGCGCTTGCCGCCATGAAGGCAGCGCTTTTCGCCGCCAGATTTGTGCGGAAATGCGAAGCCGGCAACATACCACATTGCGCAGGAATACCGGCGCAACTACGTCGCCCGCTATGAAGATGAAAATGTCATCCTAATTCAGGGGCACTTGCACCCCGTATTGAGGTGCGTGAAATGATCGAGATACGTCCATTTTTAACGTTCCAAAAGAGCCACACCCAAATCAAATCGTCAATT
>JBCKLP010000072.1:0-11722 GCA_038903735.1 Burkholderiales bacterium | reverse complement strand
TTCACAGCCAGAATGGGGAGGCAAAGTTTGGGCTTGAACCAAAAATTGAACTCGCTCAAAATGTAGGTCTGTCCCAGCATGAAATTAACGCGGCACTTCAAAATTAGTGCAGGAGCATCAGAATGATATCCGCAGCGCCTGGAATAAGCACTTCCCCGGTTGAGGTAACCAATATTTCCAAGCACGGCTTTTGGCTGCTGCTTGAAAACGAAGAGCTATTTCTGCCGTTCTCGGAATTCCCGTGGTTTCAGGACGTATCGGTCGGAAAAATATTGCACGTCGAACTGGTAACCGAAAATCATCTCTACTGGTCTGCCCTGGACATTGATTTGGCTGTTGAATCGATTCGCCACCCTGAAAAATTTCCCCTTGTCAGCAGGGCCTGCGGCGCTTAATAGGCCGTTTGAATGGACACCTATAGGCACCATTCAACGGCGACGTTAATCCAGGCTTACCCTGACTTGCCAGTGGTGCCCAGAGTTGCCCTGGTCGGGGAGCGATGGCGGCCATGCCGCAATACTTGAGCGCCGGTGGATGAGTAGGATTACCATTGGACCCATCAGCCGTCACGCTTGTACGAAATAACCCCGGAGGAATGATTATGCTTGGATCGTCGAAGTTGACCTGCCTGTCCGCCCTCATTCTTGCTTGCGCGACGGGTCCACTTTTTGCGCAAGGTTATCCGAGCAAGACCGTGCGCCTGATCTCCGGCGTCAGTCCGGGAAGCGCCACGGACAGCATGGCGCGCATCGTCGCTGAAAAGTTGCAGGCGAGCCTCGGCCAGCCGGTGATTGTCGAGAACCGGCTCGGGGCGGGCGGTCTGGTGGCCGCTGCCTCGGTGGCCAAGGGTGACGCCGACGGGCATACCATCATGGTCTATGCGTCGGCATTCACGCTGGCGCCGCTGATCAATCCCGGGGTGATGGACCCCAGGGATCTCACGCCGGTCGCGACCATGGCGACCATTCCGACGGTGTTGATACTCTCGACCGCGAAAGGCCACAAGTCGCTGGCCGGGCTGATTGCGGCGGCAAAGGCCAAGCCCGGTGACATCGTCGCCACCACCGCGGGAATCGGCAGCGCCACGCATATGAACCTGGAGCGCTTCCGCATGTCCGCGGGTATTGAAGTGCTGCGCCTGCATATGAAAGGGGCGCCAGAAGCCCTGACCGAAGTGCTTACCGGCCGCGCTGATTTTTATTTTGCGCTGCCCTTCCAGGCGGCGGCCAATTTGAAAGACGGCAAAATTGTCGCGGTCGCGGTGGGCTCACCCAAAAGGAGCTCGCTGTTCCCCGATCTGCCCACTACTGTCGAGGCGGGATTGGCGAATTCTGACTACAACTTCTGGGTGGGTGCGCTGATGGCCACGCGCACCCCGCGCGATATCGTGCTGCGCCTGCACCGGGATTTCAATCTCGCCATGAGCGCGCCCGATGTACGTGAGCGCACCCTGAAACTCGGTGCCGATCCCCTGAGCCTGACGCTGGCGGAATTTGAAGCCATGATCCGCAACGAATTTGAAGCGAACGCGGCGCTGATCAAGCTGGCCAACATCAAGGCCAACTGAACGATCAATCGACCTTGATGCCCGCTTCGCGCAGCAGCGGCGTGCAAGCACTTCGGCTGCTCAGCGCTTGCGGCCACCGAAGGAAAAGGCGAATCTGCGCTTGGCCGGTGCGGCGCTTTGCGGCGCCGCACCTTGGGCTTGCGCGTGGCTGATGGATGTCTGCACATCGACCCATGCATTCCCAGAGCATGGCCGGGCTTTGAGATCGCGCCGCGTCATGGTGCAGCGCGTTACCAGATCGCCCTCTGGCAGCCTGTCGGACTTGATTTGAAATTGCGAGTCATATCGACCATGGAAAGTGAGCGGAACATGGAAGTTGGGGAAAGAGATGCGAATTGTGCGCAATGGCGTGCCATTGCGCGCATCGCTGCGCGTTTATCTCGCCAATACCGTCATCCTTTTGATGTTCCATGCCATGGTCACCAAGCGCTGCCGAACATACATTCTGCTGGCCTTCAAGCACAATGGGCGTTGACTCGCGTCAACCCCCGTCAGGATTTGGGCACGCCGATCCGGTCAAGGAAAATTCATGAAGGCAAGCGGGCCAAGTATCTTAACGATCAATGGCGGTTCGTCGAGCATCAAGTTCGCACTGTATGAATTAGACAATGCTCTGGTGAAGCTACTTGAAGGCAGAATCGACGGCGTTGGTCTGCAGAAGGGCAGCTTCACCATAAAAGGCCTGCATGAGGCTGACAAAGTCTCGCAGCCGGCGGTGGTGCCTGATTACCAGGCAGCAGTGCATCTGCTAATGGACTGGAATCAAGCGCGAATGAAACACGGTGCGTTGGCCGCGGTGGGCCATCGCGTGGTGCATGGCGGACCGAAATTCTGGGAGCCGCAGCGGATCACAGCGGAGATGATTGAGGAGTTGCGTCAGTTGATTCCGCTTGATCCGGAGCATTTGCCGGAAGAACTTCTGTTGATCGAATCTTTTCAGCGGCAGTTTCCGGACATGCCGCAGGTTGCCTGCTTTGATACGGAATTCCATCGCGATATGCCCTCCGTGGCCAAGATGCTTCCGATTCCGCGACGCTATGCCGCACGGGGCCTCCGGCGCTACGGTTTTCACGGCTTGTCCTACGCTTATTTGATGCAGGAACTCGGACGGTGCGCTGATCCAAAGGCGGCAAGCGGACGCGTCATCCTCGCTCACCTGGGAAGTGGCGCAAGCCTGGCCGCCGTGCATGGCGGGCGCAGCATGGATACAACAATGTGTCTAACCCCCGCTTCGGGCTTGATGATGAGTACCCGCTCCGGAGACGTGGATCCCGGGCTGGTCTCGTTTCTGGCGCGAAGCGATCAGATGAGCGTGTCCCAATTCGACCACATGGTGAACCACCAGTCGGGACTGCTGGGGGTCTCGGAAATCAGTTCCGACATGCGCGATCTGCTCGCCAGGCAAACCGAAGATACGCGGGCAGCAGAAGCTGTGTCGCTGTTTTGTTATCAGGTGAAAAAGTGTATCGGTGCATACGCCGCTGCGCTCGGCGGACTCGACACCTTGATCTTCGCGGAGGGAATCGGTGAACGTTCAGACCTGATTCGGGCACGCAGTTGCGAAGGGCTCAGCTTTCTGGGCATCAACCTTGATCAGTCCCGCAATTATCGGCATGCGGCTGTTATTTCAACCGATGATAGCCGGGTCACGGTTCGCGTTATTTGCACAGACGAGGAACTGATGATTGCAAGATCCGTCTGTCGCGTTTTAGGTCTTGAGCAGAAATCGAATGGAATTGAAAAATGAAAGTGGCATCAGGAACGCTCTCTGCGGAACTCTTACACAAGATAGACGCCTATTGGCGCGCCGCCAACTACCTCTCGGTCGCTCAGATTTATCTCTACGACAATCCACTGCTGAAGCGGCCGCTGGCGCTGGCAGATGTGAAGCGCATGCTGCTCGGGCATTGGGGGACGACTCCCGGCCAGAACTTCATTTACGTGCACTTGAACCGGGCCATCAAGAAATTCGATCTCGACATGATTTTTGTCTCCGGCCCCGGACACGGCGGTCCGGCGGTCGTGGGCAACACCTATCTCGAAGGCACCTACAGCGAGGTCTATCCCAACGTCAGCCAGGACGAAGCCGGTTTGCAGAAGCTATTTCTTCAGTTTTCCTTTCCCGGCGGCATTCCGAGCCACGCATCGCCTGAATGTCCGGGCTCCATCCACGAGGGCGGGGAACTGGGGTATTCGCTCAGTCATTCGTTCGGCGCGGTTTTCGACAACCCCGATCTCATCGTCGCGTGCGTCATCGGCGATGGTGAGGCGGAAACCGGACCGCTGGCGACGGCGTGGCATTCCAACAAGTTTCTCAATCCGGTCACCGACGGCGCGGTGCTGCCGATCCTGCATCTGAACGGCTACAAAATTGCCAACCCGAGCGTGCTCGCGCGCATTACCCGCGAGGAGCTGGAACAATTCTTCCGCGGTTGCGGGTGGACGCCGTACTTCGTCGAGGGCGACGAGCCGGCTCCCATGCACCAGGCCATGGCCGCGACGCTCGACACCGCGGTGGAGCAGATAAAGGAAATTCAACGCAACGCGCGCCTCAATGGTGAGCTGACGCGCCCGCGTTGGCCGATGATCGTGCTCAATTCACCCAAGGGCTGGACCGGACCGAAGTGGGTCGATGGCAGGCAGATTGAAGGCACGTTCCGCGCGCATCAAGTGCCGCTCCAGCCGCGGATGCATCCCGAACACCTGACGCTGCTGGAAACCTGGCTCAAGAGTTACCGGCCGGATGAACTCTTCGATAGCCGAGGCCGCCTGAAACCGGAACTCGCGGAACTCGCGCCAACGGGTCAACGACGCATGGGGGCGAATCCCCACGCCAACGGTGGCATTCTGCTACGCGACCTGCGGATGCCGGATTTCCGGGCCTACGCGGCGGAGGTGGCTGAACCGGGGGTGCGCGGTATCGGTGACACGCGTGTGCTCGGCCCCTTTCTGCGCGACGTGATGAAGCTGAACGGCGAGCAGCGCAATTTCCGGGTGTTCGGACCTGACGAGACGCTCTCCAACGGTTTGGGGGCACTGTTCGAGGCAAGCTCTCGCCAATGGAGCGCCGCGACCCTGCCCAACGACGAGTTTCTCGCGCCCGCCGGGCGGGTGCTCGACTCGATGTTGAGCGAACACCAGTGCGAAGGCTGGCTCGAAGGCTACCTGCTCACCGGGCGTCATGGGCTGTTCAACTGCTACGAGGCATTCATCCACATCATCGGCTCCATGTTCAACCAGCACGCCAAGTGGCTGACGGTCACCGCGCATCTACCATGGCGGCGCAAGATCGCCTCGCTGAACTACCTGCTGGCCTCCCACGTCTGGCGCCAGGATCACAACGGCTTCACGCACCAGGATCCCGGCTTTATCGACCACGTTGTGAACAAGAAGGCCGAGGTCGTGCGAGTGTACCTTCCTCCGGATGCCAATTGCCTGCTGGCGGTGATGGACCGTTGCCTGCGTAGCCGCCACTACGTCAATGTGGTGGTCGCCGGCAAGCACCCGGCACCCCAGTGGCTGACGATGGACGCCGCCGTCAAGCATTGCGCCAAAGGCATCGGCATCTGGCAGTGGGCCAGCAACGAGCAGGCCGTTGCGCCGGACGTCGTCATGGCCTGCTGCGGCGACGTGCCCACGTTGGAAACACTCGCGGCCGTCTCCATCATGCGCGGGCATCTGCCCGAGCTGAAAATCCGGGTGGTCAATGTCGTCAACCTGATGAAGCTGCAGTCGCAATCAGAACATCCGCACGGTCTGAGCGACACGGATTTCGACGAGCTCTTCACCAGGGACAAACCGGTCATCTTCGCTTTCCATGCCTACCCGTGGCTGATCCACCGGTTGACCTACCGCCGCACCAACCACGGCAACATCCATGTTCGCGGTTATAAGGAGGAGGGCACCATCACCACGCCCTTCGATATGACGGTGCTGAACGACCTGGACCGTTTCCACCTCGTGATGGATGTCATCGACCGCCTGCCTCAGACAGGAGATAAAGGCATTTACCTGAAGCAACAGCTCAAGGACAAGCTGATCGAGCACAAGCAATACATCGACCAGCATGGTGAAGATTTGCCGGAAATCCGCAATTGGCGATGGGGCGACAAGCAGTGATCGCTACGCCGGGCATGCTCTCGCACCCCTACATGATCCGACATGCAGAAACCGCCTGCTCGCTTTCCGGCCAGCACACTGATCGCAGCGACGTTCCGTTATCCGATAAAAGCGAACGGGACGTGCACGATCTGGCAGCACCGCTTCGCGCAGCATGTGAGATGCTCCGATAGTGAAAATTCCCGGAGGCACCATTCACGAAGCTCTGCGCCGTCTGGCCGCGCGATTGGGCGGCCACGCCCTGTCGCACGCTGCTGCCGAACCGCCGCTTCGCTCGGAACTGTTCAGCGCCGACCAAATGGAGCTCCATGGCAAAGCGCTGGCGGACTCCCACCGGGTGAGCCCAAGGCCAGGCACGGACCTGCTTCTCGCGCGCCTGCTCGAAAACGAGAAGATCCTGGTTGGGGCCCACAGTCACCTCAGCGCGTGCATCAAGGCAAACCAGCGCATCACGCCGGCCGGGGAATGGCTGCTCGATAATTTCTATCTCATCGAAGAACAGATTCGTACCGCGAGGAGACACTTCCCCAAGGGATTTAGCCGGGAATTACCGCTTCTGGAAACCGGTCCATCGGCTTGGCTCCCGCGCGTGTACGACATCGCCCTGGAGGCCATTGCCCACGGCGATGGAAAGCTGGACCCGCTGAGTCTGGATCGCTTCGTCGCCGCCTATCTCAAGGTCGTCGATCTCAAACTGGGTGAATTGTGGGCCTTCCCGATCATGCTGCGTCTCGCGTTGATTGAAAACCTGCGCCGCGTGGGCACCAGGGTGGTCGCCGGCATGATCGATCGCAGTAGCGCGGATGCCTGGGCCGATGTAATACTGGTCACTACGGAGAAAGACCCGAAAAACCTGATATTGGTAATTGCCGACATGGCGCGCTCGAATCCTCCACTGGTGGATTCCTTCGTCGCGGAACTTGCGCGGCGGCTGCAAGGACAAAGTTCCGCCCTGGCCCTGCCGCTGACCTGGGTGGAACACAGCCTTTCTGAATCAGCTCAGACCATTGAGCGACTGATTCAGTCGGAAACACAAAGCCAGGCGGCCAACCAGGTTTCCATCGGCAACAGCATCGGCAGCCTGCGGTTTCTAGAGGTCATGGATTGGCGCGATTTCGTTGAGAAGATGAGCGCCGTGGAACAAAAACTGCGCCAGGATCCTCATGGCGTTTATGGATGCATGGACTTCGCCACTCGCGACCGCTATCGGCATGTCATCGAACGCATTGCCAGAATCAGTCTGCTATCCGAAATCGATGTGGCCGACAGGGCGATCAAGCTCGCGTACCAGGGCAAGCTTGGCGCGGCCCAAGGTGCCGATACGCATGGCGATGTCCCCGCCACCGAGCGGATGTCGCATGTGGGCTATTTTCTGGTTGATAAGGGACTGCCCCTGCTGGAGCTGGAGGCAGGTGCGCGAATTCCACCCGGCCAGGTGCTGGCCAGGTTCGGCAGCCGGTTCGCTTTTCCGCTCTATCTTGGGTCGGCTGCGCTATTGACGGCTTTTTTCACCGGCAGTCTGATCGAGCAGGCGGCCAAAGCCGGTCTGCCTGGCTGGGCGCTGGCGCTGATCGGCATTGCGTTGCTGCTGGGAACCAGTCAGCTCGCATTGGCACTGGTCAACTGGATAGCCACTTTGCTGGTGACTGCGCTGCCGCTGCCGCGCATGGATTTTTCACTCGGCATACCGCCTGAATCGCGCACCCTGGTGGTGACGCCCACCCTGCTTATCGACCTCGAAATAGTCGATGAACTGGCCGAAGCGCTGGAGGTGCGATTTCTCGCGAATCGCGACGCAAAGCTGCACTTCGGCCTGCTGACCGACTTTTGCGATGCACGGCATGAAGCGCTGCCGGAAGATGAGGCGCTGCTGAGTCGTGCGCGGGAGCGGATCGAGGCGCTGAACCGGAAGTACGGCCGTGGCGACGCGTTTTTTCTTTTTCACCGGCCGCGACTCTGGAACCCCGGCGAACGCATGTGGATGGGATACGAACGCAAACGCGGCAAGCTTGGCGATCTGAATGCGTTACTGCGCACCGGGTCGGCAGTGCCGTTCTCGCTGATCGTGGGCGATACCTCCCTGCTTTCTGAAGTGAAGTACGTCATTACCCTTGACACCGACACGCAGTTGCCGCGTGACTCGGCGCGGCGGCTGGCCGCCACCATGGCGCATCCACTGAACCGCGCCGAATACAATGAGACGCGGCAGCGCATCACTGCGGGCTATGGCATCCTCCAGCCGCGCATGGCGGTTACTCTGCTCAGCGCCAACCGCTCGCGCTATGCGCGGATCAGCGGCGGCGAGCCCGGCATGGATCCGTACACGCGCGTGGTCTCCGACGTCTACCAGGACCTGTTCCACGAGGGTTCATTTATCGGTAAGGGGATCTACGATGTCGATGCCTTTGAGCAATCGCTGAAGGGCCGCTTTCCCGAGAACCTGATACTGAGCCACGATTTGCTGGAAGGGTGCTACGCGCGCTCAGGCCTGTCCAGCGACGTGCAATTATACGAGGACTACCCCTCGCATTACCGCGTGGACGTGGCTCGCCGCCATCGTTGGATACGCGGCGACTGGCAGATCGCGGCGTGGCTGTTTGCCCGGGTTCCAGTGCGCGGGCCTTTCGGCCGCAGTAAAGGCTCCGCAGGCACCGACGGGCCCGCCAATCCACTCTCCATCTTGTCGCAATGGAAAATCCTGGACAACCTGCGCCGCAGCCTGGTTCCTGCCGGACTGATGGTGCTATTTCTGTTGGGCTGGACGGTGGTGCCCGCCTCCCTGTACTGGACTGTGTGTGTCCTCGGCATCATGTTCTTCCCGCCGCTGGCGGCCACAATTTTTGGCGTGCTGCGCAAACCGCAGGGTGCCACGGCGGGTCTGCACGTTGTCGACGAATTGCGTTCCGTCATCAGGCGCCTCGCGCAAGCCGTGCTTGAGCTCGCCTGCCTGCCCTATGAAACCTTGTCCAACTTCGATGCGATCACGCGTTCCGGTACGCGTATGCTGTTCACGCGCCGGCAGTTGCTGGAATGGAAGCTGCGCGGGCCCTCACAGCGCGCACCTGGGGAGGGCAGCGCAGCAGGCGATAAGGGCGAGGGTTCCAGCGTGCGTCAACCCGCACCCGGCAGCATTGCAGACCTGATGCGTACCTGGAGGGCCATGTGGTTTGCACCCGCCACAGCCATGACTATCGCCATCACCTTGATGGCTGTCAGGCCGATCGCCCTGATCGTTGCCGCGCCCATACTGGTTTTGTGGTTTTCCGCGCCGACCCTGGTGTGGTGGATCTGTCGGCCGGTTTCCCGTCGCCCCGCCAGGCTGCGGCCCGAGCAGACCATCTTCTTGCGCAAGCTGGCGCGAAAAACCTGGAGATTCTTCGAGGATTTCGTTACCGCCGCCGACCATGGCCTGCCGCCCGACAATTACCAGGAGCACCCGGTTGCCGTCGTGGCGCACCGCACCTCGCGGACCAACATCGGGCTGGCGCTGCTCGCCAACCTGGCGGCAAACGATTTTGGGTACCTCCCGGCCGGCAAGCTCATCGAGCGCACCGCAAGCGCTTTCGGGAGCATGCGCCGCCTGGAGCGATATCACGGTCATTTTTACAACTGGTACGACACGCTCACTTTGATGCCCTTGTCGCCGCGTTATGTTTCGGCGGTGGACAGTGGAAACCTGTCGGGGCATCTGTTGACATTGCGGCCGGGCTTGCTGGCGCTCGCGGACCAGCCAGTTTTCGGCCCCAGGACATTCGAGGGCCTCCAGGATACGCTGGGAAACCTGGCCGACGCCGGGGAGGGCGCATCGGTCCAGTTCACCGCAGCGCTGTTGCATCTGCGCAGAGACATGGATTTGTCTTGCGCTGCCGAGCGGGTCGCCGTCAAGACCGCTCACAACTGGCTTACGCGGCAGCTCATTGCGGCGCTCGCGCTCAAGAGCTTGGCAAGCCGAGGCGACGAGTCCGTTGCTTCTCCCGTCAATGCGGCGCGCGGTGAGGTGGACGGTGAGGTGGGCGGTGAGGTGGACTGGTGGACGGATGCACTCATTCGTCAGTATCAGGAAGCTGTGGATGAATTGACCTTTCTTTTGCCATGGGTCGGACCAGGCGAAGTCCCGGAATGTTTCCGCAAGGCCTTGCTGGAGATCCCGGCGTTCAACGGGTTTCCCACGCTGCGCGATGTGTCGCTATGCCAGGAAGCGCTCCATGAGAAATTGGGCGACAACCCCGGTGACGGCACAACTGCCGAAGAGCGCGCCTGGTTTGCCGAGCTGCGTCCTCTGGCTGCACTGGCCAGCATGCGCGCGCGTGAGCGGCTCGCTGCAATCGCTGAACTTGCGCGGGACTCGAATGAATTTGCCGCAGTGGAATATGGTTTTCTCTATGACAGCGCTCGCGATCTATTGAGCGTGGGCTACAACGTGGATCAGCGGCGGCGCGACGTGGGACATTACGACCTGCTCGCCTCCGAGGCACGGCTGGCGAGCTTCGTGGCGATCGCACAAGGTGAAATCCCGGAGCAGAACTGGCTGGCGCTGGGCCGCCTGCTCACTTCGGCTGGGGCCGCGCCTGTCCTGATCTCCTGGAGCGGTTCAATGTTCGAGTATCTGATGCCCATGCTGGTGATGCCGAGCTATGAAAACACCTTGCTGGATCAGACCTGCCTGGCGGCGGTGGAATGTCAGATCGCTTATGGGAACCAGCTTGGCATTCCATGGGGCACCTCGGAGTCCGGTTACAACACGGTCGACGCCGGCCTCAACTACCAATACCGCGCCTTCGGGGTCCCGGTACTGGGACTGAAACGCGGGCTGAGCGAAGACCTGGTGACGGCACCGTATGCCTCAGCCCTGGCGCTGATGGTCAGCCCGGCAGCGGCATGTGCGAACCTGCAGCGCCTGGCCTCCGAGGGTTTGCAGGGGAAGTATGGCCTGTACGAAGCGATCGATTTCACGCCTTCGCGCGTGCCGCTGGGTCGAACCAGCGCCGTGGTGCGCTCCTTCATGGCGCATCACCAGGGCATGAGCCTGCTGTCCCTGGCCTATCTGCTGCTCGGCCAACCGATGCAAAAGCGCTTCATGTCCGATCCGCAATTCCAGGCCACCAGCCTGCTGTTGCAGGAACGCATTCCTGCAGCTTCTGCGTTTCACATCCATCGCGGGGACCTGGCGGACGGCACCGCCGCGTTGTCCGCCCCTGCGGTGCCGATGCGCCTGCTGCGCAGCACCGATACGCCGTCACCGGAGGTGCAATTGCTCTCGAATGGCCGGTACCACGTGATGGTGACGAACGCCGGTGGCGGCTACAGCCGCTGGAAGGACTTGGCCCTTACGCGCTGGCGCGAAGATGGCACGCGCGACCATTGGGGCGCATTCTGCTATGTGCGTGACATCGCGAGCGGAAACTTCTGGTCGAGCGCGTACCAGCCGACCTTGAAGCGGGCAGATAGCTACGAAGCAATTCTCTCCGAGGCGCGCGTGGAGTTCCGCCGCACCGACCACGGCATTGAAACGCATACCGAGATCGTCGTCTCCCCGGAGGACGACATTGAACTGCGCCGCAGCCGCATTACCAACCGCTCGCGTGCGCGCCGGAGGATCGAGGTAACCAGCTACGCCGAGGTGGTACTGAGCTCCGCCGCAGCAGACGCCCTGCATCCTGCCTTCAGCAACCTTTTCGTGCATAGTGAAATCATCCCCGACCGGCAGGCCATCATTTGCACCCGTCTGCCGCGCTCAGTCGATGAGCGCATGCCGTGCATGTTTCATCTGATGGCGATCCATGGCGCCGCAGCGCAAACCCTCGCCGGTGAAGTGTCCTACGAGACCGATCGCATGCGTTTCATCGGCCGCACCCGCAGCCTGGAATCGCCGCTCGCAATGACAGAGCTTGGCCCCCTGGCAGGCAGCCAGGGATCAGTGCTCGATCCGATTGTGGCAATCCGCCACTGCGTGACGCTCAACCCCGGAGAGTCGGTAACGGTGGACGTGGTGTCCGGTATCGCCGAAACGCGCACGGCTGCCCTGGGCATGATCGG
>JBCKLP010000071.1:0-11862 GCA_038903735.1 Burkholderiales bacterium | reverse complement strand
CCTACACTTTGTAGCCCTACACTTTGTAGTATGGAGATTGGCAAGGTCTCCGCGTCTAAACCGGGAGGATGAAAGTGAATGTCATGAATTTCAGCCCTGTGCTGATCGCACTTTTCGGCGTTCTCGCGCTCGCCGCGCCCGTCGCCGCGCAGAGCTATCCCGCGAAAGCGGTGCGCATCATCGTTGGCACCCCGCCGGGGGGATCGCCCGACGTGTTCGCGCGCCTGATCGCGCAGAAGTTGAACGAGTCCTGGGGCGCTGTGGTAGTCGAGAACCGCATTGGCGCCAACGGCAACATCGCCGCGGAGAGCGTGGCAAAAGCCGCACCCGACGGTTACACCGCCTACATCTGCGACAGCGCGATCTGGGCGATCAACCCGCACCTGTACGCCAAGGTACCCTACAACCCGCTTGGTGACTTCGCAGGCGTCTCAACCATCGCGACATTGCCGATGTTCCTGACAGTGCATCCGTCGGTGCCCGCGCGGACATACGCCGAGTTCATCGCCTGGGCCAAGAAGAACCCGGGCAAGATCTCCTATGCCTCGGCGGGCAACGGCTCCATCCACCACATCACCACCGAGCTGTTCAAGTCTCTGGCGGGCATCGACATGCTGCATGTGCCCTACAAGGGCATGGCCGCCGGCGGGCAGGCATTGATCGCGGGCGATGTACAGATGGTGTTCACCAGCTATACCGCGATCGCGCAGTTCGCCAAGGCGGACAAGGCGCGCATGCTGGCGATCAGCGCGAACCGGCGTGCGAGCGCGCTGCCGGACATCCCCACCATCGCGGAACTGGGCCTGCCGGGTTTCGATATGGCGTCGCTGCTGGGCATGCTCGTCCCCGCGGGAACGCCGCGCGAAATCGTCGCCAGGCTGAATAACGGAGTCCTCGCCGCCGTCGCCGCCCCCGAGGTCAATGCGAGGATGAGCGGCTTCGGTGTCAACGTCGGCACGAGCACGCCAGCCGAATTCGATGCGCAGATGCGCGTGGAACACGAGAAATTCGCACGGCTGGTGAAGCTCTCGGGCGCAAAGCTGGACTGAAAGACAGTCAAGTCGATCCGCCGGCGTGAGCACGGTCACCGATCCTGATGGCATTTTGGTCCCTGGAACTTGCCCTGATGCCGACGCTGAAGCGGAAACTGCCGTTTGAGCCGGTGAAGGATTTTGCACCTGTGGCGCGAGCCCCAGCAATTCTAAATGTGAGCCGATCAGGCAGTTAAAGACCTTGATTTGACGAACGAACTGAATTCCCGTCTGCGCGGGAATGACGGAAATTCAAAGGGTTAGCACCAGAACAAATTCATCCGCAACACACCGTGCCCCCCGTGCCCCCCGAGCTGAACAGGGGGCATGGCCACATTTAGAATTGCTGCGCGAGCCCTCACCTCCTTGACGGCATACGCCGTCAATCCGAAATTGCCGGTCAATACGCTGGCGGAACTGGTGACTTATGCCAAGGCAAACCCGGGCGCGATCCGCTATGGATCGAATGGCATCGGCGGCACCCTGCACATGGCTGCGGAACTGCTGCAGATGAGCACCGGGATGAAAGCTCACCCATGTGCCCTACAAGGGCGTTGCGCAGGAACTCGCCGATGTGGTTTCAGGCCAGAACGAAATGGGATCCCTGGGCATCGCCAGCGCCGCCACCCGGCAATCCCAAGTGCGCATACTTGCGCAGACCGGGCCGACCCGCCATCCGGCCATTCCCAATATGCCCACCACCGCCGAACTCGGTCTGCCGGATGTGGGCACCTGTTTCGGGCTGCTGGCGCCTGCCGGAACGCCGCCCGCAATCATCGCGCGCCTGGGGGCGCGAGACGGCAAGTGTGCTCGAGCCCCAGGGTCTCCAAGGACAAATTGGCCAGTATCGGTTGCGAAGCGGCCTGGTTGTCGCCTGATGCGTTCGGCAAATTCATTGCCACCGAAGTGAGCAAATGGACGCGGGTTCTTCCGACGATGGGAATCGTGGCGAGCGACTAAAAATAGTCAGGATGGCAGCGCCGAAATCTGCGCGCTGACATCAGTTTTTCGCCGGCATCCCCAGAATTTTCGCGATTGCTGCGGTATTCGCGACCATCTGTCGGATGATCGCAGCCAGTTCATCCGGCCCACCTGGACGAATGTCCTGGCCGGTGCTGGAGAGCTTGGCCGCAATGGCGGGATCGGCGAGCACCGCCGTAATGTCGGCGCTGATGCGCCTGCGCAGGTCGAGCGGCATTCCCCTCGGGCCGTAAAGGCCCACGGTGGATTCCACCATCGCCAGACCCGGATAGCCCGCCTCCGCCACGGTGGGAATGTCCTTGAACAGCGGCGAGCGCTGGCGTGCCGCAATGGCGAGGATGCGCACCCGGCCCGAATCAGCTTGCGCGCGCACGACGGCCACCGAGGACAGCATGAACTGGATGCGGCCCTCGACCAGATCGGGCACGCCCAGCACAATGTCCTTGTAGGGGACCCTCTTCGCGTCCAGTTTCTCGCTTTTCAGAAACGCATCCAGGGTGAATTCGAGCATGCCTGCAGCGGCGGCCGCATTATGTTTCTCCGGTGCGGCGCGCGCGGCACTGACGAAATCGGCAATCGTCCGGTAGGGCGCTGAGCCCGGCACGGCAACAGAGAGCACCGTGTCGGTCAGCCGTGCTATGGGCGCGAGGTCACGTTCGAGATTGTAGGGCAGCTTGTCCTGGGTATAAGGGTGTGCCAGGAAGGTGCCGCTCGCGGCATACAGCAGCACATGGTCATCGTTGGCGGCGATGAAGGCATTGATGGCGATCAGGCCGTCGCCGCCCGGCCGGTTCTCGACGATCACCGGGCGCCCCCATTTGGTGGACACGCGCTCGCCTATCATGCGCGCTGCCGCATCGATGGCGCTGCCGGCTCCGAACGGCAGAATGAAGCGGACGTTCTTTTGCGGCCAGTTTTGCGCAAGGGCAGCAGATGCACCCATGAGGGCCAGAATGCCGACGAAAAACGCCATGGCCGATCGTTTGAACGGTACCGCCATCACGCCAGAGAGCGGGTTTCGCACTATTTTTCGCACGATGGTCTGCAGGATAAGCATGGAAGATGTCTCCAAGTTGATTGGACTGCGTTGCGAGGACGGGTATTAACGGGCGGCAGTCTGAATTGCAAGCGATGTTACCTGAGGCACATTCTTCGCGGTCAAAGGCGTTTCAGACGTGCTGGACAGCATGGTATGCGCACAGTGGCTATTCAAAGGATAGGAATTTCAAAGCCACTTCCGGAAGTATCCCGTGCCTTTCGGTCGTAGTCAATCTGGAAACTTGTGTCTGGAAATTTGTGTCGAAGGAACCTGAAAACCTGCCCAAACCACAACGTACTCACTGCCTGTGGCCCCGGGCGAGCGAGGGCTGCTCGTCTGGCTCTGGCCCTAGCACGCGATGCGCTGATCGAACTCATCCCTCAAGGGGATTTGCTTCGCGGCATCCCACAAGGGGATTTGCTTCGCGGCATCCCACAAGGGGATTTGCTTCGCGGCATAGGCCGGTGACGCTTGGGCATGCGGGCCGATGGCCCTGGGCCACCCCGTCTCGGCCTGCCCGGCCTGCTGCATCTCCCGCAGCGGCGGACCGCGGGCCGGCTTGAGTACCGGTGGCGATGTCTGCTCGCCCTGATGTCCGAGAATTTTGCGGATCACCACCGCCTCGGTGATGAAGGCGATGACCAACGGGAATCCCTGTGGGATGACCAACGGAAATCCCTGTGGGATGACCAACGGGAATCCCTGTGGGATGACCAACGGAAATCCCTGTGGGATGATCCTCATCTTATGTCTCAGGCAGAGCCTGAGACGGCATCCCGGGACGCCGCCGCACTTCGGGCACAGCAGGGACAGCACCTCAACTATCCGTGCCAGCAGCAGCGCCCAGGCGTAACGCGCCGCTTTGCGCTGCGCCGGGTCTGTCGTAGTCTCGGCCGGCGGGCTCGTCCCAGTGTGCATGGCAGGATCGGCAAGCGCCGCAGCGAGAACCTCGCCTGCCGGCTGCGCCAGCGCGGTGACCGCTGAGCGCAGCGGCGAGTTCGGCGCCAGCACCCTGATGTAGCGATGCCGATGACCGAAGGGAATGGTCTGCCTCAGACGCAAAATGAAACCGCTCTCCAGCCCGGTGCAACCAATCAGGAAGACAACTCACCTGCTTCGATCAGAGCGTGCTTATCCGGTTGTCACACCCACCTACTACCGGTAGTGGGTCAGGAAATCGACGGAATCGCGGCAACGTGAGCGGTGCGATCCTCGCCAAGCATTGCGCCACAATGATGGCCGGTCGTCGCGGGTTGGGTTTGATCTGATTCTTCGGCACCCCATATTTAGTAGGTGGGTGTGCTAACCGGATAAGCACGGATCAGAGTATCTCAAGTTGCCGCCCGCCGCGTACCATCGAAGCACAACCATCGAAGCACGACTGCAACGTTTTTTTATCGCGCCGGCGTGCTGCACGGGACAGGCAGGCCGCAGGGTAGAATAGAAAAAACGGAGGCTGCCATGAGCAAACGGATTTGGGACAAGTTTCTGACTGAGCGTGACAAGCAGGTGTTTGCGAAAGCGGGATTCGGAACCCATCAGGGCTTCATCAATACGCTTCCCAGAGGCATGTTCGATCTGCCCGGGGCGCAAGCAGCCCGCGGCGCCGCGGGGCGGCGAGCATGTGAGCGTCGCGGCAGGCCCGGGCCCGTTGCCCCCCCGCGTTCCCTGTTCCCTGAATCCGGGTGCGCCGCGAATTTGGCAAGCTAGCGACCAACCATCAAACCTCGATGTCCGATCCCACCCCCAAGCAAATCAACCGACTGGCCTATGATCCCATTGCCAGGCGCACGCGCTGGAAATGGTCGAACGGCGCACGCGTCGCCATCTGGGTGGTTCCGAATATCGAGTACTTCAGCATCACCCTGCCCGGCACCGACATCAGTCCGCGCCCGACTCCGCTGCAGCCCGATATTCCCAACCATACCTGGCGGGAATACGGGCCGCGAGTGGGGGTATGGCGTCTGATGGAACTCATGGACCGCTTCAAGGTGCCCGGCACGGTTGCGCTTAATGCCGCTGTATGCGATCACTACCCGGAAATCCTCAACGAAGCACGCAAGCTGAATTGGGAATTCATGGGCCATGGCTGGACCAACGCCCAACGCCTGCCGGGACTGTCCGAGGACGAGGAGCGCACGCTGATCCGCCGTGTGCGTGAACGAATGCAGGCCTTTTTCGGTGTTGCGCCGCGCGGCTGGCTTGGTCCGGCCTTGCTCGAAAACTGGGCGACACCCGATCTGCTGAAGGAGGAGGGGTACGACTACACCTGCGACTGGTTACATGACGATCAGCCGACGTGGCTCGCGACACGCGCCGGCCCTATCATGACGATGCCCTATTCTCTTGAGATCAACGACTTGCCGGTGTTCCTGACGCGGCACCAGACGCCGGAGGATTTCCTGCGGATGATCCAGGCGCAGTTCGACCAGCTCTACGAAGAGGGCGAAGCCTGCGCGCGGGTGATGTGCATCTCGCTTCACCCCTTTATCATCGGCACGCCGCACCGCATCCGCGCGCTGGCCGACGCCTTTCGCTACCTGCAGGGACGCAGCGACGTCTGGTTCGCCAAAGGGGGCGAGATCGCCGACGATTTCATCAAGCAGACCTCGAAGCCGATTTGAGCAATCGCCGACAGCGCTGAAGGCGTGGAGATTCACCCAACTCAGGAGGAAGCAACATGGCTAATCAGGAAACCGCAACGAAACCCCAGGTGGCGATCATGAATGCGGTGCACGACCTGCCGGTGCTGGTCGCCCGCGACCAGGGGCTTTTCAAGGACGAGGGCCTGGACCTGCATTTCGTGACCACGCCGGGTATGGCACAGGTCACCACCTCGCACTCGGTGAAGTTCGATTCCGTCTTCGAGCGCCCGCTCGACTCGGTCTACAACGAAGGCGGTATCGACCAGTACCGCATGTGCGAATGGGGCATCATGAAGCGCGCCGTCGAGGCCAGCACGCAGGGGCTGCGCGGGCGCAAGATCGTGGCCCTGGGCGCCTCCATGTCGAGGTTCGCGATCGTCGTCTCGCGCGACTCCAAATACTACGAACCCGAAATGCTGAAGGACAAGGAGATCGCGGTGACGCCGAACAACGGTTCGGATTTCACTACGCTGAAGATCATGGAAGGCTTCCTCGCGCCGGAACACATCAAGAGGACCACCGCGGGGTCGATGCTCAAGCGCCTCGAAGCGGTGCGCGAGGGCAAGGTTGCCGCGGCGAGCGTCATGGAGCCCTGGATCAGCGTGGCGCAGAAATGGGGCATGCGCATTCTGATCGAGTCGCACTCCACGCGCAGCGAAGCGGCCGGCGACGATCTCGACGGCCCGACGCTGGCGAAGATGTTCCGCGCGCAGGCGCGGGCGGTCGAGCTCATCGAAAAGGACCCGACGCCTTACGTTCATTATTTCATCAGCGAGACCGGCGGGCTGCTCGAGCCGCGCGAGTTCCAGACCTGGCGCCTGCTGCACGCCGCGCCGCAGCCCTACACGCGCGAGCGCTTCGAGGACACCTACCAGTGGTCGCTCAAGTGGAACATGACGGTGCCCGGGGCCACCTTCGAAAATACGGTGGACAATCGCGCGTGGGGCTAGCGCGGGTCGAGTGAGCGGATAAGCCGCAGCGCTCGGCGACCCGATCACTTCGCCTCGATCATGGCGGCGTTCATAGCCGTATTGACGGAGGGCAGTGCGCTAGGGATTTACTAGCGCCGCCGGCTGGGCACGGACATCGATGATTCGCCTATATCTTTAACTTTTGTTAGACGCTATACAAGGCTGGCGGACCTCTCTGGCTAGTGTCGTTATTTATCGTTTTGCAAGAGGCTCATGAGTGAAACAAACCATGCCTGTCCGGTTGACACAGGTTGTCACTGAACTGACCGGCTTGAAGGCGAATATTATTTAGCTGTTCAATGAAACGACGCCATTTTCCCTATGCCAATCGCGACTTGGGGGTGGGGACCACCGAAGAAAAAACCGCCGACCACCCCGAGGAATCCATCCAAGCTGTGTCAACCGGATAGGCATGAAACAAACATAAGGAGACATGAGTGAAACAAACGCTATATGGTCGAACACTGCTCGCCGTGCTGCTGGGATTGGCCATGATTGCCCACGCTCAGGATTTTCCGAACAAATCGATCAGGATGATCGTGCCGGTTCCGCCCGGCGGCGGAGCCGATCGTATCGCGCGTGTTGTCGCCGAACAGCTGCAGAAGAAATTCGGCCAGACTGTCATTGTTGAAAATCGTGCCGGTGCTGCCGGCAATATCGGTGCCGATGCAGTGGCCAGGGCGACGCCCGATGGCTATACGCTGATGGCCTCGCCCCCCGGTCCGCTCGTCGTCAACAAGACGCTGTACCCGAAACTCTCCTACGATTCCGATGCATTCGCGCCCATCTCATTGATGGCGAAAACGCCTTTCGTCCTGGTGGTGCCGGCCAAGCTGTCCGCCGAAAACTTGCCACAATTGATTGCGTTTGCGAAGGCGAACCCGGACCGGCTCAACTACGCGTCGGGCGGCCCCGGAACCACCTCCCACCTGGCCGCCGAATTGTTCAAATCAATGGCCGGAATCAAGGTCGTGCACGTCGCGTACAAGGGGACCGGCCCGGCAGTAACGGATCTGCTGGGTGGCCAGGTGAACATGCTATTCCTGGAGTTCGGCACGGCGCTGCAACACGTTCGTGCCGGCAAGCTGCGCGCGCTGGCCGTCGGCGGGGAAAAGCGCAATCCCTTGCTCCCCGACGTACCCGCGGTCGCCGAGCTGCTGCCTGGCTTTGTCGCCGTCACCTGGCACGGCATGGTCGCACCACCAAAAACACCGCCAGCGATTGTGAACCTGCTGTCAAATGCGGTCGCCGAGGCGCTGAAACAGCCGGATGTGGCCAAGATGTTGCTCGACCTGAATGTCGAGGTCGTCGGCAGCACGCCGGCCGAAATGGCGCAATTCATGATTCAGGAGGTCAAGCGCTGGGGCAACGTGATCCGCATCACCGGCACCACCATGGAATAAACCGATGTCAACCATCCACCGTCCACCAAAGGGACCAGAACTATGCCGAACAGTATGAAGATAACGCCATTTTCCAATGGTTGCGGGGCCGAAGTCGCGGGCGTCAATCTGGCGCGCGTGTCGCGTGATGAATCGGATGCGATCTACCAGGCGTTTCTCTGCCAGCAGGTGCTGGTGATCCGCGAGCAGGCGATGACGCCGCTGGAGCAAGTGGCGTTCTCCGAGCTGTTCGGTGAACTGGAATGGCAGGAAAACGCACTCTACGCCCACCCGGATCATGACAAGGTGCTGATCTTATCCAACGAAATCCGCGCGGATGGCAGTGCGGTGGGCGTGGTCGATGCGGGCGACTTTTGGCATTCCGATTCGTCGCATCATGAGCTCCCGGTCAATGCAACCATCCTGCAATCGCTAGCTATCCCGTCCCAGGGCGGCGACACCGATTTTTGCAATATGCACGCCGCGTACGAGGCGCTGTCGGACGAGGTCAAGGAAAAGATCTGCGGGCGCTATGGGGTGCATCACGTGTCCAAGGCAATCAACCCGCGCGTTACCATCTCCAACGACCGCCCCGGTGCGAAGGACTTCTATGAAGCGCGGATCAAGGACCGGCCCAAGGTGTTGCAGCCGCTGGTGCGTACCCATGATGAAACCGGGCGGCAAGCGCTATATGTCTCGCCCCGCTTCACCATTGCGATCGACGGCATGGACGACGAAGAGGCGCAACCCTTGCTCGATCAGTTGTTCGCGGCTATCACTGTCGCGTCGCGTCCGTATCATCACCGCCACAAATACTGCAACGGCGACGTGGTGATGTGGGACAACCGCAGCGTCGTGCATCGTGCGACCGGCGGCTACAAGCTGCCCGACATCCGTCGCCTGCACCGCACCACCGTGGTCGGAGACACGAAGCCGTTCTACCGCCCCAACTGATTCACGGCCACCTTTCGATAAAAAACGGCGTATGTTCAAACAATAGCCGAAAAGAATCGGGGTCAGACTCCGGGGATTCGGGGTCAGGTCTTGCATTTCAACCTTCAACAATCCAAATTTCCTTGTCCCGACTTGGCTGTTACTTCACTCCGCAAACCCTCCTGCTTTCGCTAACGATGCGGCTCACGCTCGGGTAGTGCAGGCCAAAGGCTTGCTTAGACAGGCTTATGTTGAAATCTTCCTCGCCGACTTTTTCCAACCGCTTCGCCGCCACCGAATCGAAGGTGGTTTTTGCTCTGGCGCGATCGGCATCGTCGCGCGCGCGAAACGCGAGATAACGCGCGATCAGGGTGTGCGTCTCATCCACCGGAAACTGCCACAGGTGCGAGGCATAACTCGCGGCGCCCGGCGCCGGTGAAATCGGATTGGTGGTGAGGCAGGGCAGCACGAAACGCTCACCGCGCACGTCGGTGGTGAAGTGACCGTGGCCTATGGGTTTTCCCTCCAGATCCACGGATATGCCGCGCACGCCGTGGTTGGTGCGCACAATTTCGACGCGGCGGTCTTTCAAAGGCACGCCACCCTGCCGCTCGATATCGGAGGCCGACTGCGACACGGTGTGCAGCGTGATGGCGTGAAAGCCATCGCTGCCGTCGATCGCCAGCAGCCATTGGACAATGCTCACAAGATCCACATGACACGCGGCGACGACGAGGAATTGCCCGCGCCCTTCCCCGGCATGGACCGCAAGGTCTGGCGCGAGACGCTGCAAAGCGAGTTCGTGCGCTTTTGCACTCTGGTGGACAGCGGCCGCGAAAGCCTCATCGACCCCTACGCCAGCGAAAACCCCGCGGAGTTCTTCGCGGTGATGAGCGAGATGTTCTTCACCGATGCGGCGGTGTTGAAGCGCGACTGGCCGCAGCTTTACCAGCAGCTGGCCTTGTTTTACCGGCAGGATCCGCAGGCATATTGCGCGGAGCCCCGAAAACCGAAGCGGCAATGATAGCGACGTGACAGGCAGAAATCAGCCAATCAAGGTCCCTGTTTAGTCCCGATTCGCCAGCGAATCGGGACTAAACAGGGAGCAGCAGGCTGCCCAAACACGGAACGATGCCAGGCAATGCCGACTCGGAAACCTGCTGTTCCACCGCCGACCCGACATCAAGCCCACCGGCCTGCTACGGAAGCTGTATCCCGATTTCCTTCATGCGCTTGCTCCAGCGCGCCGTCTCCGAACGCAGCATGGCGTCGATCGCCTCGGGCGCCATGGGCGCCTCGATGGACACGCCACCGGCTTCGGCGCGCGCGATCACATCCGGGTCAGCGAGCGCGCGTGCGAATTCCCGGTTGACCCGGTGCACGATGTCACGCGGAGTTTTCGACGGCACCAGGATCGCGAACCACGCGATCACCTGCGCTTCCGGATAGCCCGCCTCGGCCATGGTCGGAACCTCCGGCAGCAGAGGCATGCGCCTGGGCGCGGCAACCGCCAGAGCACGCAGCCTGCCCGCGCGCACATGGGGAATTACCAGAGCAGGCGAGGTGAAGGCGAACTGGACGCGGCCGGACAGCAGGTCCGGAATCGCCGGCGCCTGCCCTTTGTACATGATCTGGACCATATTGAGTCCCGCGCGCATCCTGAGCAATTCGGTATTCAGGTGGGTCGACGAACCGATGCTCGCATTGGCGTAATCGATGGCATCCACCCGGGACCTGGCATAAGCCACGAATTCAGCGAGCGAGGTGGCGGGAATCGACGCGGGAATGACCGCGACGCTCGGAAAATTCGCCACCATGGCGGCTCCCGAGAAGTCTTCGATCGGGCGGTAGGGCAGATCCTTCATCAGCGCGGGCAGCGTGGTGTGCGCAAACGTGGTGAACAGCCATGTGTAACCGTCGGCGGCGCTCTTGGCGACGGCATCGGTGCCGATGATGGTATTGCCCCCGGGACGGAAGTCGAGGATGACCGACTGGCCCATGTTGGCGGAGAGTTTCTCCGTCATGGGGCGGCCCACGATGTCGGTCGGCCCGGCCGGCGGATAGGGAACGATCATGCGGATCGGCTTGGTCGGATAGTCCCTCTGTGCCGCCGCATTCGCAATGACAGCACCCAGCAGCAGCGCAACAAAGCCCTTCACCGTTTTCATGTTGGTGGTTCCCCCCAGCAGATGGCAGGCACTCATACTAGCCTGAAGTTCCTATAAGCGCCGAACGAATTTTCCCTTTGTTGGTGGGCGCTTGGCGTGGAATCTGGGTTCCGGTTTCTGTCTACACCTTGATCTGCTGAATCAACTCGATCGCGTGCTTTTGCTTCGCGTTGGGCGTGGTCAGGATGTCGAACGTTGGCGCATCGTCCCCGGCGCCGGGGGTGCGGCAGGTGTTGCGCACGATGGTGGCGAGTTCGTTGAGTAGAGTTGCGAAGCTGTGCGCCGGCGTGCCCTCATCGAGCAGGTGGGTCGTTGCCTTTGTTAAGGCAGTCTTCGAGCGTTTGGCCGGCGCGACCGGGTCGCGCGTGGCCTTGGCTTGTTGCTCGGCGTCGGCGAACATCAGCTCACGCCACGCCTCGCGGAGGTGCCATTCGACGTAGTAGGCAAGCACACACAGCAGGATATGTGCGCGCACCCGATCGGCCAATCGGTGGTGGATCGGGCGCACCTTCAGGTCGATGGTCTTGAGCGAGCGAAACGCGCGCTCGGGCATTGGACAAGGACTGGTAGTTGCGTACGCACGTGGGTGCGTCCATCTGTGTTGCCGGCACCGAGGTGCGGATGATGTACACCCCATCCAGCGCTGCTTCGGCGGCGATGCTCTCGTTCTTGCGCGAGAAGGTGAACGCTTTCTCGCCGATGGTGAGCTCGA
>JBCKLP010000070.1:0-11918 GCA_038903735.1 Burkholderiales bacterium | reverse complement strand
GAATTTTTTAGAAAGGTTCCAGCAAGGTAGTGTCGGCAATATCCGTAGTCGGCCTGAAAAACGCTCCCTGCTAGGGATTTACGGGTAAATTCATGGCGATACACCTGTTTTCTGCGTCTTGTTGCAGTGCATTCTGCCGCTAGCGGATTTACCTAATATTTTTTCTTTAATTTGTTTGTTTCAACTATTGCCACCTTGTGGCAAAATGCGCGCGCATAAATTCTGGAGGAGGGTGCATGAATAGTATTAAGGACGGCAAGGACTTCTGGGCTGGCATCATGTTCATGGGGCTGGGTATCGCCTTCGTGGCATTTTCGCAGAACTACCCGATGGGCTCGGCAGTACGCATGGGCCCGGCTTATTTCCCAACATGGCTGGGCAGCATGATGGCTCTGCTCGGACTGGTCTGTTTTGTCCGCTCCTTTATAGGGAAAGCAGATAATTCATGGAGGGTCATTACGGTGCGCCCCTGGCTGCTGCTGGCCAGTGTCGTCCTCATGTCGATCCTGTACTTCGGCGAGGCGATGTTCAAGGGCAATCCGCTGATCATCAAACAGACGGTGGCGGCCCTGGCCCTGGGTTTCTTCCTGGGATCATGGGGGCAGCGTTCCCTGTTCGTGGTGCTGATGGCGGTCGCCGCGTTCGGCTACCTGCTGCGCCCCGCGGGTCTTCTTGTTGCCACCATTGTGCTGGTGATCGGCGCGGCCTACGGCGGCCATGAGTTCAAGCTCAAGGAAGCCGCCATCATGGCCGTGTGCTTGGCTACTTTCGTGATCCTGGTGTTTATCAAGGGCCTGGGTCTGTCGTTGAGTGTTTGGCCGGCTTGGATATAAATCATGGAAACCAATTTATTCGCAAACCTCGCCCTGGGATTGGGCGTCGCACTGACCTGGCAAAACATTCTTTACTGTCTGGCCGGCTGTCTACTGGGCACCTTGATCGGTGTTCTGCCCGGCATCGGGCCGGTGACCACCATCGCCATGCTCTTGCCTTTGACCTTTACCCTGCCGCCGATCTCGGCGCTGATCATGCTGGCCGGTATCTACTACGGCGCGCAGTACGGCGGTTCGACCACAGCCATCCTGGTGAACATCCCAGGGGAATCCTCGGCGGTGGTCACCTGCCTTGACGGTTACCAGATGGCCCGACAGGGTCGAGCCGGACCTGCCCTGGGAATTGCGGCACTGGGTTCGTTTTTCGCCGGTACCGTGGCGACCTTCGTCATCGCGCTGGCGGCGCCGCCGCTTGCGGAGGTGGCACTGAAGTTCGGTCCGGCGGAGTACTTCTCGTTGATGACCACAGGACTGATACTTGCCGTAGTGCTGGCGCGCGGCTCGGTGATCAAGGCCATTGCGATGGTGCTGTTGGGCCTCTTGCTGGGCCTGGTGGGCACCGACGTCAATTCCGGGACCCAGCGCTTCGCCTTCGGTATTTCGGAACTCTCGGACGGCATCGGATTCGTGGCGATTGCCATGGGTTGTTTCGGCTTTACCGAAATCATCCGCAACCTGGAAATGAAAGAGCATCGCGAGACGTTCACCTCCAAGGTGGGCAGCCTGCTTCCCTCGTGGGCGGAAATCAAGACCTGCACCCCGGCGGTTCTGCGCGGCACCATTCTGGGTTCGTTCCTGGGTGTGCTGCCCGGTGGCGGCGCGCTGTTGGCCTCGTTTGCCGCCTACACCGTGGAAAAGAAGCTTTCCAAGAACAAGGCGAACTTCGGCAAAGGCGCCATCGAGGGTGTGGCTGCCCCCGAGGCGGCCAATAATGCCGGTGCGCAGACTTCCTTCATTCCGCTGTTGACGCTGGGCATTCCGTCGAATGCCATCATGGCCATGATGATCGGCGCCATGATGATCCAGGGCATAGCCCCCGGACCGCAGATCATGACCGAGCGTCCGCAGTTGTTCTGGGGAATGATCGCCTCCATGTGGGTGGGCAACCTGATGCTGGTGATCCTGAACCTGCCCCTGATCGGCATGTGGATCAAGCTGCTGGAGGTGCCTTATCGGATGCTGTACCCCGCGATCCTGTTGTTCTGCGGCATTGGTGTGTACAGCCTGCAGAACAGCGCCTTCGATGTCATGATGACCGCCCTTTTCGGTGTGTTCGGCTACTTGTGCCTGAAGATGGAGGCCGAGCCGGCGCCGCTGATGCTGGGCTTCATTCTGGGACCCCTGATGGAGGAGAACCTGCGTCGCGCCATGCTGCTCTCGCGGGGCGATCCGACAGTGTTCTTCCAGCGCCCGATCAGTGCCACATTGCTCAGCATAGCCATTGTGATGCTGATCATCATTGCGCTGCCGGCGATCCGAAAAAAGCGCGACGAGGCGTTTGTCGGCGACGATTAATTACAAAAACAGACTGCATAAGAAAACTAAACGCGGCTTCGGCCGCGTTTTTTTCGGTGCGCCCGGTGGGGCGCACTCATTCAGGGCTGGCGCTGGCGATTCCAGAGGATGTCCGGGTGTCCCTGTGCGCGGTTCAGGCAGCGCGCCAGCACGAACATCAGGTCGGACAGGCGGTTGAGATAAATCCGTGAAGCTGCCGTCACCGTCTCCTCCCGCGACAAGGCCACCAGGCTGCGTTCGGCGCGGCGGCATACCGTGCGGGCAATATGCGCCTGCGCGGCGGCGCGTGAGCCGCCGGGGAGAATGAATTCCTTCAGGGGCGGTAAAGGCTCGTTGAAATGGTGAACAGACTTTTCCAGTCGCTGCACCTGCGCATCGCTGATCATGGTGTGCCCGGGAATGGACAGCTCGCCGCCCAGGTCAAAGAGGTCGTGCTGGATGTCCGATAGCAGCGCTGCAATCTCGCCCGGCAGGGCTTCGGCCGCCAGCAGTCCCAGCGTGCTGTTGAGTTCGTCCACGTCGCCCAGCGCAACAATGCGCAGGTTGTCCTTGGGACGGCGTGAGCCATCCCCCAGGCCGGTTTCGCCGCCATCGCCTGTTCGCGTGACAATTCTGGAAAGTCGCTGTCTCATAAGCGAAAAACTATAACACGCGCACACGGGTGAAATTCCGGGCGTGCATCCACCGGGTCCTGCCGGGCGTATTATTCAAGGATAGAAGGCATCACTGCGTTTTGATGCGATTACCGAACAACAGGCCCTGATGCACGCCACATTGCCCCTCTTGGAAGTCAGCTATTTTCCCGCCATCACCCGCGGGAAGGTCGAAACGCTGCAGGTCAATCTGGGCTACAAGTGCAACCAGACCTGCCTGCATTGCCATGTTAACGCAGGTCCGACGCGTACCGAGATGATGACGCGTGACACCGTCGACGAGGTGCTGCGTTATCTGCGCGTGAGGAAGGTCCGCGCGCTCGATCTGACCGGCGGCGCTCCGGAACTCAACGAAAACTTCCGCTACCTGGTCGGTGAGGCACGCGCGGCCGGTGTTCATGTCATTGATCGCTGCAATCTCACCATACTCGATGAACCCGGGCAGGAGGATCTGGCGGAGTTCCTCGCTGCGCATCAGGTCGAGGTGGTTGCTTCGCTGCCTTGTTACACCGAAGAATTGGTCGATCGCCAACGTGGCAAGGGCGTCTATGAAAAAAGCATCAGCGCGCTCCAGCGCTTGAACGCACTGGGTTATGCGAGCGAGGGTGGCAGTCTTGAGCTAAACCTTGTGTACAACCCGCAGGGGCCGGTGTTGCCGCCCGGGCAAGTGGGCCTGGAAGCCGATTACAAGCGGGTCCTGGGAGAAACTTTTGGCATCCGCTTCAACCGCTTATTTACCCTGGCCAACATGCCGATCGCGCGCTTTGGCTCGACACTGGTCTCCAAAGGGCAGTTTCAGTCATACATGCGTTTGCTGCGGGACGCCTACCGCGAGGAGAATCTGGATTTCCTCATGTGCCGTACCCTGCTCTCGGTGGACTGGCAGGGCTATGTCTATGATTGCGATTTCAACCAGATGCTGAATCTGCCACTGCATGTGAAAGGCTATGTGTCGCCGCGGCCCCGGCTTACGGACCTGCTGGCGCGTGATATCGAGGGCAATGACATCGTGGTCAAGGACCACTGCTTTGGATGCACCGCGGGGCAGGGCTCAAGCTGCGGTGGTGCTTTGGCAGCCGAATGACGCGGGGCAGGATAGCCCTGCTGCTTGCCCTTGCCGCGCTGCTCGCGGCATTTTTCGCGCTGGACCTGGACCGATTTTTCCGGCTGGAATATTTCCGTGCCCAGCAGGAGGCCATAGAGACCCTCTACCGCGCCAATCCACTGGCTACCGCGAGTATATTCTTTGCCACCTATGTCGCGGTCACCGGGCTCTCGCTGCCCGGCGCGGCGATCATGACCCTGGTGGCCGGCGCCATATTTGGCTTGGGCTGGGGCACGCTCATCGTATCGTTTGCCTCCAGCATCGGTGCCACCCTGGCGTTTCTCGCCAGCCGCTTTCTGTTTCGCGACGCCATCCAGGCGCGCTTCGGTGACAAGCTGCGCGCGATCAATGCCGGTGTGGAGCGGGAGGGCGCTGTTTACCTTTTTGCCCTGCGGCTGGTGCCGGCGTTGCCATTTTTTGTCATCAATCTGGCGATGGGCCTCACCCCCATGCGCGCCTGGCCCTTCTACTGGGTAAGCCAGGTGGGTATGCTCGCGGGCACCCTGGTGTATGTCAACGCGGGTACCCAGATTGTGCAGATCAGCTCGCTTGCCGGCCTGCTGTCGCCGGCCCTGATCGGCTCGCTCGTGCTGCTGGGAATTTTTCCGTTGATTGCGAAAAAGGCGCTGGATATGTTCAAGGCACGCAGGGTGTATGCGCGCTGGTCGCGGCCGGCGCGCTTTGATCGCAATCTGGTGGTGATAGGCGCGGGCTCCGCCGGGCTGGTGAGCGCCTATATCGCCGCGGCGGTGAAGGCCAAGGTGACGTTGATCGAGAAACACCGCATGGGGGGGGATTGCCTCAACACCGGCTGCGTTCCCTCCAAGGCGCTGATCCGCACTGCCAAGCTGCTGGCGCAGGCACGACGGGCGCAGGACTACGGCCTCAAATCATTGCGGGCAGAATTCGATTTTGGCGAGGTGATGGAGCGCGTGCAGCGTGTGATCCGGGCCGTTGAGCCGCATGATTCGGTGGAGCGCTACCAGTCGCTCGGGGTGGAATGCTTGATGGGTGAAGCGCGGATCACCTCGCCCTGGACGGTTGCTGTGCGCGGCGCCGACGGGAAGGAAACCACGCTGAGTACGCGCGCCATCATCATTGCCGCCGGCGCGCGACCCTTCGTGCCGCCTATACCGGGGCTTGTCGAAGCCGGTTGCCTGACCTCGGATGACATCTGGAACCTGCGCGAGCTGCCGTGCCGCCTGGTGGTGCTGGGCGGCGGCCCGATTGGTGCGGAACTGACGCAGTGCTTTGCGCGCCTGGGGTCAACGGTGACCCAGGTGGAAATGCTGCCGCGCATTCTGATTCGCGAAGACCCGGAAGTCTCGGCCATGGTGCTCGATCGTTTTCGCGCCGAAGGAGTGGATGTGCGCCTGGAGCACAAGGCGCTGCGGGTCATCAGCGAGGCCGGGGAGAAGGTTCTCGTCTGCGAGCATGCCGGCGCTGAAGTGAAGATTGCCTTCGATACCATTCTTTGCGCGGTGGGACGCGTTGCCAATACCGCCGGTTATGGGCTGGAGGAGTTGGAGATTCCTCTGGCGCGCACCCGCACCGTCGAGACCAATGAGTACCTGCAGACGCTGTATCCGAACATCTATGCTTGCGGCGATGTCACCGGTCCCTACCAGTTTACGCACACCGCGGCGCACATGGCCTGGTATGCGGCGGTCAACGCCCTGTTTGGCGCGGTGCGCCGCTTCAAGGTGGATTACTCGGTGATTCCCTGGGCAACCTTTACCGACCCGGAAGTGGCGCGCGTCGGCCTGAACGAGACCGAGGCAAGGGAGAAGGGCATTGCGTATGAGCTCACCACCTACGGCATCGACGATCTGGATCGCGCCATTGCCGACAGTGACGCCCACGGCCTCGTCAAGGTGCTGACTGTGCCGGGCAAGGATCGCATCCTGGGCGCCACCATTGTCGGCGAGCATGCCGGGGATCTCATCATCGAATTCATTGCGGCCATGCGCCATGGCATCGGCCTGAACAAGATCCTCGGCACCATCCATATCTACCCGACACTGGTCGAGGCCAACAAGTATGCCGCGGGCAACTGGAAGCGCGCACACGCGCCGCAGCGGGCGCTCGCCTGGGCCGAGCGCTTTCACGCCTGGATGCGCTCGTGAAGATGCGTCTTGCAGGCCGCATTGCCGGCATGCTGGCGGCGCTGCTTGTTTTGTTCGTGCCCTGCATCGCCGCTGCGCAGTTTGACCACAGCCATTCGGCCTGGAATGCCTTGCTGAAAAAACATGTGCTACTCGTCGACGGCGGCAAGGCCTCGCAATTGCGCTATGCGGCGATGGCAGCCGAGCGCGCGGCACTCAAAGCCTATCTGGACACATTGTCGGGTGTCGCCGAGAGCGAGTTTCGCGGCTGGACGAAGCCGCGCCAGATGGCTTTCCTGCTCAATGCCTACAACGCCTTTACGGTGGAGAAAATCCTGACGCGCTATCCGAACCTGAAATCCATACGCGATTTCGGCACGGTGTTCGGCAACCCCTGGAAGGACCGGTTCTTCCGCCTATTCGGGCGTGAGTCATGGCTGGATTACCTCGAGCACGATCTGTTGCGGGCCAAGGGCGTCTACGATGAGCCGCGAATTCATTACGCCGCGAATTGCGCCGCGGTGGGCTGCCCCATGCTGCGCGAAGAAGCCTATGTGGGAGATCGCCTGGATGCCCAGTTGGATGAGCAGGCGCGTCGCTTTTTGTCGGACCGCTCGCGCAACCGCTTTAACGGGCAGACCGGCAGGCTGGAGGTGTCGCGGATATTCGACTGGTATGCCGTGGACTGGTCGAGCGGCCTGCGCGGCATTGGCGCCGATGCGCAGCCGATAGTTTCACGCGAGCAGTATTTCGCCCGCCGCGCGGCGCTGCTTGCCGATGTGGATGGGGAGCGTCAGGTGATTGCCGCGGGCAAGGCCCCCATCGCGTTTCTCGACTACGATTGGTCCCTCAACGACGCCCGACGCTAGGCCGTATTGTTGTCTGTGATCATTCCGGTATTGAACGAGGCCCCGGGCATCGCTGCCGCGCTGGCTGCGTTGCAGCCTATGCGCGCTGAGGGGCACGAAATTATCCTTGCCGATGGCGGCTCGACGGATGCCACGCTCGAATCCACTCGCGGCCTCGCTGATGCCATTGTCAGTGCGCCGTGCGGCCGGGCTGCGCAGATGAATGCCGGGGCGCAAAGGGCGCGCGGCGACATCCTGCTGTTTCTGCACGCGGATACTGCCTTGCCCGAAGGCGCCGCCCGGCGCATTGCCGAAGGGCTGGCCGCCACTGGACGGGACTGGGGCCGGTTCGATGTCTGCATAAATGGTGGCAGCCTTCTGTTCCCCATGATTGCCTTCATGATGAATGCGCGTTCTCGCCGCACTGGCATTGCCACCGGCGACCAGGCCCTATTCGTGCGGCGCGCCGTGTTCGAGCGCCTGGGAGGCTACGCGCCGCTGCCGCTGATGGAGGACATCGAGCTGTGCGTGCGACTGAAACGCGTTTCGCCACCCCTGTGCCTGCGTGACAGGGTGCTGACCTCCGGCCGCCGCTGGGAGCGCCACGGCGTGTGGCGCACCATGATGCTCATGTGGTGGCTGCGCCTGCGCTATTTTCTGGGCGCATCCCCTGAGGCTTTGGTGCGCCGCTACTACCGTGGCGACGGCAAATGAGCGCCAGACCGCGGTTGATGAGGGATGATGACGGATGAGCGTGGGGCGGCGGCCGATGGATGATGTCTGCGTGATGGTGTTCGCGCGCGCGCCGGTGGCCGGTGAGTGCAAGACGCGGCTGATTCCGGCGCTGGGTGCGCAGGGCGCGGCCGACCTCCATTCGAAGCTGGTGCGCCGTGCGCTGGAGGCGGCCTGTGCGGCGCTGCCCGGGGCCGTTGAATTGTGGTGCACACCCGATGTCACGCATCCCTTTTTCGCGGCCTGCGCGCGAGATTATCCGGTAACGCTGCAGCGGCAGGGCGCGGGTGATCTGGGCAGCCGCATGCATGGGGCAATGCTGCACGCCCTCGAAAAACACGACAGGGCAATCATCATCGGTTCGGACATTCCGTCATTGGACGCGGCCTACCTGCGTAGTGCGGCTGCGGCGCTCGACAGTGCCCCCGCCGTATTCGGTCCGGCGGAAGACGGCGGCTATGTTCTGGTGGGGATGAAGCAGGCGGCGGCGGAAATTTTCCAGCACATTGAGTGGGGCGGCCCGCAGGTCATGGAACAAACCCGGCAACGACTGGCGCAGCTTGGCTGGCGCGCCGCCGAACTTGCCACGCTTTGGGATCTTGACCGGCCCGAAGACCTCTTGCGCCTGTCGCCATGAAACGCCTGGTCCTTATCGGCGGCGGGCACAGCCATGTCGAAGTGCTGCGGCATTTTGCCGCGCAGCCTGAACCGGGTTTGGAACTGGTGTTGCTCTCGCCGGAGCAGCACGCCATCTATTCGGGAATGATCCCGGGTGTGGTCGCGGGTGATTACGCGCCGGCCGCTTGCCACATCGATCTTGAGACACTGGCAAGGCGGGCGGGTGCGCGATGGATAGCTGCCGCAGCCACGGGCCTGGGCGAGAAAAGCCGGCAGGTCGAAATATCAGTGGGTGCGCCGCTGGCGTATGAGCTGATTTCCATCGACGTCGGTTCCATGGCGTCCACCCACGGTATTCCTGGCGTTGTGGAGCACGCGCTGGCGGTGAAACCCGCGGCCGTATTTTTTGATCGCCTGAGTCAACTGGAACAGAAATCTGCCGGCGGTGCGCCACGCCGAATTGCCGTGGTCGGTGCGGGCGCGGCAGGCACCGAGATCGCCTTCACCTTGTCCTGGCGCCTGAATCGCGAGCATGGCGACGCTGCGTGGGTCACGCTGGTTGCCGATAGCGCGCAAATCCTGCCCGGATTTACCGCTGGCGCGCGTGAGCGGGCCTTGCGCATGGCCTCGGCACGTGGCGTCTCGATACAGACCGGCGTGGCGGTAAGCGCGGTCGATGCCGCGGGCCTCACCCTGGCGGACGGCTCGCGTGTGGCGGCGGATACTGTCATCTGGGCGGCCGGTGCCGCAGCATTGTCCTGGCTCGCCGCGACGCCGCTGGCAACCGACGTGAAAGGATTCATCAGCATTAATGAATGCCTGCAGTCGGTGTCGCATCCCGAGGCATTTGCAGCGGGTGACTGCGCCGGTGATGCGAGTCGGCCCTGGCCAAAATCCGGTGTGTTCGCGGTCAGGCAAGGCCCGCTGCTCGCTCGGAACCTGCGACGGGCGGTGCGTGGCGAGCCCCTGCTGCCGTTCAGGTCCGGTTCTACTGCCCTGGCTATACTCAACTACGGCGGTCGCCAGGCTCTGGCAGCATGGGAGGGACGGGCGATGCAAGGTGCCTGGGTCTGGCACTGGAAAGACTGGCTGGACCGGCGATTCGTGACGCGATACCGCTCGTGAGCAGCCGGATTGCCCTTGCTTGGCAGCCGCCCTGCGGCGGGTGTCTCCACGGGTGTCTTTTGCGGTTTTGCAGCTACCGCGGCATAAGTTTGACTTTTAAAAATGCAACGCTATGACTGGTGGACATCGCAAGCCAATGTCGTTGTCATAAATAATAATAGACCCTGCGAAACTGTCCGCTCACAGCGGTTTGCCGCTGGCGGCCCTCCTGGGGGATAATCACGCCCTTTTGCGCCGGCCTCATCCCGATCCGCCGGCTTACGGGACTTCTCCATGATTCTTTTCGCAGTCACCATTTTCACCAGCGCTTTCCTGCTGTTTCTGGTGCAACCCATCATTGCCAAGCAGATCCTTCCCTGGTTCGGGGGCTCGGCCTCGGTGTGGACCACCTGCATGGTGTTTTTCCAACTGGTGCTGCTGGTGGGTTACACCTATTCGGATACCGTGATCCGCAAACTGGGGGCGCGCCCGCAGGCCATACTGCATACCGTGCTGGTGTTGATTTCCCTGGCCTGGCTGCCCATCATTGCCGGGGATGGCTGGAAGCCCCTGCCGGAGACCGAACCCGCCTCGCGCATTCTCTTGCTGCTCGCCGTCACGGTGGGCCTGCCCTATCTATTGCTCTCCACCACCGGTCCCCTGGTGCAGGCCTGGTTTGCGCGCTGTTATCCGCGCGCCAAGGTCTATCGCCTGTTCGCGTTGTCCAATCTCGCCTCCCTGCTGTCCCTGCTCGCCTATCCGCCGCTGATCGAGCCCAATATCACGCTGCGCTGGCAGTCCTGGGTTTGGAGCGGGGTGTACGTTCTGTTTGCCGCGCTGGTGATCTGCTCGGCCTGGCTTGCCGCGCGCACGCCGGTCGCAGCGGTCGATGCCGTGGAGGACGAGTCGTCTGAAAACAGCGGTGCCGCGCCCACCGGCAGGGACATGGTCCTCTGGTTCTTGCTGGCGGCGCTGGGTTCCCTGCTGCTCTTGTCCTTCACCAATCACATCACCCAGAACGTGGCCTCGGTGCCCTTCCTGTGGATCGTCCCACTGGTGCTCTACCTGGTGACTTTCATCCTGGTATTCGATGTGGGCAGCTCGCGCGGCAAAAGCGGCTGGTATTCGCGGGCAGTATTCCTGCCGCTCATGTTCATACTGATGATAGGGCTCTCCTGGGGGCTGGATGACAGCTATGCCTACCTGAATGTGCATGTCGCGGTGCCTGCCTTCCTGGTCGGCCTGTTTGTCGCCTGCATGTTCTGCCATGGCGAGCTGGCGGCGCTGCGCCCCTCGCCCAAATATCTGACACGCTTCTACCTGATGCTTTCGATCGGTGGCGCGGCCGGCGGCCTGATGGTGGGCGTGGTGGCGCCCCTGGTGTTCAAGACTTTTCTGGAATTGCCGCTGGCGCTCATCGCCTGCGGCCTGCTGGCGGCCTACGTGAGCCTGATCGCGCCGGGCGCGAAGGCCGCCTGGCTGCGTCTGGGAACGCCCGTGGCCTCGATAGTGGTCACGATGGTGAGCTGCTGGTACCTGTGGGGCTATGTGAGTTACCAGTATCAGGACGCCGTGGTGCTGCACCGGGACTTCTACGGCACCCTGCGGGTAAAAGAGGATGGCCCGCCCGATGACCGGCAAACCATACGCCGGCTGGTGCATGGCGTCATCAGCCATGGCTCGCAATACACCCATGAGTCCCTGCGCGACAAGCCGATCAGTTATTTCGGTCCCGATTCGGGCATTGCGCGGGTGGTGCAGTTCTACGGTGAGGAGCGCGCCGATATCCGCGTCGGCGTACTGGGTCTGGGTATCGGCGTGCTGGCTGCCTGGGGCCGCCCAGGGGATACCTATCGCCTTTATGAACTGGTGCCTTCGGTCATCGACATCGCAAAAAACTATTTCTGGTACCTGAGCGGTTCCAAGGCGAAGCTCGAATATGTCACCGGGGACGGGCGGCTGAATCTCGAACGCGATCCGCCGCAGCAGTTCGACATGCTGTCGATTGACGCGTTTTCCTCGGATTCCATTCCCATGCACCTGATGACGCGCGAGGCCCTGCGCGTCTACAAGAGCCAGATCAAGCCCGATGGTGCCATCGTCTACAACATCACCAACCGCTTCATCAACCTGGCGCCGATGGTGAAACTGCTGGCCGAGGCCGAGGGCATGAAAACGATTCTTATCTCGCATTCGCCGGAGGGCGTCGAGTACAACTACACCGACTACATGGTGGTCACCAATAACGCGAAATTGCTCGCCCATCCGCGCTTTGCCGACGCGGTGAAGCCCGACGAAATCCCCGGCCTGAAAATCTGGACCGACGATTTCAACAACCTGTTTGATGTGCTGCGCTGAGGGTGCATTGTCCCCGGCGGAGAAATCATTTGACAGTGCAGCTTTTG
>JBCKLP010000069.1:0-11950 GCA_038903735.1 Burkholderiales bacterium | reverse complement strand
GGCAGATATCACCATCGGAGCCGGCGCCACGGTGGTTCGTAGCATCACTAACCCGGGCGTGTACGTTGGCATACCGGCGAGAAAGGTGGGTTTGTAATGATTTTTATTTCAACCGGCGGGGTTCGCGCTAAGTCTGCTGCGGAAACCGCGATGAACTTGTGTCAGCACGGCATCCCCGCAGTGGAATTATCGGGCGGGGCTTATTCGGTGACCTATGAGACCGATCTTCTTGCACTGCGCAAAGACCTAGTGCTTCAGGTCCACAATTATTTTCCTCCGCCAGCGCAGCCCTTTGTTTTCAACCTAGCCTCGTCTGACCCGGCTTTGACGGAGCGTAGCGTGCAGCACGTGCGGGAGGCCATGCGGCTAGCGGTGGCATTGGGCCGCCCGGTTTATGGTTTCCATGCAGGTTTTCGTATCAATCCTCGGGTAGCCGAACTGGGCCAGCCTCTCGGGCGACATGTGTTACGTGATCGCGCCTCAGCTTTGGAACAGTTTGGTGAAAAGGTGTTGCTATTGGCCGAGGAGGCTCGCCGCGAAGGCGTGACTCTGCTGGTCGAGAACAACGTGTTGAACGCAGTCAATATGGCAACGTTTGGCGAGGATCCGCTGCTGCTGACACATCCCGATGAGATTGTCGCCTTCATGGGAAGGATGCCTTCCAATGTTGGAGTGTTGTTGGACGTCGCCCATCTCAAGGTCAGCGCTAGGTCGCTCGGTTTCGACCCGGTTGCTGCGCATGCTCAGGTCAAGCCCTGGATTCAGGGTTATCACCTCAGCGATAACGATGGCACAGCAGATACCAACGAGATCGTGACAGCTGACAGCTGGTTCTGGGAGGTAATCGAACCAGGACTCGATTACTACACCCTAGAGGTGTACCGGGTGTCATCCGCCGAACTAGCCAAGCAATATGAATTCGTAAAGGCCAGATTGGCTGAAAAAAATTTCCACAAGGATAAATAATGATTGAGCTTCCAACACTTGAACAGATGATTATCCGCGCCGATGCCACGTTGCAAGATGCGATGGTAGTCATCGAAAGCAATGCTCAGGGTCTTTGTTTTGCTGTCGAAGGTCGCGCCGTGGTCGGTGTGTTGAGCGACGGTGATATTCGCCGTGCCCTGATGAAGGGGGCACAGATCGAGAGGTCGGTGGCTGGGGTCATGCAGAGGGATTTTGTCTCGCTACCGGTCAACACGCCGCTGGAGCAAATCCAGGCGCGGCTCAACGAGAGTATCCGCATCATTCCCATTGTTGATGATGTGGGTGAACTGGTCGACTATGCTTGTGCCCAACGTTATCACCAAGTGCCCTTGACGCAGCCGGTGCTTGACGGCAACGAACTGGAATACGTCACCGACTGCATCCGCACCGGCTGGATTTCTTCTCAAGGAAAATATGTACGCCAATTTGAGGAGTCATTCAGGCAGTATGTGGGTAGCCCTCACGCATTGGTAGTATCAAACGGAACCGTTGCTTTGCATTTGGCGCTCGTTACTCTGGGTATAGGTCCTGGCGATGAGGTAATCGTGCCAGATCTAACTTTTGCAGCACCAGTAAATGCAGTGCTTTACGTAGGCGCAACCCCGGTGCTGGTAGATATAGATCAGCATACTATGACTATGAATATGGATGCTGCTGAACGAGCCGTGACCGCACGTACACGCGCTATCATCCCGGTGCACTTGTACGGACACCCTGCCGACATGGGGCGAGTCATGGCGTTGGCGCAGCAGCATGATCTGGTTGTGGTCGAGGATTGTGCGGAGGCTCTTGGTAGCATGTACCAAGGAGTTCATGTAGGCAATCTTGGCCATGCTGCCATTTTCAGCTTTTACGGCAACAAGACAATTACTACTGGCGAAGGAGGTATGTTGCTGTTCAACGATACCGCCATGTTTGAGCGTGCTCGTATGTTGCGCGACCACGGTATGTCGAAGGAACGCCGCTATTGGCACGATCATGTGGGCTATAACTATCGCATGACTAATATCCAGGCCGCCATTGGTATAGCACAGATGGAGCGTATAGGAGAATTCGTTGAACGAAAACGTTGGAATGCAGAACAGTATCGCTTGCGACTATCAAATGTAGCGGGACTTCAACTGGTCGGCGAAGTTGGTGATGTGGTTAACTCCTACTGGTTTTATACCATAGTCCTACCCCCCTGGCTTGCAGCGAAGCGTGACGAAATTATCGGAATGATGTTAAAAAACGGAGTTGAAGTCAGGCCAGTGTTTTATCCAATGCATCGTATGCCGCCGTACGCACCTTTCGTGGCAGCAGGGCAGACCTATCCGGTATCCGATGCCGTCGCTGACGCAGGGATCAGCCTGCCTTCGGGGGTGACCATGAACGAGGCCGATATCGAAAAGGTGTGCCTCGTGCTGACTAATGTCCTCGCGCAGTACCGGGCCGACGATAGGTCTCTGAACTGAAATGGAGATATTAAGATGACCTGCTACCTCTGCAACCATCCCGACTTCAGCGTCCGTAAGGGTGAATAAAATAACCGAATAAAATTTAAGCGTCGAGGTGACAACTACTTTGACAATTACCGCTGGAAGCAAATAATTTCTAACTAATGAGGCTGACAATGACACACACACACACACACACACACACACACACAAGATCTAATCCAACTTGTTTCCGAAGCAACATTCGCACAACATAAACTAACAGACGCTCCAAGAACCTTTAGTTCCGATACAGATTTAAGGCATTTTTACGAGCGATTTGGTTACGTTACCATAAAAAATCTAATCCCAAATAGCCTTATTCATGATGTAAAACAGGATTTGTTGAAGATTTTCAGCCCTTATGTTACCGACAAAAACAATCGAGTTGATTCAGCAATAGTGCAACTAGACAAGATGAACAAACCAAAGCTCTATGAACTTCATACCGCATCATCAAAACTACTTTCATTTAAAACTATAAGCGTATTCATGAACGATATTTTAAAAAAAATATCTGGGAGCGATGCCCCTGTTTTCGAAATATCTTCTGGATATCTTTTGAGCATTCCTCAAGACAAGAGATTAGTTTATGATTTTCATCAAGAGTCAAATTATATGAAGGGATTTGGTGATATTTTTAATATCCATTACCCATTATTTAGAACATCGACAACAGAAAATGGGACTATGTCCATCCTTCCAACAAGTCACGCTTATGGAACCCTTCCGTTTGAGAAAAAACGCGATGCTTACGATTCATACACAGATCTTATACCAAAAGATATTGAAAAAATAACAGGAGAACTGCCAGAATTACATTGCTATTTAGAAGTTGGAGATTGCGTTATTTTTCACAAAGATTTAATACATAGGTCAAACTTTAACTCCACTAGCTTATGCAGACCAGTTGGCGTTTCAAGGTTCACACAATCGCTAGTTGGCGATTGGACGAATCGCAAACCTGAAGAGCTTTAATCCGAAAGGCCGTGAACGAGGGGTCCACAATAAACAATGCCATGATGAGTCGTCTGGAGCAGATTAAAAAAGTAGTCAAAATGCTCCGGCGCCATGTGCAAGGTTTACTCCGCTATAGCCGTCACAGGATAACCAATGCCAGCGCCGAAGGATTCAAGGGCACCTCTAATAATTGCTGATATTTTGCTTCTGCAAGTATACGAACGAATGGTCTGATGCGTTATGTACAGAGGCACATTATCAAGAGCGCAGACGATGAAACACAAAACACAACCCGGTTTTTTTGACATAACGGAACGCACGGCCAAGCTCACCCAGATGGGTGATCCGTTGGTTGGGTTGAATGAACAGATCAACTGGGAAGCGTTCTGGGCTGATCTGAACCGCGTGCATGAGAAAGAACGCAAAAGCAACGCGGGAGCGACGCCGATTGATGTGGTGCTCATGTTCAAACTGCTGGTGCTGCCGCAACTGCACAACCTGTCAGATGACCGCATCGAATACCAGATACGCGACCGGCTCTCTTTCATGCGCTTTCTGGGATTGCAGCTGGAAGATCGGGTACCGGATGCCAAGACCGTGTGGCTGTTTCGTGAACACCTGAAGGAGTTCAAACTGGTGGAGACTCTCTTTACCCGCTTCCACGAACAACTGGCAAGCCGAGGCTACGCTGCACGAGCCGGACAAATGATCGACGCCACTTTTGTCGAAGTCCCGCGCCAACGCAACACCCGCGAGGAGAACGCCCAGATCAAGGCAGGCGACACGCCTGCCGAACGGCAACAGCCCGCACAGAAATCCAAGATGCGCCAGAAAGACGTCGATGCGCGTTGGACGAAGAAGAACCACGAAAAGCACTATGGCTACAAGAACCACGTCAACGCGGACCAGGGCAACAAGCTGGTGCAAAGCTACGAGGTCAGCAATGCTGCGGTACACGACAGCCAGGTGTTTGAAACGCTGCTGGATCAGGCCGACGATAGGTCTCTGAACTGAAATCGAGATATTAAGATGACCTGCTACCTCTGTAACCATCCCGACTTCAGCATCCGCAAAGGTGCCGTACGTGACGATCCGTCCTTGCAGGTTTTCGAGTGTACCAACTGCGGCTTGGTGGCGCTCAGCTCCCTCCAGCACATTCAGGCCGGTCACTACGAAGACTCGGGCATGCATGGCGATGTTTTGCCGTCGATCGAGTCCATGTTGCGGGGCGCGGAGCAGGACGACCAGCGCCGCTTCGAGATGCTCAAAGCCGCCATGGTCAATCGCAAGGTGCTGGATTTCGGATGCGGGGCCGCAGGCTTTGTGCGCAAGGCCCAGTCGCTGGCTGCCGAAGTCGTGGGTGTTGAGCCGGAGCGCCGTGTTCGTGAGTATTACGGCGATTCGATCGTGCTTCACAGCAGCCTGGAAGATGCGGGGGGGGGGGGGTATGACTTGATTACCGCCTTCCATGTACTCGAGCATCTGCCTGACCCTCGCGCGATGCTGAGAGAGTTGGCGACGCGTCTCAAGGACCGGGGACGCTTGGTGATTGAAGTTCCCAGCTCTGAGGATGCGCTATTGACGCTATACGAGAGCGACGCCTTCCAGCGCTTCACCTACTGGAGCCAGCATCTGTTCTTGTTCAACGCCGAAACCTTGCGCCGCCTTGCCACGCAGGCGGGATTGCGGGTGGTATCAATCCAGCAATTTCAGCGCTATCCACTTTCCAATCACCTGCATTGGTTGAGTCACAACCGGCCTGGGGGACACCAGCATTGGTCGTTTCTCGATACCCCTGCACTGACCGAAGCCTATGCCGCCTCGCTGGCGGCGGTGGGCAAGTGTGACACCCTGATCGCTTACTTAGAGAATAAACCGGACACTACTGATGGAAAATAGTCATAAAATATTTGGTAACTATTCAGCAAATTTTACCCGAGGCAGAGGTGTGTAACAGTTGCACGAATATAGTACTGGACACAGCGGCCGCGGTCTGCCATAGTCGAGCCCATGCACAGGTATTGTGGGCAAGCGTGGTCGACTGAAGACATCGGCAAGATTGGAGATCTGCTGAAGCGGGAGGTGTGCGCGAGCCGGATGGTTTTATCCCGGCTGGTGTGTGAGATGTTCGAGTGGCGTGGGCCGAACGGCAAGCTCAAGGAGATGAGTTGCCGTGTGGCGATGCTGAAGATGCACCGCGATGGGCTGATTGAATTGCCGCCGCCTAGGTGCGAGCGACCGAGCAGCTACCGAGTGGTATGGACGCCGGAGAGCGATCCGCAGCCTGATTGGATCGGCCGCGTAAGCCAGCTAAATGACCTGAAGATAGTGCCGGTGCAGCGCGGTGTGCCGCTGCGCCGTTGGAACGTGTTGGTAGGACGGCATCATTATCTGGGCTATACGATGCTGCCGGGTGCGCAGATGCGCTACTTCATCATGGATGGCGAGCGCATTCTGGGCGCCATGGGATTTGGGGCGGCGGCGTGGCAGGTGGCACCACGTGACCAGTTCATCGGCTGGGACCACGCGCAACGCCGGCAGAGTCTGCACTTGATCGTGGGGCAGTCGCGATTTCTGATCCTGCCGTGGGTTCACTGCCACAACCTGGCCTCGAAGAGCCTGGCGATGGTAGGCAAACGATTGCCGCAGGACTGGGCAGAGCGCTACGGCTTCCAACCGGTGCTCTTGGAAACCTTCGTTGACACGACGCGATTTCGCGGCACCTGTTACCAGGCGAGCAACTGGGTAAACGTTGGCCATACGCAAGGCCGTGGCAAGCTTGACCGCTACAACGAATATGGCCAGACGGTCAAGAGCATCTGGCTCAAGCCGCTGCGTGCGGATTTCCGCGAGCGCCTCACGCAGGCCGCGGCATCATGGCCGTGGGCAAGATCGATGTGAGCGCGGCCCTGAACCGTGTCGAGCAGCTGCTGCGCGAGGATAAGTCCATCTCCCCGCAAGTAGAGGGACTGATGCGGCTGCTCGTTGCTGTGATCAACCTGCTGCTGGGCAAACTGGGACTCAACAGCACCAACAGCAGCACCCCGCCGTCGAGGGATCCGCATCGCCAACGCGGCTCGAAGCGAAAGGCCAAGGGGCAAAAGCGCAAACCCGGTGGCCAAAATGGGCACCCCGGCGCGACGCTCAAGCAGGAGGCTGATCCAGGCCGAATCGAAATCATTGAGATCGACCGGCGCACCATCCCGAAGGGCCGTTATAGCTCTGCCGGTTTTGAGTCCCGGCAGGTGATCGATATCGAGATCTCTAAAGTGGTGACCGAATACCGGGCTGAAATATTGGAGGACGCCAAGGGCAATCAGTTTGTCGCGAGCTTCCCCGCCGGGGTTAGCAGACCGGTTCAATACGGCAACCGCGTCAAGGCCCAAGCCGTCTACCTCTCGCAGCACCAGTTGCTGCCCTATGATCGCATTCGCGACTACTTTGCTGATCAATGTGCAATCCCGCTGAGCGCGGGATCGCTGTTCAACTTCAACCGGGAAGCCTTTAGCCTACTGGCGTCATTTGAGACGGCGGTCAGACAGCAGCTGATTGCGCAAGCATTTCTACACGCCGATGAGACCGGTATCAACGTTAATGGTAAGTGCTTGTGGTTGCACTGTGTTTCCAACGACCAGTGGACGCTGTTCTTTCCGCACAGAAATCGTGGCGGTGAAGCGATGAAGGCCATGGGGGTCCTGGAACACTTCCGAGGCACACTGTGTCACGATCACTGGAAGCCGTATTTCCGCTTCGAGTGCTTACACTCTCTGTGCAACGCGCATCACCTGCGCGAACTGGAAAGAGCGTGGGAACAAGACGCTCAGCGATGGGCCCAGAAGATGCAAGCGTTGTTGCTGGAAATGAACGAAGCCACGAACAAGGCCGGCGGGTGTCTGACCGACGCAGCTGCCAACCAATTTCGCAGCCGTTATCGAAATGTATTGACCCGGGGTGATCGTGAATGCCCGCCACCGGCGCCAAAGGCTCAACCTGGTCGAGTGGCCAGAACGAAGTCACGCAACCTGCTTGAACGTCTGCGCAATTTCGAAACAGAGACTCTGAGATTCATGACCGACCCCCTCGTCTCATTCACCAACAACCAAGGCGAAAACGACATCCGCATGACCAAGGTCCAACAGAAGATCTCCGGCTGCTTTCGGTCATTCGAGGGCGCACAGATCTTTTGCCGCGTGCGAAGCTACCTGTCGACTTGCAGAAAGCATGGCCTGCCCCCAACCCAGGCGCTACACCTACTATTCTCCGGACAACTTCCTGATTTCATCCCCAAACTAGAATAAGTACTCACAAGAAACAAAACTTGCGGGACTGTATTTTTAGGCTCCTGCTTGCACTGGACTCACGCATAGCCCCTTGTTTCTTTAAGAACGCCTAGCTCGCCCAGGGCTTGGGATGCTGAATAGTTACCCAAAACGTAGCAAGAGCAAGAGCAAACCGAATCAAACCGCCCGATGCCTTATCCGCTGTATCGCGGTTCAGCAGCGGACATTACTGCTTTGCAGGAAGAGCAGGCATTAGGCTTTGCATTGACATGCCGCAACAACCCGGTAGGCAGTCCCTCGTCACCACCTGTGCTTTCGGCTCGAATCTATCGATAATCGCTGCGGTTTGGCGCATCCTACCGATGACTCAGGCTCATCGGCGCTTGCCATTAGTCGTTAGAAACAAAACTGGACCATACAGGGTTCAGAATTTCGGGAACAAATCTACCGTGACAGGTCAGATCATGAACATGGACAAGATCACCGTCGGTGGGTACAGCCGCTCGCGGTGCTACGGCAGATACGCTTCGGTCTTGTCACACAAGAGCCCAGGGCCAGTGAGTACATTGAAAAAATCCACCGCTTCGATCTCTCGAACGCGCCGGCCAATCCTCTTTCGATGTTGCTGCGATTCGAAATCGGCACTCTGATTATTCAAGGCTGGCCTCGGGAAAAGTGGATGGGTTGTTTGGCGACAACATCCTACCAATCCCAGCCAGCCTTTCCCTTTTCTTTCAAACTCTTCGCCTCATACGCCTGTGCCGTTGAGGCTTAAGTAAGTGCCATTCATCAATGCCGGATTATGTACTCAGGCTGATTTGACGATTCTTGTGCGCGCAAACCGGTCATGGAGAAACTGGCGATCCTTGTCGATAAACGCCCAGAGAAAGCCAATACCAAGACTAAGGAGGGAGATCCACGCATAAAGATAACGGAGTGTTGCCTGAGTGGCGGTGATTCCTTGCCCATCTGCACTGATTACCCGAAGTTTCCATGCTTTCATGGGTAAGGTCTGCCCACCACGTAGCCAACACCACATAAAGTAGAAGCCAATTACCAGCCAAAGATAAATCTGAAAAAGAGTGCGTGGCAGTCCATCAAGTTGGGTGTCGATGGTGCCGCGAAATAAGAATGACGCGGCAATTGCAATCGCGATCAGAACCAGTGCTTCGTAAAGCATCGAGGCAAAGCGCCTGGATATGCCGGCTAAGGCAATAGGACTTGTCTCGGACACGGATCGCGTTACTTTAGTACGGGCTCAGGCGGAGGTTTTGGATCCCCCGGAGAAGGGCGTGATTGTCCTTGTACGCCTTTGGAGGCTTTCGTACTTGATGCGAGTCTTTTACGCTGCTCTTCAGGGAGTTTTATGTATTCATCCCACTCCTGGCTGAGAGTTTCCTTTTTATTTTTCGGTAGCTGGTTTATTGTTTTGTAGGTTTCACGAACAGTCCTGCGTTCATCCTGTGACAGATTTACCCATCGATTCATGCGTCGCTGCACCTTTGTCTGATCCTCAGGCGACATTGTCGGATATCGTGTTGCAATATCGACCCACATTTTTTTTCGCCGGGAATTGAGACCATCCCAATTATCGGATAGGGGCGCAAGGATTGCCTGCTGGTCCATAGAAAGCGATGACCAATTCGGCAAAGGCTTGGCTGGAGATGCGCTGAAAACAGGGCACACCAGTAGGAAATAAAAAGCTACTCCGAGGATTGCTTTAGCCATGCAGCAAATCCTCTGTCAAGGTAGGCATCCAACGGTAGATCCCCGGTAAGCACTTGAGCATCAATTTCCACAATTTCCTGCTGAATTTGCGTTTGATACCAGTGATTCACGGCAGTCAGACCAACCACTAGTATCAGTATTGGCAAAAAAAACTGTTTTGCAATATCCCAAGGACCCCAGACTTGACCCGTAATGCGCCCCGCCGGTGAAAGGACCCACAATCTATTTGCGGTATCGTGCTTTTCCAGTGCTTGAAAGCGCATGGATTTCAGGCTCGCAAGGGTTTTCGCGTCAAAATCCAGGCCCCGGTTCAAGGATTGCTTGATGCGGTATCCGAATAGCTTTTCGTTCATAAATTAATACCTCTTGCCCGTAATGCCTTGGCGAGCGAATGCGTTGCGCGAGAACAATGGGTCTTCACGCTGCCTTCCGAGCACCCCATTATGGTTGCTGATTGGGCAACGTCGAATTCTTCCCAATAACGCAGAAGGAACGCTTCGCGTTGACGTGCCGGTAGCTTTTTAAGTTCTTTTTCAATTATTTCAAGGAGTTGTGACTCATTTAACGCATCTAACGGGTTGTTTGATGTCGACTGATCGGGGGTCTGCATCGATTCAAGCGGATCATAATCTTCGCTCGCATCCTCGGGCACAAACGAGGAAACGAGGGACGTCCAGCGGGAACGTATTTTCTGACGTCTATAGTAATCGCGAATTGTGTTCTGCAAAATCCTGTGAAACAGCATGGGAAGCTCGGGAGCCGGTTTTGCAGCATACTTTTCTGCAAGCTTGAACATTGCATCCTGAACAATATCCAACGCTGCGTCGGAGTCGTGAACGGCAAAAAGCGCCAGTTTGTAGGCGCGTCGTTCAACTTCGGCCAAAAATTGTGAGAGTTCACTACGCGAGGCCAGGAGCGCATCCTTTTTTAATACCCTCGAAGAGGGGGATATTAACAAACCTGACGCATTTACTGAGCTTATTTCAGATTAATGCGGAACAGTGTGACTTACATTCCGCAGGTCGAGGACGCAATTTGGCGTGAATTTACCGTCTAATTTTTCGGCCGATACGCCCACTCTGAGACGCCGAGCAGTGCGAGCACTTGGTGCTGCAGTGGCGTGAGCTCGGCCTCGAAGACCTGTAGGGTGCGCCCCCCTGGGTCAGTTTGTGCCGCTCGGCGAGGCTGAACAGACGCAAGATCTGTTCAGTGGTTGGGTGAGCGCACTGGCGCTGTTCAGGGTAAATGGGTAGCTCCGCGATGCTCTGGCGCTTCATGGCCAGACGCAGCTCGCGCTCGATGAGTGCCTGGACGAGGAGCGCGAGGAAATACAGAGTGAATAGCGCCTCGATCCGGCCCTCATTCTTGAGGAACACTGGCGCAATCTCGTGCACGGTCTTGATCTGCTCGAAGCGCTTCTCGATCATGGGTTGGCCCTTGTGGGCCTCAAGGACTTGAGCCGCTGACAGGGTGCGATCATTGGTCATCAGGGGATACATGCCATCGCTCTTGTGGTCGTAGGCGATGGCCTCTTCGTCCGTACTCCACTCGAGGTCGAAGCGGCGCTTGGTGATCTTGCGGTAAGCCGTGTGCAGCCCTGGGCGACCGCGCTGCGTTTGCTTGAACAGATGCTCCTCGCGCACCGTTCGGATGACCTTGAGATAGCGGCTGACGTAGTGCTTCTCCAGGATCGATTTGACCTGGAGGTCGATGTCGGCGGCGCCGCGCAGCCTCGTCTTCGCCCCGGCGAGTCGCTCGCGGAGCTGCTTGAGCTCTTCGGTCGCCGCGGCGATGTTGCGGCGGCGTCGTGCCTCTTGGCGCAACGTAAGCAAGGTGCTCCAGAGCCAGATCACCGACCAGGCTTGCGCCGACGGTAATGGCGCCCGATAAACAAACCAGCAGTCGCGCGGCCCGTCGCGGTAGCGCGGATTGGGTCGGTCCCAGACGCGCTCCCAGTCGGGGACGTTGGTCTGAATCCATAGACGGAATTCCTGATCCTCCAGGCGGTTGCGCGGCATTACGGTGACAAAGCGCCCGCCGGCGCGATCGATTGTGTCCATGTTCTCGCGCGAGCACAGTTTCGAATCGGCGACATAGAGGAAATCGGTGCGCCCGGTCAGCGTGCGCAGCGCATTCCAGGTTTCAATGTGGGTCCGGGAGTCGCTCGTGTTGCCATCGGTGCATCGGAATGCGACCGGAATATTGCCATCAGCACTCATCGTCAGAATGAACAGCAACTGCTTCAGATCAGGGCGGTGCGCCTTCGAATGACCATAGGTGATCGCCGGTGCGCGTCGCCCGCGAATCTTTCGCCCTGAGGCGCCGCGATAGCTGCCGCAGAAGCTGATCGAGGTGCTGTCGTTGTGCAACTCCTCGAAGCGCACGCCGAAGCGCTCACCGACGGCCAGCACCACCTCGGTGAGCAACGCCGCCCGGTCGGCATCGAACAGCCGGTCCAGCGCCCGTCCGAGCCGATCATCGGATAAGTGCCCCATCTCCTCAGTACTGATCCCAAACATT
>JBCKLP010000068.1:0-11976 GCA_038903735.1 Burkholderiales bacterium | reverse complement strand
CGAGGACATCCTCGATGGTTTCGGATTCCTCACTAATAGCGGCGGCCAGGTTGTCCACGCCCACCGGTCCGCCATCGAATTTCTCGATGATGGCAAGCAGGAGCTTGCGGTCCATGAGATCAAATCCCATCAGGTCGACATCGAGCATCTTCAAGGCCGCGTCGGCCACTGCCTGGTCGATGACGCCCTGGGCGCGCACCTGGGCGTAATCGCGCACCCGGCGCAACAGCCGGTTGGCAATGCGCGGCGTGCCCCGCGAACGGCGCGCGATTTCAATGGCACCTTCGCCCGACACCGGCACTTCGAGCAGCGCGGCCGAACGCCGCACAATGCGCTCCAGTTCCTCTGCGGTATAAAATTCCAGTCGCGCCACGATCCCGAAGCGGTCGCGCAGGGGGTTGGTGAGCATGCCGGCGCGGGTGGTCGCCCCCACCAGCGTGAAGGGCGGCAGATCCAGTTTGACAGAGCGCGCGCCCGGTCCCTCGCCAATCATGATGTCGATCTGATAATCCTCCAGCGCGGGGTAGAGTATCTCCTCGACCACCGGGGACAGCCGGTGAATCTCGTCGATGAACAGCACGTCATTGGGCTCGAGATTGGTCAGTATGGCGGCGAGGTCACCCGGCCTTTCGAGCACCGGCCCCGAGGTCTGGCGCAGGTTGACGTTCATTTCGCGGGCGATGATGTGCGCGAGCGTTGTCTTGCCAAGACCCGGCGGCCCGAACAAGAGCACATGATCGAGCGCTTCCTTACGGTTGCGCGCGGCCTCGACAAAGATCGAGAACTGGCCGCGAATCTTTTCCTGGCCAATATATTCGGAAAGCGATTTGGGGCGCAGCGCACGCTCCTGCGCTTCTTCCTGTACCGTGGCGGGCGCGGCGGAAATCAGTCGGTCGGTCTCTATGGTCACGCGCTATCCCTTCGACAATGATTTGAGCGCCTGGCGGATGCCATCGGACACCGACAATCCTTCGGGAAGCTGCTTGACCGCGCCCTGGGCCTCGCGCTCACTGTAACCCAGTGCCGCCAGCGCATTGAGAATATCGCTGGAGGCCGGCCGGGCGCGCGGTGCGGCTACCCCGGGAGCAAAATCTGCCACCAGCTTGTCCTTCAATTCCAGCAGCAGCCGTTCGGCGGTTTTCCTGCCGACACCCGGAATTTTCACCAGCCGACCGGTCTCCTGCGCAGACACCGTCTCAATCAGTTCGCCGATTGAAAGCCCCGAGAGAACCGCCAGCGCAGTACGCGCACCGACGCCGGAGATCTTGAGAATCTGGCGAAACACCCGGCGCTCGGAATCGCTGCCAAAGCCGTAGAGCAGATGCGCGTCTTCACGCACCTGCAGGTGCGTAAACAAGGTCACCCGCTCGCCGGTGGCGGGAAGGTTATAGAAGGTGCTCATCGACACTTCGACGTCATAGCCCACGCCGTTGGCATCCACCAGGATTTGCGGCGGATTCTTCTCCAGCAATACGCCCGAGATGCGCCCTATCATGGCGATCCCCGGCCCGCGATCGTGGCGGCGCTCAAAGCAGACGCCCCCGGTTCACGCGCTGCACCCCTGTCACCAGGGACCCCAGGCCCTGACCGCCGTGCGCATGGCAGATCGCGCAGGCCAGGGCGTCTGCAGAATCCGTTTCGGGCAATCCCGGCAGCGCCAGAAGCCGGCTCACCATTTCCTGTACCTGAAATTTCTTTGCCTTGCCGTAGCCAACAACGGCCTGCTTGACCTGCAGGGCTGTGTACTCGGACAAAGGCAGGCCGGCATCCACCACGGCGCAGATGGCCGTGCCGCGCGCCTGCCCCAGCAGCAGTGTAGATTGAGGGTTGATGTTGACGAAAACCTTTTCCAGCGCGGCCTGATCAGGGCGATTGCTCGCAATCACTTCGCGCAAGCCCTCCAGAATGGATTTGAGCCTGGCTGCCAGCGCCTGGCTGGCAACCGAGCGTATGCAACCACTGGTGATGTATTTCAAGCGCTGGCCGTTCTTTTCAATGACGCCGAATCCCGTGACCGTCAGTCCGGGGTCTATGCCCAGTATGCGCACCGGATCCGCGCTCATTCAGTCCGATCCGGCCTCGTTCAAGGGCACAGTGGTATAGACCTCCTGGACATCGTCAAGCGACTCCAGGGCATCCAGCAGTTTCTGCATCTTTGCAGCGTCGTCGCCGGCCAGCACGGTCTCACTGAGCGGCTTCATGATGATCTCGGCCAGGTCGGTCGGAAACCCCGCCTTGATAAGGGCATCGCGCACGGTGTGAAAATCGTTGGCCGGGCACAACACTTCGATGGAGCCGTCCTCACTTGGTATCACATCCTCGGCGCCGGCTTCAATCGCCGCATCCATCAGTTTTTCTTCATCGGTTCCCGGCGCAAACACGAACTGGCCGCAATGCCTGAACATGAAGGCCACCGAGCCCTCGGCACCCATGTTGCCGCCATTTTTGGCAAAGGCATGGCGCACGTCGGCAACGGTGCGCGTGCGGTTATCGGTGAGGCAATCCAACATCACTGCCGCCCCGCCGACGCCATAACCCTCGTAGCGAATTTCCTCGTAGGAAACGCCGTCGAGTTCCCCGGTGCCGCGCCGGATGGCGTTCTTGATGTTGTCCGCCGGCATGTTCTCTGCCTTGGCCTTGTCGATGGCCAGGCGCATACGGGGATTGAAATTCACATCCCCACCGCCCATACGCGCGGCCACGGTGATTTCCTTGATCAGTTTGGTGAAAACTTTGCCCCGCTTGGCGTCCTGGCGACCCTTGCGATGCTGGATGTTCGCCCATTTGGAATGTCCGGCCATGTGATTTGCTGGCTTAGCCCTGAAATGCAGTTGTGCTGCGAGCTTGAATTTTAGCACTCGCGCATCATCATCTGGCAGCATTGCAGATTCTGCAATGCTGCGGTTCGCGCAAGCAATTTGAGGGGCGAAGTACAATGGCACAGCCCCTGACCCGGGCAATCCCAGCCGTCGCACCCGGTCGTGCAGGACGGTCAACGCACAAAAAGCGAGCTCGATATGAATCATCCCAATGCCAGCGGTATTACCAGCCTCAAATTGAAGGACATGGACCTCTTTCGCCAGCAATGCATCGTTGACGGCGCATGGCTGGACGCGGATGAAGGCCGGAATTTTCCGGTCACCAATCCGGCCAACGGAGAAATCCTCGGTAGCGTGCCAGACATGGGCGCTGCGGAAACGCGGCGCGCCATCGCGGCCGCACAGGCGGCCTGGCCGGCGTGGCGTGCGCGCACCGCCAAGGACCGCGCGACCATCCTGCGCAAATGGTTCGATCTGATGATGGCCGCGCAGGAAGATCTAGCCCTCCTGCTCACCGCGGAACAGGGCAAACCGCTGGCCGAAGCGCGCGGCGAAATAGCCTACGGCGCCAGCTTCATCGAGTGGTTCGCCGAGGAAGGCAAACGGGTCTATGGCGATACCATCCCTGCGCAGCAGAGCGACAAGCGCATCCTGGTGTTCAAGGAGCCCATTGGCGTTTGTGCCGCCATCACGCCCTGGAATTTTCCCAATGCGATGATTGCCAGAAAAGCGGCCGCGGCGCTGGGCGCCGGCTGCACCATGGTGGTCAAACCCGCCAAACAGACACCGTTTTCCGCACTGGCCATGGCAGTGCTGGCCGAGCGCGCCGGCCTGCCCAAAGGGGTGCTCAACATCGTCACCGGCGACGCGCCGGCTATCGGCGGGGAGTTGACGTCGAATCCCACCGTGCGGAAATTGAGTTTCACGGGTTCCACGGAGATCGGCAAGCTGCTGATGTCGCAATGCGCCCAGACCATGAAAAAAGTTTCCCTGGAACTGGGCGGCAATGCCCCTTTCATCGTTTTTGACGACGCGGACCTGGATGCCGCGGTGGAAGGCGCAATGGCCTCCAAATACCGCAACACCGGGCAAACCTGTGTTTGCGCCAACCGTGTGCTGGTGCAGGATAGCGTGTATGACAAGTTCGCGGAAAAACTCGCCAAGGCTGCTGCCGCCCTCAAGGTAGGCAACGGCATTGAACCCGGCGTCACCCAGGGGCCGTTGATTGATGACAATGCGCTGACCAAGGTGGAGGAGCACATTGAAGACGCGCTGGCGAAAGGCGCGAAAATCCTGCAAGGCGGCAAACGCCACGCGCTGGGGGGCACCTTCTTCGAACCCACGGTGCTGACCGGCGTCACCACCGCAATGAAGGTTGCCACCGAGGAGACTTTTGGCCCGGTCGCCCCCTTGTTCCGGTTTCGCGACGAAGCCGAGGCCATCGCCATGGCCAACGCCACGCGCTTCGGCCTCGCGGCGTACTTCTACGCGCGGGACGTGGGCCGGGTGCTACGGGTCTCGGAAGCCCTGGAATGCGGCATGGTTGGCGTCAATACCGGCATCATTTCGACCGAGGTGGCGCCCTTCGGCGGTATCAAGGAATCCGGGGTCGGACGGGAAGGCTCCAAGTACGGTCTCGAAGACTACATGGAGATCAAGTACGTCTGCCTCGGCGGAATTTAATGCCTTCAGTCCTGAACGTCGGCGGCGGTAGCAAGGCAGTTGCAATACCCAGTCACTACAATGATTGGGACCACCTGCTCCTGGATATCGATCCCAAGCGCGGCGTTGATGTGGTTTGTGACGCCCGGATGCTTGCCAGCCGGTTTGCGTCGGCAACTTACGACGCAGTTTATTGCTCGCACAACCTGGAGCATTACTACCGCCATGATGTCCTCAAGGTTCTGGGGGGATTCCTCCACGTTCTGAAGGACGAAGGCTTTGCCGAGATCCGCGTGCCGGATATCGGCGAACTGATCCGCCTCATGGCCTCGGCCGACCTCGATATCGAGAATGAAATCTACAAGGCCTCGGTGGGCGCCATCAGTGCGCATGACATGATTTACGGCTATGGGCCGGAGATCGAGGAGAGCGGCGAGGATTTCTACGCCCATAAAACCGGGTTCTCCAGGGCATCATTGGCGCGCGTGCTGGTTTCCAGCGGATTTTCCGATGTGTACTTTGCTGAGCCGATGGCCATGCTGGAATTGCGCGCCTTCGCGTTCAAAAACCCCGCCGGCGAGATCGAAAAGGCGCGCTTGTCACTGAGTGATAAATATTTTTCGCCGCCGGCGACTACGCCGGAACCGCGACAATCCATTGCCCAGACTGATCGGGCGGACGATTCCAAACGAGCGCTGGATGACCTGTATATGCGCGCTGTTGCCGCATGGGAAGCCGAAAAGTGGCGCGACGCCCTGGCCCTCGCCGCTGAAGCATTGCAAATTGACAACGCACTGCCAGCATTGCATTACCTCGCCGGTTGCTGCAGCCTTGAATTGAAGGATTGGCAGCTCGCAGCAGATACGTTCCAAACCTGCATTAGCCTCGGGCCCGCCTACCCCCTGGATCAGCAGGCAAGAGTCAGGCGCGCGCTCTGCCTGGCTCGCGGCAATTTGCGCGCCGGCAAACGGCCTGCGGAACGGACTCTTGCCGACGGGGATAAGCGCACGGTCTCAGTGATTATGTGTAGCGCGTCCAGACCCCGATTTGACAAGACCTCTGCCATGTACCGGCAATTGCTGGCCGGTTTGCCCCACGAGATCATAGGCATTCATGATGCGCGCTCGCTCGCGGAAGGGTACAACCGCGGACTGGGCATGGCCGCCAACGAGCTGGTGCTGTTCGCCCATGACGATGTAGAGATTGTGTCCACGGATTTTGCGGCACGCCTGCTGGAGGGGCTGCGCCGCCATGATCTGGTAGGTATGGCGGGCACGCGCAAGCTGAAAGGCGGTGCCTGGCATTTTGCCGGCCATCCGAATTTGCAGGGCCAGATCGGCATGCCTTCCGGCAAGGGTCTGGTGGTGACTGTGTACGGGGTTGCTACGCCAAGCAGCGGCCGGCTGCAGGCACTGGACGGATTGCTGCTGGCAACGCGCCGCGATATCGCGCGGCAAATCGGGTTTGACGCGCAGACCTTCGACGGCTGGCACCTTTATGACCTGGATTTCACCTTGCGCGCGGCCCGGGCTGGCCTGGATTGCGCCACCTGCAACGACATCCTGGTGGTGCATGGATCCCAGGGCAGCTACAACCAGGACTGGATGAAATATTCGGAACGATTCCTCAGCAAGCATGCACTCGAGCGCGGAGAGTCCGTGTTTTACTCTCCGGAGCTGGTGTCGATCGAAGTGGACTCGGCGGATGAGTGGCGCATGTTGACCGAGCAACTGCTTGATCCTGCCGCGACAGGTGGCGGAAAATAGCTGTCAGGCCACTGTCGGCAGCGTCTCCAGAAATCCGCAAAGCATCCGGTTGAAGCGTTCGGGCTGATCGACAAAAAGCGCGTGGCCGGCCTCTTTGAACACCTCGACTTGCGTGGACGGACGCGCATTTTTCAGGCTCGCCGCCTGTTCGGCGAACTGAGGAGTCACTACGTACAGCAGTGGCACACGCAGATTCCGGGTAATACCCCGCCAATGCGAGCGCGGCAAGTCTCGGGGGAATAGGGCAAGGCTCGCCTCCAGCGGCATGCGCAGGGCGGATTCCAATAAGGCGCCTATTTCCGCTTCAGGCCGAATGGTGCGAAACATGCCACGCACAAAAAGTTCCAGCGTGGCGCGCCGGTCCGATCGCAAAGCCATGGTGAAGGCATGCGCCGGCGGAATTTCCGGCGGTTCGCCCACTGTGCTGTCCACCAGCACTACCCCTTCGACGCCTGCCTCGCCATGGCGATGGATAAGCTGAAGAACTTCCAGTGCCCCCAGTGACCAGCCCACCAGCACCACACGCGGGAATGTCTGGATGCATTGCTGCAGGTCGTCGGCGCGCTGATCAATGTGATAGCCCTGATCGGGGACATCGGAGCCTCCCTGGCCGCGCGGATCCATTGCAAATACCGCATGCGGCGGCGCCAGGGCGTCAAGATTGGGTCGCCAGATATCCGCGGGCATGCACCAACCCGGCACAAAAACAACCACCCGTTCCTGCTGAACAGCCGCAGTCACGGTTTTCGAGCTCAGGGTTCTTAGGCGCACGCCATCGGAAGCGATCCAGTATCCGCTTTCGATCATGCCGTGCTCAAGGGCGGTATCAGGCCCCGCCGCGTTGACGTGACTTGGGTTTGCTACGCATGGCTGCCGGCCGCTCGGAAACAGCTTCGGCCGTCTGCTGACGCTGCGATTTGATGCCTACAATCAGATTGGAACGTTCGTCGCGTTGATCACGAAAGTTGTAGCCAAAAGTAAACGGCAGCGGTGCCGACTGCTGCGTTTTATAGGCGTTCGCCAATGCGGGCTGGTAGGCACGTTCAAATGGGGGAATGGGCACATGGTAATTCCCGTGCAGGCGCACATCCCATCCAGCAGCGATCAGCGTGCCATAGGGCATGCCTGAATCGTCCTGTAACAGGAATGCACTGACATCGAGGACGGTCTTGCGCAGGTTCTGAAAATTGCGACTGTGAAGCAGGTAAGACGCCGATTTCAACAGGGTTGTCGTTGGCCCGAGGGTGCGCAGAAATGTTAGAAACTGCGGGTATTTCGCCAAACCGTTATCCGTGGCGTCCACCGAAAAATAAATCAACCGTTTGGTCTTGCCCGACGAGCCTGCCCGAAATTCGATGGACACGCCTTTGAGTTGACGCAGCGGACGTCCGCGCTCCGTCGATTCGGGTGGTGCAGGTGCATTGAAGTTGACGTTCTCGATGGCGGCCGCAGGCGCGTTGCTCAGGTCAAACGGGACGATGCGCAGGATATCCATCCCGGAAATCGACATCTGGATTGCCAACAGCGGCACCACGCCGCGCAACTGCGCCGTGCGCAATTGCTTGGACATGTTTCCCGTAATGAAATAGTTGCGATCAAACAAGTCACCGGTGGCATTGCGCACATCCGTCATGAGGCGCGCGATCTGGCGCTCGTTCATGCCCTCAATATTGGGCAACTCTCCGATATGTTCGAGACCGAACATCACAAAGGTTTCGCAATCCGGAAACAACCAGTAGGCATTGAAAAAATCGGGTCCACTGAAGGGATAGAGCAGCGTTTTCCCGACCGGGCAGGCCGTCGAAATTGTCGAATCGCGCCACGTCGCCATGGATTTGACCCTGCCGGCGTTGAGTTGATTCCACGCGTCCTGCATTGCTACGCTGTGCTCTTTCCAGGCATCGCTCGCAGCAAATTCAAGGTGTGCCGGATGCCAGGGTGTTTGTCCCGCCATGAGGCGTGCCGTTGAATTGACGCGCCACTGCGCACCGAGATCAAGATCATTTCGCAACGATTGTGAAATGGCTGCACCGGCAATTCCGGCAAGCAACAAACCGCAGGCAAGGCGCAAAAAAGCGTTCAAGTTATTCCTTGATTTTTGCATCAACTCACGGATTCCAATGGTTTCATCAACTCACGGATTCCAATGGTTTCTTACAATTCCGCAATGCTATCAGTGTTTTGTCAGCAAAGGATACGTGAAATGGAACAATTACGCCCCATTGCCATCCGCCCCTGCGGGGTATAAGCGCTGGCCGGCCGCAATCCCTGTCTACACGTTGAATCGGAAGTGCATGACATCACCGTCACGCACCACATAATCCTTACCCTCGACACGCATCTTGCCGGCATCTTTTGCCCCATGCTCGCCCTTGCATGCGACGTAATCGTTGAAGGCGATCACCTCGGCACGGATGAAACCCCGTTCAAAATCGGTATGTATGACGCCCGCAGCTTGCGGCGCAGTGGTGCCGACCAGGACCGTCCAGGCGCGGACTTCCTTTTCGCCTGCGGTGAAATAGGTTTGTAGTCCCAGCAAGGCATAGCCCGCGCGAATGACCCGGTTCAGTCCGGCTTCATCCATGCCGATGTCGTCCAAAAACACCTTGCGGTCCTCTTCGTCGAGATCGGCGATCTGCGCTTCCAGGGAAGCGCAGATCGCCACCACGGGCGAGCGTTCCGCGCTGGCGATGCTTTGCACGCGTTCCAGAAATGGATTGTCCTTGAAGCCATTTTCTGCAACATTCGCAACGTATAGTGCGGGCTTGGCAGTTAGCAGAAACAGCGGTTTCAACACGGCTTGCTCTTCTTTGGACAATTCAACCGTGCGTGCGGGCTTGGCCTGATCCAGCACCGGTTTGATCTTGTCGAGCACGTCGATGATGCGCTGTGCCTCTTTGTCATGGCCGGTTTTGGCCACTTTGGCATAGCGCTGATAGGCTTTATCGACCGTCGCCATGTCGGCAAGGGCAAGTTCGGTATTGATGGTTTCAATGTCGGATACTGGATCCACCCGGCCCTGCACATGGATAACGTTCGGGTCATCAAAGCAGCGAACGACATGGACAATTGCATCGGTCTCGCGAATATTGGCGAGAAACTGGTTGCCCAAACCCTCGCCTTTGGAGGCGCCTGCGACAAGGCCCGCAATGTCGACAAACTCCACTGCGGCGGGAATTACCTTTTGCGGCCGGGCGATGGCGGCCAGAGCCCCCAGACGCGGGTCTGGCACCTCGACAATACCCACATTGGGTTCGATGGTGCAAAACGGGTAGTTCTCCGCGGCAATTCCTGCCTTGGTCAGCGCATTGAATAAGGTCGACTTACCCACATTGGGCAAGCCAACAATACCGCATTTCAGTGCCATGAGTTCCCGCCTTAAGTTTGATTAGCTGTTTGGTCCGGACGTGTCTTTGGTATGCAGCTTCAGCATGGCCGCTTCCATCTGCCCGGCGATGATCAGTGGAAAAGTCTCCAGGCAGCGCTCCATGGACAGGTCGATCGCGGTCCGATCCTCGCGGGCGGGCTGCGAAAGCACGTAATCGGCCACCTGATCACGCGCGCCGGGATGGCCTATCCCAAGGCGCAGGCGCCAGAACCCCGGATCTCCCAACGCCGCAGAAATATCCTTCAATCCATTGTGTCCCGCGACACCGCCGCCCAACTTGAGCTTCGCGACGCCTGGCAGAAAATCCAGCTCGTCATGCACGGCCAGCACTTCTTCGACGGCAATCCGGTAGAACCGCGCCAGCGATCCCACCGCCTTGCCGGATAGATTCATGTAGGTCTGGGGCAATAACAGCCAGGCATCAAATCCGGGCAGGACCATGCGCCCGACCAGTGCATGAAAGCGCGGCTCGGATCGCAAAGCCACGCCATGCTGCACGGCCAGCCGCGACACCAGCCAGAAGCCCGCATTGTGCCGGTCTCGCTCGTGTTCACGCCCGGGATTCCCCAAACCTGCGATCAGTCGAATGCCCATGATTGCGCCAACAAACAGGCAGGGGCGCGTATTGCGCCGCGCCCCTGCGAACCGGCCAGGATGGAATTACTTCTTGCCGCCTTTGTCGTCTTTGCCGCCCTTGTCGGCACCGGCCGCATCGCCGGCCTCGGCCTTTTGTTTGGCAGCAGGCACTTCGGCGACGGATGTTGCTGCCACAGCGTCCGCAGCTGCCGCCTCCTCCTCCGCAATGGCAGCGCGTGGGATCTGCGCAGTCACAATAGCCGGATTCTCGCCGCTGCGGAACAGGGTTTCCACCCCTTTGGGCAAGGTCAGATCCTGCAAATGAATCGAATGGCCCACTGTGATCTCGCTCAGGTCCACCTCGATGAATTCAGGCAAATCGGCCGGAAGGCAGCGGATTTCCAGATCGTTCAGCACGTGGCTGATCATGGCCCCCTGCGTCTTGACCGCGGGCGAGACCTCCGCATTGGTGAAGTGCAAAGGCACTTTCATGTGAATTTTCACGTCTGCGGCTACACGCTGGAAGTCCACATGCTGCACCTGCAACTTGAACGGATGCATATTGACCGCACGCAGGAGAACCGGCTCCTCGGCGCCGTCGATCTTCAGCGTCAGGATGGACGCATGAAATTTCTCGTTGCGAAGCTGATGGTAAAGCGCGTTGTGCTCAAGCTCGATGGGCTGCGCCGATTTCTTGCCGCCATACAGAATGCCGGGAACACGCCCGGCGTTACGCAGGCGGCGGCTCGCACCCGTGCCCTGCAGTGTGCGCGTTTGCGCGGTGACTTCGATTGCCATGTTGGCCTCCCCAAAAAACCCGTGTCATTTGACCCGGAGAAGAAACAGGCGGCTTCGCCCCCTGTTCCGAAAAATGCCCCCGCGACCAGGGGCACATGAAAAAAAACTGCCAGGCACGCGTCGCCCGTTGCTGCTATTCGACGAAAAGCGAACTGACCGAATCCTCGTTGCTGATTCTGAGCACGGTTTCCGCAAGCAGGCCTGCCACCGACAGCACGCGTATTTTGCGGCAGGTCTGCGCATCCTTGCGCAAGGGTATGGTGTCGGTAACCACCACCTGATCCAGCGCCGATTCTTCGATTCTCTGCACCGCATTGCCCGAAAGCACAGCGTGCGTGCAATACGCAATCACGCTTTTCGCGCCCTCTTCCTTCAATGCCTGCGCCGCCTTGGCGAGCGTACCGGCGGTATCGACAATGTCATCCATGATTACGCAGCTGCGGCCCTCAATGTCGTCGCCAATGATGTTCATCACTTCGGCAACATTCGCCTTGGGTCGGCGCTTGTCGATGATCGCCAGATCCGCGTCCAGCTGTTTGGCGATCGCCCTCGCGCGCACCACGCCACCCACGTCCGGGGAAACCACCAGCAAATTCTCGAAATCGTGCTTCCACACATCACCCAGCAGTACCGGAGTCGAATAAATATTGTCCACCGGCACGTCAAAAAACCCCTGTATCTGGTCAGCATGCAGGTCCATCGTCAGCACTCTGTCCACACCCACCGCCTGCAGCATGTTGGCGACCACTTTGGCGCTGATCGCCACACGCGCCGAGCGCGGCCTGCGATCCTGCCTGCCATACCCGAAATAGGGTATCGCCGCAGTCACCCTGGCTGCCGAAGCGCGCTTCAGCGCATCGATCATCAGCAGAACTTCCATCAAATTGTCGTTGCAGGGCGCACAAGTCGACTGCAATACGAAACAATCCTTGCCACGGACATTCTCCAGGATCTCAGCCATGGTCTC
>JBCKLP010000067.1:0-12601 GCA_038903735.1 Burkholderiales bacterium | reverse complement strand
TTCGAGCTTCGCCCTGAGTGCTTCCTCGGCTTTTTTGGCGGGACTATCCTCGGCTTTAGGCACCGGTTTGGGGGCTATCTGGGTGAAATCCAGATCTTCGTCGTCATCATCGCCGGGCGGCGGTGGCGCCGCAGCAGGAATGGCCGCGGACGGAGCGCCGGAAACTGCAAGGGCACGCACAAAGCCGTCTTTTTCGAGCGAATTCATCAACTCGAGCCATTTTGCCTCGGGAATCCTGTCGAAAGATTTCTGCAATTGCTCGACACTCAGCTTGCCGTCGACCTCCTTGAGGACATTGCGCAACTCGCGCGACAGCAAACTGGTTTTGCCTGTGGCCTCCTGCAGGCCCTTGGCGGTCTTGCTGCATATGCTGCGAAGGTCCATAGGATCAGAGCTAGAAAAGCTGCCTTGGGGTGAAAAGTGGGGCGGGATTTCTTCTGTCAGCCTGCTTTATCGGTCTCATTATAGGCACAACATGCTGCCGCGAGGATTGCGCGGAGCGAACGAACCTTGTCGAAATATATCTAGATAGATATGATGTTCCGCCTATTCGTTCACGTTGACGCTGAAACCGACTTGGAAAAACTATGGGTGATTGCCCCCAAGGCTGCCGCTCGAATCAGCGTGCTACTTGAGGAATTGGAAGGAAATGAAGACCTTCTGGATCGTCTCACGCAACAAGACTTTGGAAACTATCGGACGGCCGATTTTCATGTTAGTAAATGGCTCGAACAATGGAACAAAGGCAAGGACCTCTGGCGTCTGAAGGTGTGGGACTTGGAGGAGAAGGGACTCAAATATCGGGTTGTCTACGCGTACCTGCCTGGCAAGTCGCAGTATCACGTGCTTGGCATCGTTTCCAGGGAATTTGACTATGACCCCCGCCATGAACTCTCCCGACGCAACATCGCCGCTTACGAAAACCTCTGAGAAGCCTGTGCCGGTTCACGGTGCCGTCGCCGAAGCGACTTCTAAGGCGTCCCAGTGTGTCGTGTTCAGGTTTGACGATCACGCCACGCGCGGGATCGAGACTCCGCCTAATCACGTCGCGGTCGGCGATATGGTGGCCAAGTGGGAGAAGGGCGACCAGCGCCGCGCGGCGATTGAAGAGGCGCGGGGCTGGGTCGCTGACACGTTTTATGCCGAGGACGGAGATACCGTGCGCACATTGCGGCTGCGCAAGGGTTGGTCACAAGTTCAGCTCGCAAAGGAACTTGGCACCAGCCAGTCGCACGTCGCTCGCATCGAGCGAGGCACCGAAAATCTCGCGATCGATACCTGTCGACGGCTGTGCCGCGCGCTTGGTAGCGACTTGAATACGCTCGACCAGGCATTGCGCAAACAGGAAGGCATTGCCCAAGCCAAAGCGAAATTATGAACCGACACGTCCTCACCGTTTTTTGTGACGACATCCGTCATGAGGTAGGGGGAAAGTTTTCCTACATCGGGGTCTACAGTGGGCAGATGTTCGTGCCGGCCTTCCCCATCACCCTGCCGAAACTTTGTCTCTCGATGAGCGTGATTACTCCCGCAGATGCGCCGATCCGAAAGTTGGCAATGCGGATTCTCAAGGATGACGCACTGCTGGCGGAAGCGGCTTTGGACGACACGCAGCTTTCAAATGCCACAGAGGCATTCGCAGACGTTGCCGATGACGAGCGCAGGGAGCGGGTGCAGTTGCTTCAGTCGATGTTTGTCTTTTCTCCTTTTCAGCTAGAAAGCCCATGTACGCTGAGCGTGCGAATTGAAACCGAGTCGGGCGAGTTGCGTGGTGTTGGGTTGCGTATTGGCCAAGCTCCGGCAGAAAATCTGCCAGGTCAATAGGCCAAGCCCTCGGACAGGTGCTGCATTACAGCTTCATTTTCTCGATGATGAAGGTCCACCGCTCCTGGCGGCGCTTCCTGACAGGCAAGTTGAACAGCAATTGCAAGACAACGACACGATGGAGCTATGCCATGACGACTAATCAGAAATTCAACAGTGGCCCATGGTAGAAATGGAAGATGAGGAGTTTGGCGGAGAATAAGAACGCTACGGTACGGCACGCCTCTCTCAGAAAACCGCGAGCGTTTCCGGGCCGCGCGCCGTCTCGAAAGTTTTAAGAATGCGCCGGCCCGGCACATCCACCACGGACACCGTGCCCTGATTGTGGTTCATGACGTAAGCCGTGCCCGCATCGCTGAAGGTGATGCCCATCGGCCCCTTCTCCACAGTGATCAAGGTCTGATTGCGCAAGTCATCCAGCGGTGCAATGGCAATCTCGCCGGTATCGAAACTGGTGATCAACAGATCGTGGCCATCCGGGGACACCTGCACGCGCTTTTGCGGATTGCGGCCTTCGGGCGTGGGCGCGAATACGTCCAGCGGCACGACCCCGATCACTTCGTCCGTGGCGGTATCAATGATATGAAACTGCTGCGGCCGCTGCGCCATGACAAAGAGCCGCGAGCCATCCGGTGTCAGGGCCAGGCCCTCGCTGCCATTCGGAAACGGTATTTTCGCTCGCAATTTTCGAGCTGCGGTATCAATGACGGCAACGAAATCGTAGTGCTTGTTGGTGGCGTAGAGCTTGTTCTGTGACGGCAGGGCCGTCAGCCAGTGCGTGCCGTTGCTGCCGGTGGGCACGGCATCGATCATTTTTTTCGCCGCAACATCCAGTGCCGCAATCACGCCCGACACATCGCAGGACACCCACAGGAGCCCCTGCCCGTCGAATGCCATGCCATGCGGAGCGCGATGCGGCGACAGGTCGATCGAGCCGGTCTGGCGCCGTGTGGCGAGGTCGATGATTGCAACCTCGCGCCCCGGGGCTTCACTGTTCTTGCCAAATACACCCTGGCCGTAAATCGACACGTACGCGGTATTGCGGTCCGGGGACAGCACCACCTCGTGCGGATACTTCGCCATTTCCAACTCGCTGATTTTTTCCAGAGAGCGCGCATTGAAAAACTGCACCATGCCGGCAAGCTTGTTGACCACAATGAGTTCTCCGCGCGCCGAGGCTAGCGGCGCCATGCCCGGCTCTGCGCAGGCTGCGCTCGACAGCGGCTGATAGTTTCCCTGGTCTTTTTTGTCCATGATCCGACTCTCCCTTGGCATAAGCATACCGCCAACGGCGGAGCATGGCTTGCATTACGCATTACAATAAGGGCAATCGGTTTGCATCCACTATGCGATCAAGGTAGATTGGCCTCGAACCTGAGGAGAGTAAAATGAAGCTGATTCTGAAAGCCATTCTGCCCGCTTTTGTGGCATTGATGAGCCTGCCCGCCCTTTCGCAAAGCGACTGGCCCAACCGCCCCATCACCATCGTGCTCGCCATCGGCTCGGGCAGCGGCACCGACCTCGGATTACGGCTGTACGCGGCACGCCTTTCCCAGCGTCTGGGGGTTTCGGTGGTGGTTGAAAACCGCGCCGGCGCCAGCACCATCATGGGAACGGAATATGCAATGCGCCAGGCACCCAACGGTTACAACCTGGTGTCCCTGTTCACCACCACCACCATCGTGCCTTCGACTCACAAGAATGTGCCTTTCGATCCCCTTAAGGATTTCGTTCCCATCTCCACCATGGCCAGTTCTTCATTCGGTTTCGCGGTGCGTCCCAGCATGAATGTGAAGAACATCCGCGAACTGGTGGCGCTGGCCAAGGCCAATCCCGGCAAATACACCTTTGCCAGCCCGGGTCATGGCACACCGCACCACCTGGGCATGGAACTCCTGAAACTGCAGAACGGCGTCGATATCCTGCATGTGCCGCACAAGGGCATCGGCGAGGCGCTCAACGGCTTGAACGGCGGACACACCGACATGATGATTTCGGTGGCTGCGGGCTTGGTGCCCCACGTGAAAGCCGGCCGCATGGTGATGATAGGCGTGACTGGCAAAAGCAAACTGCCTGTGCTGCCCGAAGTGTTGACCGCGGGAGAACAGGGGGCCGCCTATTTAAATGCCCTGAACGGCTGGTTCGGGCTGGCCGCGCCTTTGAAAACACCGCAGCCCATCCTTACCCGCCTGAATGCGGAGGTCAACGCCATCGCCAGCCAGGCGGACTTCATCGCCGAACTTGCCAAATCCGGGCAGGAAGCCGATGCCGGCACCCCCGAGGAAATGACCGAGAAGCTGAAACTCGAACTCGCAACCTGGGCCCGGGTGGTTCGCGACGCGAAAATTCCGCTGCAGTAATCAGGGAACCAGGCGCCCCACAGATGCCACCATGAATACCCGCAATGCACTCGCCCTTGCAATTGCCCTGGCCAGATGGCACGGCGGCACTATTGCGCAGCAGGGTCCGCGCTTCGGTGTCGCGCCCCCGGCGCCAGCACCGCAGCTCATGCCTGTGCCGAGGCGGGTTGTGGTGATCCGCCCGGCCGTGCTCATATCGCCTTACGCGCAGGCAGGCAGCCATTACCATTCCCCGAATTCCACGAGCACCCGGAACGCAACGCCGGTGCGTGGCCCTTACATGGTCGGCTCGGGCCAATGGGTGGGCCAATGGGTGCCCAGCGGTGTGCCGGCCAATGCCCTCGCCCTGCAATGGCAGCCCGGCGACACCATGCCTTCCGCGGCCGCAGCCCTCAGGCCATTGGGACTGGCAGCGCGTCGATATGGCGACCCTGGTGGAGATGTCGCGCCGGAACCAGGCCAAGGCCCGGGCCGAAGCGCCCGACCCGAATTAAAGCAAGGCGCGCGGGTTGCGCGCTGCTTCTCCTAAAGCATCGCCCCGGGCTGATTGAGCGCGTGCGCGCTCAACTGGCCGATGATCCAGTCACAGGCTTCGTTCACCGAATCGGTGCGGTACACCAGATCCACATCGCGCGCGCTGATGGTGCCATGGCGAACCAGAGCGTCGAAATTGACGACCTCGCGCCAGAATTCCGTGCCGAAGAGAACGATGGGCATGGGTTTGCGCATCTTGCGGGTCTGCACCAGTGTCAGCAGCTCGAACAGTTCATCCAGCGTGCCGAATCCACCCGGGAAAATAATCACCGCCTTGGCGAGGTAGGCAAACCAGAATTTTCGCATGAAGAAATAGTGGAAGTGGAAGGCCAGCTCCCGGGTGAGATAGGGGTTGTCGTGCTGCTCCATCGGTAGCGAGATGCCAAGACCCACGTTCATGCCGCGCGCCTCCGAGGCCCCTCGATTGGCCGCCTCCATGATGCCCGGTCCGCCGCCGGTACAGACAACAAAGCGCCGCTCCTTTTCATCCAGCGCCTTGGACCACTGCGTGAGGCGAAAGGCCATCTCGCGCGCCGCTTCGTAGTAGGCCGACATGCGCAGCGCCGTCTGCGCCTCTGCAAGATCGCCATCGCCTGCCTGCGCTTTGCCAAGCAGCACCTCAGCATCCTCGCGGGAGCGGGTGCGCGCCGAGCCCATGAATACAATGGTGTCATCGACCTTGTACTCCTCGAAGCGGCTGCGCGGCTCGAGGTACTCGGCGAGGATGCGCAGGGCGCGCGCATTCTGGCTGTTGAGGAACTCCTCGTTCTTGTAGGCCTTTTCAGGAAGATATTTGTTCTGCGGCATGACGATGATTCCCGGTGCAAAAAGCAATAGCGAAGTCTATCCTGCGCTCAAGCCGCCTCGCCGCCGCGCGTGACACGAACCGCCTGTGTTTCCAGGCCGCGCATGTGCAGATACAACTCGCGGCAGGCCCAGGCATCGGTGGCGGCGTAGGCGATTTGCGCGCTCGTCAGGCGGGCCGCAGCCCAGTTCGAAGTCTGCTTGCCCTTGGCAATGCGAAATCCCAGGAAAATTCCGGCCAGATTGCGCAGACCTGACTGCTCTATGCCCATGCGCCTGGCATGCTCGCCGGCATCGAGCACATTATTCGCGACAAACGGGAGAACCTCCCTGAGTGCCCGCAAATCTTCCGCAACCGAGATCCCCACCTTGCAAAGGCGCTCGTCGGCGAGCATGTCCGCAACCACGCCAAACGCCGGCTTCCAGCGCAATGGAAACAGATATACGGCCCTGGCGGTCGCCGCCTGCACCAGACAGGGCAGGTGGCGCACGCCGCGGACAAACGCAGGCCGGGTCTCGGTATCGAAACCCACCACACTTTCGCATTTGAAATCGGTCTGCGCCCGAGCCAGATCCGCGGTGGTCTCTACGAGGCATATGTCTCCCTCATAGCGCCGAATCGGAAGTGCCGCGACCTGTTCGCGGGAGATGGCACGAGCCAGCGGGACGTTTGATTCATCTGCGGGCATTTGCCTCTTTCCTTCTGTGCGACACCAGCAGCGAGGGTAGCGCATTTCTCCGCAATCTCATGCTTCAATATCATGCTTCAATATCAGGCGGATGGCGGCCCAGGCAATGCGAAGGCGCCGCGTACGGCAAATCCCGCGGCGCTGTGATAGGGTAAGCACCACGCTGGCGTCTGCCGCGCGCCTCACATACTGTCCATCAGCCAGGAAACTTCCATGCGAAACCTATGCCAACGTATTGCCATTTCCCGTATTGCCATTTCCTTTACCTCGATCATCCGCAATAGTCTGCTGGCAGCCGGCATCGCTGTAGTCGCCGCCGCGCCCGCCCTGGCGCACAAATCGCTGCTCAAGGTCACCACCATTCCGGAAGAGGCGGCCACCGAGCAGATCCGCAAGTTCGGGCCGATCACAAAATATCTCGAACGCATGCTGGCGACCAAGGTGGAGTTCACGCCGGTCAATGACTATCCAGCGGCGGTCGAGGCCATGGTCAACAAGCAGGTGGATCTCGTCTGGTTCGGTGGATTCACGCTGGTGCAGGCGCAACTGCGCTCCGGCGGCAAGATCATTCCCATTGCCCAGCGCGAGGAAGACAGCCAGTTCCGCTCCGTGTTCATCACCCAGACCGGATCAGGCATCAAGGCGCTCACCGACCTGAAGGGCAAGCAGGTGAGTTTCGGTTCAGCCTCCAGCACCTCGGGACACCTGATGCCGCGCAGCTTCCTGCTGCAGGCGAAAATCGACCCGGAGAAGGATTTCAAGCGCATCGCCTACTCCGGCGCGCACGATGCCACCATCGCCTCGGTGGTCGGCGGGCGCGTCGATGCCGCGGCGCTGGATATCACCGTATGGCGCCGTTTCGTCGAGGACAAGAAAGTGGACACCACCAAGGTCAATGTGTTTTTCACCACGCCGCCTTACTTCAATTACAACTGGGCAGTACATAGGGACATGCCGGCCGCATTGCGGGAACGCATCACCCAGGCCTTTCTGGAACTGTCGATGTCCACGCCCGAAGGCAAGGAAGTCCTGAATCTGAATCGCGCAACCAAGTACATACCGACGCGGATGGAAAACTACCGCGACCTGGAAGCCGCCGGCCGCAGCGCCGGTCTCATCAAGTAAGGCTCAAGGGCATTACCAGGTGCGCATCGCGATTCAAGGGCTTGCAGCGCGTCACCCATCTGCGGCCAATGACAGCGCCCCTGCGCTGAAGCCGCTCACGCTCGCTGTTTCTCCAGGCGAGCAAGTGGCCATCATCGGCCCCTCCGGCGCGGGCAAGACCACGCTACTGCATGCGCTTGCCTGCGCGCTGAAACCCGCTGCCGGAGGACTCTTTCTCGATGGCATCGACCCCTGGTCACTACCGGTGAGGCAATTGCAGAAGCTGCGCAGCCGCCTGTTCCTGGCACCGCAAACGCCACCGCTGCCCCCGCGGCAGCGGGTCATCACCTCGGTGCTCGCCGCACGCCTGCCACAGCAATCGCTCATGGAGAGCCTGCGCTCGCTTGCCTACCCCACACAGATCAGTGCGGCCCATGAGGCGCTGACGCAATTTGATCTGGCCGACAAATTATGGGATCGCGTGGACCGCCTCTCTGGCGGCGAGCGCCAGCGGGTCGGCCTCGCCCGTGCGCTGGTATCCACGGCCTCGCTGTGGCTGGTCGATGAACCGCTCTCCTCGCTGGATCCCACCCGCGCCACGCTGGCGGTGGAAACCCTCACCCGCTCAGCCAGGGAACGCGGCGTCACCATGATCGTCACACTGCACCAGGTTGATGTCGCCACGCGCTTCCCGCGCATCGTCGGTATGCGCGACGGGGAACTGCAGTTCGACCTGCCCGCGGCGGATGTCACCCGGGAACGGCTCGCAGCCCTGTACGACCAGCATGAGCACGAACTGCTCGAAGTGCCGGCCGTTGAGGATTCCGCCACCGGCGACCAGGCGCCTGTGGTCACCTTCTGCCGCTAGAACGGCGCATTAGGCCTTGAATCCCTCCGCTTCCACCGTCGTGTCTGCACCCCCCGTCGTGTCTGCACCCCAATTGCGCGACCCCGCCTGGATCGGCCGCGTGTTCTGGATGCTCGCGGCGCTGGTGCTGCTGGCGCCGGCACTGGTGATGACCGAGTTCAAACCCTGGTTTCTGTTTTCAACCGAAAGCCTGAAGTCCACCCGGCAATTCGTGGGTGATTTTTTCCCGCCCAAGATCGAGGGCGAATTCCTGCTGATGGTGGCGCGCGAATGCTGGCGCACCGTCGCCATTGCCACCGCCGGCATGGCGCTGGCCCTGGTCATCGCCATCCCGCTCACGCTGATTTCGACCTCCGTGCTTTCGCTCTCGGCACTGCCCGGACGCATGCACGCCCTGCCTTTCGCGCTGCGCCAGGCGACGCGCTGGCTGCTGATCGTGCTGCGCAGCGTGCCCGAGCTGATCTGGGCGCTGGTCTTCGTGCGCGTGGTCGGCCTGGGGCCCACGGCGGGCGTTCTTGCCATCGCGCTCACCTATGGCGGCATGCTCGGCAAGGTCTATGGTGAAATTCTGGAGAGCGACGAGCAGCATGTAACCCGCTCGCTGCTCAGGAACGGCGCCGGCCGCCTGCAGGCATTCTTTTTCGGCCTGCTGCCGCAAAGTTCGACCGAACTCACCAGCTACACCGTTTATCGATGGGAATGCGCCATCCGCTCGTCGGCCGTGCTGGGTTTTGTCGGCGCAGGGGGGTTGGGCCAGCAGATGGATAACTCCATGAAACTGTTCAATGGCTCGGAAGTCGCCACCATGCTTATCGTGTTCATGCTGCTGGTGGGTCTGGCCGATTATGCAAGCGCCTGGCTCAGGCGGGTGATGGCATGAACGGGCCCTCAGCTCTTCGCACCAATGGCGCCACGCCGCGCGCCCGTCCAAAAATATCTGCCGCAAGCTGTCCGACCTGCTGGTTCCTCGCCGGCCTCGCGATACTGACCATCGCCAGTTTCTGGACGCTGGATCTGCAGTGGACGAAGTTTTTCTCAGCCGACGCCATGCGCAGAATGGGAAGGTTCCTGGGCGAGCTGCTCAGACCCTCGGGAGACCCAGCCTTCCTGTGGAAGCTGACCATTGCCAGCCTGGAGACGATCGCAATGTCGGCCCTGGGAACGCTGATTGCCGCCATCGCCGGCCTCGCGCTTGCCCTGCCGGCGAGTCGCACCCACGCGGATGACCCGGCGTACTGGCGCGCACCGACCCGCCTCATCCTGAACAGCCTGCGCTCTATCCCGGAACTGGTATGGGCGGCGCTGCTCATCATCGCTGCCGGGCTGGGGCCTTTTGCGGGCACCCTGGCACTCGCACTGCACACCACAGGCGTGCTGGGGCGACTGTATGCGGAAGCCATCGAAAACGCCCCGCCCGGCCCCGCCTTCGCGCTGCGTGTGCAGGGCACGCCATCCGGCCGTGTCTTTCTCTATTCAACCCTGCCGCAGATACTGCCGCACCTCATGTCCTACACGCTGTACCGTTGGGAGAACAACATCCGCGCCGCAGCGATTCTGGGCGTGGTGGGCGGCGGGGGCCTGGGCCAGATGCTCGCCTTTCACATGGGGCTGTTCCACATGCGCGAGACCAGCTCCATCCTGATCGCCATGATCCTGCTGGTGGCGCTGGTCGATCTGGCCTCCTACCTGTCACGCCGCCTGCTGCAGCGCTAATACCTTCCGGCGGCGCTCAGGCGGGAATGTCGGCCGCCGGCAACGGCGGCAGGCCGCGGATGATGTCCGAGGCCTTCTCCGCGATCATCATCACCGGTGCATTGATGTTGCCGCCCACCATGTCGGGCATCACCGAGGCATCAACCACGCGCAGGCCTTCGGTGCCGCGCACGCGGAATTCCAGATCAACCACAGAGTCAGCATCCGAACCCATGCGGCAGGCGCCCAGGGGGTGATAAATGGTGTCGATGCTCTGGCGGACGTAGGCATCGATGTCCGTATCGCTCCTGAGCGCCGCGCCAGGCGATATCTCCTCGCCGACGAGACCCTTGAACGCGCTGGTTGCCATGATGGCGCGCGCGATCTTGATGCTTTCCCGCTGCGCCTTGCGGTCCCCCGGCGTGGAAAGGAAATTATTGCGGATCAGCGGAGCAGCCAGCGGATCGGCGGAGGCGAGTTCGATCGAACCCCGGCTTTCCGGCCGCAGGTGACAGGTACGAAACGCCAGTCCGTCGGGCGCCGGTGCACGCCAGCCGGGAAACCATTCGTTGGAGCGCAGCGAGGCATTGACGCAGAATAGCTGCAGATCCGGAATTGGCTGCGCGGCATCGCTTTTGACGAATGCCGTCATGCCGCTGGGCGGCTCTGACGCAAACCCGGTGCCAAAGCAATACGCCTGCAGCATGCTCATGGCGAGGCGATCCAGCCGCAATTCGCGGCGCACTTTCGAGGGTACCGCCAGATTGAAGTTGATGCGCCCGGCCGGATGATCCTGGTGATTCTGGCCCACGGCAGCAAGGTCCACCCGTGCTTCGATGCCGTGCTGTTGCAGATGCTGCGCCGGGCCGATCCCGGAGAGCATCAGCAGTTGCGGGGTGTTGATGGCGCCTGCCGCGAGGATGACCTCAGCCTCGGCGCGCACTTCAACGCGCCTGCCCGCCCGCAGGTATTCGACACCCACCGCGCGTGTGCCCTCCATCAGCACCCGGGTCACCTGCACACGGGTGCGCAGCTCCACATTGCCGCGCGCCAGCGCCGGACGCAGATAGGCCACGGCGGCGCTGCAGCGGCGGCCCTTCTTCACCGTGAACTGCGCCCGCGTGAAGCCTTCCTGCTCGGCGCCGTTGTAATCCTCATTCGCTGCATAGCCCAGATCCGGCGCGGCAGCGAGGAAGGCGTCGTAAATCGGATCGGGCGCCTTGCCACGATGCACGTGCAAGGGCCCCGCCCCACCGCGATAGGCGTTGGCGCCATCCTCGAAGGTTTCCGCACGGCGGAAATAGGGCAGCACCTCGGCATAAGACCAGCCCGCCAGACCATTGCGCTGCCAGCGCGCGTAGTCTTCGCGGTGACCGCGCACATAGGCCATCATGTTGATCGAGGAGCTTCCCCCCACCACCTTGCCACGGGGAATATAGATGCGGCGATTGTCGGCCTGGGCTTCGGGCTCGGTGTTATAGGACCAGTTGAATCGCGCGCTGTTCCAGACCTTGGCCACGCCCAGCGGAACACTCAGCAGGTAATGGGCATCATTGCTGCCTGCTTCGAGCACCAGGATTTTTCGCGAAGTGTCCTCGCCAAGGCGCCCCGCCAGCACGCAACCGGCAGAGCCAGCGCCGACGATGATGGTGTGAAAGCTGTTCCCTGAAGGCACTGCTAGGCCCAGACGCCGAATGCCACCCCGATGCCGGTGCCCGCCGCCTGGCGGTACAAAGCCTGATATTCAAGCCAGCGCTTTTTCTTTTTCTCGATGACGCCTGCCACCATGATCCAGTTGCGGATTTCGGACGAGCCGCTGTTGAGCGCGCCCTTGGGCAGCGCCTTCAGCACCGCGCCATCACCCTCGCCCATGGCATCCAGCACCTTCATGTCGAGTTCCTCGTCCACCACGAAATGGCTCAGGCCCCCGGAGGCTATTACGGCAACCCGCAGCTTCGAGGGGCTTTCCTCGATCGCCTCGCGCAGCGCCTGGCCGATCGCATAGCAGCGCGCGGCGGTCGGCACATTGGGTGGATAGTAGGTATTGAGCAGCACCGGGATCACCGGAATCGGCTTTTCCTTGAACAGGCGCTTGACCACAAATCCCACACCATGCCCCAGTCCCGCCTTCTCCGGATCCTCGACCGCCGCCGCCGCGCCGACATCGATGTTCTTGTCGATCAGGCGTTCGATCAGCTCACGGGCGAAATCGGCCTGGCCCGGAAATCTGCGCGGCTTGTCCATGGCATAGGCGGCCGCCATGATTTCGAAAAAAGGTTCCTTTACCGCATTGACCATGTGGTGCACATTGGCGCGCGGCATGGTGACCACTTCACTGCCGTAGAAAATGGATATGGCCGGCAGGTTGGTCTGCTGAAACAACTCGCCCTGATCGTCGGTGACGATCACCACCACGTCCGGCGCGGCAGCCGCCAGGTCATCCGCCAGCCGGTCCAGCGCCGCCTGGCAAAGTGCCGATTTGCGCTTGAACTCCTCGTAAGTGGCGACACCGGCATACTTGCCGCCGGTTTCCGCCAGCAGGTTTTCATAGCTGATCCAGCGCCCGTCTGACAAGTTCAGCCGTGAGTTGCTCAGATCGCGCCGCGAATAGCGCTCCCAGTGCTCAGCACCAAATGCCAACAGGGGCGTATGCGAGGTACCGATGCCAAGAACGATTTCCGCCATGATGATTATTCCTTTGCAGTGCAAATCCCGCCGGGTTGAGC
>JBCKLP010000066.1:0-12619 GCA_038903735.1 Burkholderiales bacterium | reverse complement strand
AACCGATCAGCGACTCCTTCCCGGGTCCGATGAATATCGGCGTGTACATCACTGTGTTGTTCAGGTGCTGGCCCTGGATGGCGGCATGGTTGCAGACGATCACGTCTCCGGGGTGCAAGCGTTCCCGGCCGTAGATCGCAAGGCCGTCGCGCACCGCCATGCCCACCGCGTCGGCGACGAACACCGGCATGCCGCCGGTGGAGGTCGAGATCAGTTCTCCCTCGGCCGTGGTGATGCCCACGGCGTAATCCTTGTACTCGTAGATGTAGGGGCTGAAGGCAGTGCGGGTAATGTTGGCGTCGATCTGGTCGGTGATCGACACGAAGGCGTGGCGCATCACTTCCAGCGTGACCGGATCCACCGCCGTATGCGCTTTTGCATCCATGCTTTCCCCCTTCACCCGGCGCCGCAATGCACGCGAATCTCGTGCATGGGTCCGATTTCAAACCGGTCGCCCGGCCAGATGAGGGTGGTCGAGCCGTATTCCTCGATCACTGCGGGTCCTTCGGCCTTGAATCCAGGCGCAAGGGAATAGCGGTCATACACACAGGAATCGAGGCTGCCCCGGGCCGGCTCGAAGCAGACCTTGCGCGTACGCTCAGGCTTATCGGCCTGCGGTCGCGACAGGCGTTCCGCGTCCGGCCGCTTGAGGCTCGCGAATGCGGACAGATGCAGCGCCTGCAATTCCGCGGGCGCTTTTGCGTCAGCATGGCCGTAGCGGCGCTGGTAATCCTGCTCGAACGCCTTGCGCACACTGCCCGCACACCCGAGTCCGGACACCGGCACGCGGATATTGTGGCGCTGGCCGACATAGCGCATCTCGGCAAAGCGCTGGTAGTGCACGCCTTCGCATTTGAACTCTGCCTTGAGCGAATCTGCGGCCGCCTGTTCCATTGCCGCAAACGCGATGTCCATCTTCTGCACCGTCCCCTCTTCCAGGCGGCCGGTGAACGTTTTCGCATCGTCCAGCCTCGCATCGGCGAGCAGCATGCCGATGGCGGAAAAATTGCCCGGCTCGGGCGGAATCACCACCATGGGAATGGCCAGCTCACGCGCCAGCGCCGAAGCGTGCAGCGGCCCGCCACCGCCATAGGAGAACAGCACAAAATCGCGCGGATCGCGCCCGTGCTCCACCGAGATGCGCCGCACTGCGCCCGCCATCACCACTGTAGCAATGGAAAGAATGCCCGCTGCCAGTTCGACGACGCCCTCCTCCCCTGCGTAACCCAGGGGTGCGGCCAGCCGCGCGAGCGCGCTGTGCGCCGCGCCGGCATCCAGTTTCAATTCGCCGCCGAGAAAATTCTCTGGATTGAGCCGTCCCAGCAGCAGGTTCGCATCGGTGACCGTCGGCTCGCTTCCGCCCCGCCCGTAGCAGGCCGGGCCGGGTGTGGAGCCGGCGCTCTTCGGCCCCACATGCAGGCGGTTCTGCGCATCCACCCAGCCGATCGAGCCGCCGCCCGAACCCACTTCGACGATGTCGATGACCGGCGATTTGATCGGAAAGCCCTGCACATAGCCGGACGCGTAGTACACAGAGTCCACCGAGAAGCGCCCCTCCTCGACCAGTGTGCACTTGGCAGTGGTGCCGCCCATGTCGAATGAAATCACGTTGCGGAATCCAAGCGCGTCGGCGAACACGCCGGTGCCGATGCAGCCGCCGATCGGGCCGGATTCGATCAGTGCAATCGGCTGCCGGCAGGTTCGCTCGACCGAGAGCACGCCACCATTGGAGCCCATCATGTGAAGCGTCCCGCCAAAGCCCCTGCCTTTGAGATCCGACTGCAGCCGGCCGATGTAGGAATTCACCTGGGGACCGACATAGGCGTTGGCCACCACCGTGGAAGTGCGCTCGTACTCGTACCACTCGCGCGAGAGTTCGGTGCTGATAGTGACGAACACACCCGGCAGCAGGCGCTTGAGCACCTCGGACGCCGCTTCCTCGTGCACGGGATTGGCATAGGAGTTGAGGAAAAATACTGCGACGGATTCAATTTTTTCCAGTCGCAGCGCTTCGGCCAGTTGCTCAAGACCGGCAACATCCAGGGGCTCCACCACCCGGCCGGCGCTGTCCATGCGCTCGCCCACTTCGAAGCGCAGCTCGCGCGGAATCAGCGGTTCGTCGCGCCGGTAATACAGGTCCAGCGGGTCGGGACGGTTGCCACGGGCAATTTCCAGCACGTCGCGAAAGCCGCGCGTGGTGACCAGCGCCGTCCTGCCGCCCAGGCGCTGCACCAGCGCATTGATAACCAGGGTGGTGCCGTGATTGACCAGAGTCACGTCCGCCGGTGCGATCTGCGCCTTCTCCAGGCATTCCAGTATGCCTTCGACGAAATTGCCGTAGGTGGTCGGGCTCTTGGTATAGCGCACCCTGTCACCGGCCTCGTCAAATGCAACGAGGTCGGTAAAGGTGCCGCCGATGTCGATGGCGACTGCGTAGCTCATGCGTCTGGCACTTCGGTCACCCAGGGGCGGTTTGCGGCAGCCCGAATGCGAGGCTGGCAGGGGACTCCCACTGGCGCCGGAAATATTTCATAAATCATAAAAAGTTAAACTTTCCAATGTCAAAAGCCATGTCTGACCTGCTTCAACGACCTGCCAGGTTACCCAATCCGGCAATCAGGAATCCCATGCCACGCGCAGGGCGCGCGGCCCGCGAAACGAGGTGTTGGGCAGGTATTCCAGCTTTGTCGCGAGTTTTTAGAATTGTCCGGTTTCGTAGCGCATGAATTGTCCGCTTTTTCTGCTGTGGGCGGAAAGCGGCGCAGGGCGTAGCCTGGAGCCGATTTGCGCCCACAGCGGCGCGCCTGGCGGACGGTTGTATTCAGCGCCCTGCGGGATCCGCCGGAGCATCGTGCTCGTGCTGGACTGTTTCATAGGAAGCCGGGGACGTAATCTCGATGAACTCGAGATCCTCCGACCATTGCAGCACCTCGTGCTTTCCTCCTGGGGGCTGGAGTATCGAATCACCTGCCCCGAGCCTGAACGCATTCTCTCCCTCACAGCGCACCGTCACAGACCCCTTCAGCACGTAGATGAGCTGGAAGTCAAGTAGGTGACTGTGCAGGCCAGTCGACTCCGACATGCCCTTCCTGGCCCGTATGACTTGGGCGTGATACCGGCCGCCTGTAGAGGCCTTAAGGCCGAGGTCGCGATACTCGAAAAACCCGCGGAGGCCCTGAGGGTCGAAGCGTGCCGCTTGGGCAAAGCTGACGGTGAGGCGTTGCCCCTCGATGAGGCGTTTAGATTCGTAATATTGCTCGTCGTCCACATCATCCTCACTTTCTGCGATTGCCTAATTGGTTAGCGGAGCGGCTAGTCCTCGAATGAAACGCCGCCGGCTCTTGCCGCGGCGACGGCATGCGCGGTGCTTTCGATGCTGCTCCTGATGAGCGCGGCGAATTCCTCGGGGCTATTGGCGTAGACGGTTCCAGATTCCTCGAGCTTGCTCTTCACTTCAGGGCTCCGCACGGCGTTGATGGCCGCCAGATTAAGGCGCATCAGGACGGAGCGAGATAATCGGGCAGGCCCGAAAAGCCCGATGAAAGCCAGCCGTGAATAGAATTCCTTGACGACCTCGCTCACCTCGGGTGCCCGCGGAAAGCCTGCGGGCGCCTTTCCCGCGTACACCGACAGCAGCCGGGCTTTACCCGAAGCGAGGAGCGGCGCGGCACTCTGGGCGGTCATGAAGCCGATGTCCAGTTCGTCCGCCATCAATGACTGGATAAGGGGACCAAACCCTTTGTAGGGAATATGAACGATGTTCAAGCCCGCAGTGCGCTTGAACGTTTCGCCGTCCAGGTGCTGGCCCGAGCCAACACCGGAGCTGCCATACGACAGCTTGCCAGGATTTAGCTTGGCATGGTCGACAAGTTCTTTGAGGGATTTGACTGGCAGCGAAGGGCGTACGAGCAGCACGTTGGGCGTTGCGAACAGGAGTGTTATTGGCGTGAAGTCCTTCAGGGTGTCGAAGGGCGCCGACTTGGAAATGAGAGGGCCCACGACAAGGTTGCTCGAGGTCGAGCCCAACAGGGTGTATCCGTCAGGTGTAGAACGGGCCACGTATCCCGCCCCGATGAATCCGTTGGCGCCCGGCCGGTTCTCAACGATTACCGGTTGGCCCAACTCCTCAGAGAGCCGCTTCTGGATCAGGCGGAAGGTCACATCTGCACCGCCCGGAGGAAATGGAACCACGATGCGGACGGGCTTCGCGGGGAAGCCCTGTGCGAGCGCCGCGCAGGACATGCCGATACAGCCGACGAATGCGATCAACGACCTGAAATTACACATGTCCGTCTCCTCTCCGATAATGAGCCGTGCACAAGCAGCCTAGCCCCAGCGCAGGATCACGTTGAGCGCCCTGTCGTGCTCCTCGAGCGCGATCTGGTAGGCGCGTTGCACCTCGCCGCTGTCCATGCTGATCGTCCCAGCGACCAGCGGCGCGAAGTCGAGGTCGCCGCTTTCGATCAGCCTAAAGATCAGGTCGCGCTGACGCTTCGCGGTCTCGAGCCCGAACTGCCAGGGCACGAGGTAATACTCCGTGTCGGGCGCGGCGGCCGACACGTGCGCTCCCAAGACAAAGAGATTCTTCCACATGACGTCGGTATAGAAGTTCACCTCCTTGGTCACGCCGCGCGGCGATCCTATGATCACTACGCGGCCAAATCGACCTGCTAGTCTGAAGGCGATAGGAAGCGCAGCCGGGTTGCCCGTGGCATCGATCACCACCTGAGCGCCCGAGCCTCCGGTCAGGCTCAGCACTTTCCGCTCAAGAGCCTCGTCGGCTCCATTCAACACGTGGTCAGCGCCGCACTGCTTTGCAATGGCTAACCGGTTTTCGACGTAGTCGATGGCGATCACGGGTCTCGCGCCATTCAACCTTGCGAACCGCACAGCGCAGATCCCGATCTGCCCCTGCCCGAGCACCACGACCGCCTCGCCGAGCTGGATCACCGCCTTTTGCGCGGCGAGCAGTGCCGTGTGCGCGGGTGCGGCAAAAAGTACCTCATCGTCGGTGACCGCCGCGGGAGTCCTACGTAACTGCGCTTCAGTCACTACCGCGTGACTCGCGTGCGGGTACGTGCTGACCTGCGCCCGGTCACCCGGCCGGAACGATTTCACATCAGGCCCGACTGCCTCTATCGTTCCGGCGATCGATCCGGCTTCGGGCGCCCTGGGGAAGAAGCTCTTGCCGCTCTTCCATCCGAGCCGGCCCCAGCCTTCTACCACATCATCGGTCTGCTCCGAGCCCTCGTTCTCCACCGCGCCCGGCGTGTTAGGCAGGCCGTACAGAAACGCGGTTTCGCTGCCGGCATTGAAGAGTGAGCAATTCGCCCTGAGCAGGACTTCGTTCGGCTTGAGCACCGGGATCTCGAACGGCTCAATTGTCGCTACTCCGCGCCTAGGCCACCAAATCCGCGTTCCCTGTGCCATGTGTCCTCCCGCCGGGCCGCTCAGTCGCCCGGCCCGCTGCGCGATGTCCGGGCTCTTTTTTCGGCGGCGGACCGGTCCACCCCCGTGAATACCGGAATAGGACCCTTGTAGGGATTCTCGAAAGCGCGTGCGGCGTAAGCAGGAACAAACATGTTGTCGTACGAAGCGCCGCAGTAGTGCGCGGGCTTCACCTTGTCCCAGATCACCATGCCGTTCTCGTCGACGCACCCCTCATCGACGGAAGCAGCCACGACCCGGCCTACAACCATGAGGCGCCCCGCCCACTTGTGCGTCCACTCGACGCGGCATTCGAAATTGCGCGAGCACTCGAGGATCGCCGGCACGCGGACTATTCGGGAAGGCGACGGCGTCAGACCCGCCTGGTCGAACTCGCTGACGCCCGGATCGAAGACGATTCCGGCGACCTGGACCTTTCCGATCAGATCCTCGGTGAAGCTCGGCAGGTTCACGACGAACTCGCCGGTCTCGACGACGTTGTTCGTTGTGTCCTTGCCCATGCCCGTGGTGAATGCGATATGTACCGGGTCGTGGCACACGCGTGTGCAAGTGCCGTACGAGCCGATATTCATTCGCCTCTTGTTGTCGATAGTCGAGATCATTGCCAGGCACGAGCTGGGGGCGAACAGACGGTCCCACAGTTCTGGTGGTTGAAACTGTTTTTTAGCCATCACGGTCTCCGAGCAGGTTTTCAGTGGCGGCCGGACGCGCTCGCGCCGGCGATCAATCCGAAGCAGCAGGCTTTGAGCAGGCCGCCGATGTAGCCGGCTACGGGCCCTCCCTCGACGCCTCCGGTGCACGACCCGGCGGCCAGCAAGCCTTCGATGGGTCGGCCGCCCTTGTCCAGCACGCGCGCGCGGTCGTCGATCGCGATGCCGCCCATGGTGAAGGAGATTCCCGCGCAAACGCGGATGGCGTAGAACGGCGGCTCTACGACGGGCCGCAGGCTGACTCGCTTCGGAGACGCACGCGAAACCCCGAATTCTCTGCCTTCGGTGCGCACTGGCGAGAGGCTGTCGATACGATGTTGCCCAACCGCGGCGTTGTAGGCGCTCACCGTCTTCTCGAGGTTTTCAGCGGCGATGCCAAGCGCAACGGCGAGCTCGCGCAAGCTCGGCCCGGTCACAACGGTGCCGCCTGCCCTTATGAGATGCGGATTCGGAGCCACTCTTTCAATGCGCCCGCTGCTCTCCCAAATGGCGTGATCGCACACCAACGTTGCCGCGAGCGGATCCTCCATCTTGGCGATGAAATTCGACAACGTGATCCCGCCGATACCTTCGTCTACGAACCGCTGCCCCTGCCCGTCGACCAAGATGGCCGCGCCCGCGAGTGTGTCCAGGGTAGGGTATGGCCATAGATTTGCATTGACCAGCGCATCCTGTGCCAGCAGGTGCCCGTAAAACTCGGTGGCATCTGTTATGCGAGCACCCGCCGATTCGGCCATTACCAGCGCGTCGCCTGTGCCAGTGCCCGCCGAACGCTGGACCAGCGCTTCCGGGCGGGCGCAGATAAAGCGCCTGACCAGTTGCGGATTACCCTGAAATCCACCGTCCGCCAGGACGACATGGCGAGCAGCGTAGCGCACGACAATGCCTTCGCGCTCCGCCTCGACGCCGCGACAGGCACCATCCTCCATAAGGAGCCCCCGGGCTCTCATGCCTCTTTCGAGCCGCCCTCCCTTACCTTCGAGCGCCGAGACTGCCCCACGGAGCAGCAGGTCCGGCCCATATCCCTTCCAATGATGTCCGGTTGACGGCAGGCGAGGTGGCGCGAGCATCCACATGGGTGATCCCTGCACCGGCACCTTAAGGAGCTTGCCACCGCAGCCGCGGATCCACTCCATGGCACTGCCGGCCGTCGCTGCGATGGCATCGGCGAGCGCCGGATCCGCATAACTCTCGGTATCGTCGTCGATGGCCTTGCGCAAGGCCTGCGCCGGCAGGTACGGATCCGTGTGGGCCAGGTTCAACACCCCGGTCGCAATGCGCGTATTGCAGAGGTAGCTCTCGTCGCGCTCCTTTTCCAGTACCAGCACGCGCTTTCCTGCGGACGCCGCCCTGTGCGCCGCGGCAAGTCCCGCGATGCCAGCACCCACGACCACGACATCCGCGACCACGTCCGCGGCATAGGACATCAGGCTGAACCTGTGAGCTGAGTGAGCATGCGGCTGCGAGTCGACTTCATCATGCGGCCATGACAGGCTTGCCCAGCTCGGTCCGAAGAAAGCCGCCAGCCAGCACGGCCGACGCAGGCATCTCCGGGCCGGCTATCGTCGCGCCGGCCCTAACCTTCTGCGCCTCTGCCTCCCGACCTGGAGGCAAGCGTCCCGCAGCCACGGTCTTCACGACATCGAGCAGCATGTCGCGCGTCGCGATCAGGCTCTTGTCCCCAAGCACGAGGTACTCCCCGGATCTATCCACGATCGGCCCGGGTCCCTGGTGCTCCTGCATGGCCTGGTCCTGCAGTGCGATCCCGTGGACGCCGCTGTAGGTTTCGCCCTTTCTCTGCGCGTCGCGATCAATCCGGTATTCGTTGTCCCTATTCGCCAATGCTCGCAGCGAAATGGGTTCAATTGCTACGTGGTTTGCCCCTCCCGCGATCAGCGCCGCGCGCTCCGAGTCGTTCAGCGGGCGCAAAGCGTGGCACGCAATCGTCCAGCGGATGCAGGTCTCGTCGTCGCGTGGAACGAAGGCGCTGAAATTGATGAAGGCCTCTTCTCCAGAAGGCGGCCCGATGGTGAAGCAGGGCACAATAAACCGGCTGAAGCGCCAGTAGAAGCTGCCGTCCCCAGCGTCGCGGCGCGAGGAGACGACGAGGCCGTCATCGGCCTCGAAGGCGTCGACAACCGGCACCAGGTCCAACAGGCCCGCCCCGCGCGTAGAACCCAAGAGAGGGTCGCTGGAAAACGTTCCGCGATGAAGCAGGGCCGTGTGCACGACGTCAAGGGCTCCTTCGACGCATTGCAGCCAGTTGCATTCGATCAGCCGGCGCATCGCCCTACTATGCGATTGCGGGAGCAGCGTCCACTCGTACAGCGGCGTCGGAGGTTGGAGCTCCACCGGCCCCATATAGACCCAGACGACTCCGCCGCTCTCGTAGGTCGGATAGGCCGCAATGGAAATGCGCCTGTCCTGCTGCAGCGAATACACGGGGACGGATGGGATGTCGACACAATTTCCCGATACGTCGTACTTCCACCCGTGATACGCGCAGCGCAGGCCGGATTCTTCGTTGCGCCCGAAGAAAAGCGAAGCGAAGCGATGCCGGCAATATTCAGCAAGAATTCCGACAGCCCCCCGGGTATTGCGGAAGGCCACGAGATCTTCACCCAGCATCCGCAGGCGCCGGGGCGGGCCGTCTGGCTCCACCTCGGACGACAGAATTGCCGGCATCCAGAAACGGCGGAATACTTCGCCCATAGCGGATCCAGGTCCAACTCTGGAGAGCAACTGGTTTTCTTCGGCTGTTATCACGATTCGCCTTCCAGGTTAAAGCGGCGCAAAAAGTTAGAATATGCAAGACTCGGCAGGCAATGCTAACAACTCGACTCTCGTGCATCAAGATCGTTAGGCGCAATTCACTATTGACGAAGTTCGAAGAATAGGGCTGATATGGACAAGCTGCGTGCGATAGGCACTTTTGTGCTGGTAGTGCAGAACCGGAGCTTCGCCGTTGCCGCGGAGCAGTTGAACGTGTCACCCTCCATCGTGAGCCGGCAGATCGCCGAGCTCGAAGGTGTCCTGGGCGTGCGCCTCCTGGCGCGCAGCACCCGGCGCGTGGATATCACCGAGATCGGGCAGCAATACTACGAAGCGTCGATCCGGGCACTTAAGGAGATCGAGGCTGCAGATGACCTCGCTCGCGACATGCAACGCACCCCCAGCGGGACAGTCACGGTGCACGCCTCCCATTCTTTTTCCGTTCTCTACCTCGGGCAACTGATCTCCGACTTCGGCGAAAGGTATCCAGACGTCCAGATAACGCTGGTGATCGACGAATACCCGGCGTACTCGATCGTCGCGGCGGAGCGCGGCCCAGATCTCACCCTGCACCTGGGCTCGTTAAGCTCCGAGAGGATCGTTGCGAAGCAGCTTGCGGAAGTCAGTTGGCACGCCTACGCGTCGCCGCGTTATCTCAGAACGCGCGGTGTGCCGAGGAGCCCGGAGGATCTCGCCCAGCACAATTGCCTCGCCCACTCGCACATGGCGCCGGACAGGCTCTGGCGCTTCCAAGGCGCGGATGGCGTGCACGAAGTGAACGTCAGCGGCTCGATATTCTCCAACAGCGTACTTATCCTGCGCGATGCGGTTGTGCGTGGCATCGGGATCGCCCTGCTGCCGAATTGGACCTTTCCTGGGGGGGCCGTCGCCCCGCTCACCCGCCTCCTGGACCGCTACGAGTCGCCCCAGCGGAACTTGTACCTTCTGTTCACGCCCGACCGGAGGCTGCCCAGCCGCGTGCGCCTCTTCATCGATTTCACGGTCGCATGGTTCAGTGCGCCGCCGTGGGTGAAACCGCAGTGAGCCCGCGCCGCTTCACGGGCGGTTCAAGCGGCGAGGCCGGTCGGGAACCGGGTTTGCGATCCGAGTTGCGGCCAGGCGATAGGGTCGCTGCAATGCTCGATAGTCTGCGCAGGAGGCAGTGAAGCGTCCCAGCGCGCGGCGATAAAGCGCCGGCCAGTCACGGCCCCACCCTCGTCGGATAGCAGCCAGTGAATCGGGGGCACCATGGCCTCGGGCTGGATGAACGCCGATCTCGGAATGGATCCATCGTCCGGCATCGCGGGCGTGTTCACCGGCCCGCCGGGAACCACGATGTTTGCGGTCAGCCGCGTACCTTTCAGGTCTTCAGCGAGGGTCGCCATGGTCGCCTCGACGGCGGCCTTGGACCCGCCGTAGCCGACTGAGCCTTCTCGAATCATCGTGTCGATGCTGGTAGTCACGGTAATGACCCGCCCCTCGTCGCGGCTGCGGAAATGATCAATGACCGCGCGGGTCATTAGGAAAAAGCCATTGGCGTTGACATCCATGAAACGTCGCCAGTCGTCGGCGCCGATCTCCCAGAAGCGGATCGGGCGCCTCAGAAAGTCGCTCCGAAGCCAAGCGCGTCCGATGCCGGCATTGTTCACCAGCCCGTAGATGCTTCCGAACTTGCCGAGCGCCTGCTCCACCACCCGCACGGTATCTGCCTCGCTCGTAATATCTGCCTCCACGGCCGCAATGCTGCTCGCCCGGGAAACGGCTTGTGCTTCTTGAGCGGCCTGGCGAAGGTCGTCCCTGGAGCGGTCGACAAGGCAGACATCGGCTCCCGCGGCCGCCAACCCCAGAGCGATCGACCGGCCGATTCCTCGCCCAGCGCCGGTCACAATGATGCACCTGCCACTCAATGCCCCGAGCGTCATGGACACTCCTGTATTGTGGTGCCAGCGATCTTGCCACACTTTCCAGCGCCGAATTATTGCGAAATACAGAAGAGTCAATTCCGCGTACGGGTATTGATATCGCATTGGCCGCGCCCGAGAATCCCTGAGACCGTTGCCACACTACAAGCAGAGGAACCGAAGCCCATGATCAGCGAATTGCGGAAAACATTGTTGACGCTGCTTCTATGCGTCGCCGGGGCAGCATATGGACAGAACTGGCCGGCGAAGCCCGTGTACATTGTGGTGCCGTTCGCGCCCGGTGGACCCGTGGACACCATGACCAGGACGTTCGCGTCGTACTTCGATAAACGCTGGTCCCAGCCCGTCCTCGTGGTCAATAGGCCTGGCGGTGGTGGGCAGATCGGCGCCGAGGCAGTTGCCAAGTCGCCCGCCGACGGATACGTGCTGCTGATGACGACCTCGAGCCAGGCAGCGGCCGCCGCGCTGTACAAGAAGCTGAATTACGACCCCGTGAACGACTTGGCGCCGGTATCGATGCTCATGGCGGCGCCGAGCCTCTTCGCGGCCAGCTCAGCCTTCCCCCCAAGAACGCTGCAGGAGTTCATTGCACTGGCTAAGAGCCAGCCCGGAAAGATCAACTTCGGATCCTCAGGCATGGGGTCTGGGCCGCACCTCGCAATGGAGATTTTCATGTCGCTGACTGGGATCAACATGGTGCACGTGCCCTTCAAGGGCGACGCACAGCTTTACCCCTCGATGTTCTCAAACGACGTCCAAGTCGCAATCCTCGCTCCACAAACCGGCCTTGCACACATCAAGAGCGGCCGTCTCCGCGCCCTGGCTGTCACGGGACCCGATCGCTTCTGGTCGCTGCCGGACGCTCCCGGGATGGTAGAGGCGGGCGTACCAGCCTTCGACTATCGCCCGTGGATCGGTTTGTTCGCGCCAGGCAAGACGCCTAGAGATGTGATCGCGAAGATCAATGCGGACAGCGTCCGCGTGCTGGCAATGCCTGAAATGTTGAATAAACACCTGCCGTCCTGGGGCTCGAATGCCACACCGGGCAGCGTCGACTCGTTTTCATCAAGATATCAATCCGAGGTGGAAACCTACCGGGAGGTTGTCAAGAAGGGCAACATTCCGCTAATCGATTGAACTGTGGACGGGGCCCTACACTCTTCGCCGTCAATGCCGGGGGGGAACTTATGCGCGCGTCGTCGCCCGTTTTGGTCGAGGCGACCTGCGCGAACGTGAAGCAATCGGTGCTGGCGTCCGCCGTGCACGTGTCCGAATAGGAGGGGCTGCAATGCGCACCTCAAAGGCGTTAGCGGCCGCCAGACCCTAGCTTCAAAGAATCTCTGCTGTGCTTCGGTAATGCGTGGCCAGATCAGCGGGCCACCTTCTTCCTCGATAAGTTCGGCGATGGCTTTGCTGACGGGAATCTTCTTCAGCGTGTCCTCCTCGTAACGGCGCCGTATGAGATCACCGCCGAGCATCCACAAGCGGTCGCGGTGCCGGTGCAACGCCTTGGTGGCCAGGCCCTCATCGAGCAGGTGAAGCAGAAAAGGCGTGAGGAATTCCACGATGCGCTGGCCCGCGTCGATATCGTGTTCGTCGAATTGCCAGCGCTGTGGCCACTGTGCGAGGTCCTTGGCTATAAACTGAAGAGCGCTTGCGCCTACAGGTATTCCAGCTTCTGACCCGGCACCAGCCGCAATCCGGGCAGGCGCGCACTGACTTCCTCCAGCACCACCTTCACCTCCAGCCGAGCCAGCGGCGCGCCTA
>JBCKLP010000065.1:0-12777 GCA_038903735.1 Burkholderiales bacterium | reverse complement strand
TCGGTGAGGGCTTGCATGGCCATGCCATCGTGGCCGGCGCCCGAGGGCAGCCGGTGCAGCGCGTAGCCCTCTGCCTGGATCGCCTTCTCGAACTGCCCGAGCAGCCAGCCGGCACAGGTGGCAACCGCTTGGTCCTGCAGCGTTTCCATGGCCACGGCAAGTTTGCGGCGTGCGACGATAGCGCCTATGGCCTCGCGTATTTCATCAACCGCCTGGTTGCGCACGGCATCAATCGGTGCACGGATGTCCAAGGTGAAACTGACTTCGCCGGGAATCACATTGATGGCGCCGGGGCGTGCCTCGATGCGCCCGACCGTGCCGACCAGATCCGCAACGCCGCTGGCGATGCGCTCAATCGCCAGTACGCATTCGGCGGCGGCGGCCAGTGCGTCGCGGCGCAGCGACATGGGCACCGTTCCCGCGTGCCCGGCCGTGCCGGTGATGACAACGCGCAATCGCGAAAAGCCGTTGATGGCGGTGACCACGCCCACCGGCAGATTCAATGCTTCGAGCACCGGTCCCTGCTCGATATGCAGTTCCACATAGGCCAGCACCGACTCGCGCTTTTGCGCTGCGCTGCCGATGCCCTCCGGATCGAGACCGAAGCTGCGCATTGCCTGTGCCAGCGTTGTGCCTTCGCGATCCACAGCCGCGAGCACGCTCATGTCGAAGCTGCCGGCGAGGGCACGGCTGCCGAGCAGGGTGGTGCCAAAGCGCACGCCTTCCTCATCACCGAAGCCGGCAATTTCGATGGCGAAAGGAAATCGTTTACCGGCATCTGCAAAAGCCTGCACGCATTCGATGGCGCTGATCACCCCCAGCATGCCGTCGTAACGTCCGGCATCCCGCACCGTGTCCAGATGGGAGCCCAAGAGCAGGCAGGGCGCGCCCGGGGCGCTGCCCTCGTAGCGCCCGATCACATTGCCGATGGCATCCAGATACGCGCTCATGCCGGCTGCGCGCATCCAGCCGAGAACTTCCTCCGCAGCGGCGCGGTGCTGCGGGGACAGAAACACCCGGGTGAGGCAATCGGTTTCTTCGGAATGGCGGGAGAGCGCGTCGCAGCGATCCATGATGCGACGCGCATTGATGTGTGGCTGGGGCATGATGAGGATGTCTGATGCGGGTTCTCGGTTACCATATCACAGCCATGCAATTAGCTTCCCTGAACAGCGCCACTCAAAATGAGTTCACCGCCATTTTGGGTACGCTATTTGAGCATTCCCCCTGGGTTGCCGCGCGTGCCTGGGAGAAGCGAGCGTTCGCCGATTGGCAGTCGTTGCATGGGGCGATGATGGCAGCCGTGCGTGAAGCCAGCGATGCGGAGAAACTCGCTTTGATCCGCGCGCATCCGGAACTCGCCGGGCGTGAGGCCGCGCAAGGGACCTTGACCGCAGAATCCTCCAGCGAGCAGGCGCGACTGGGCTTTAGCGCACTTTCCCGCGAGGAGTTTTTGCGCATGCAGTCCTTGAACCGCAGTTACCGGGAAAAATTCGGCTTTCCCTGTATCGTGGCGCTGGTGCTGCATGCCACGCGGGAGAGCGTGATGAACGAAATGCAGGCGAGCCTCGAGCGTACGGCTGCCGAGGAAATCGAGCGGGCCATGGCGCAGATCGGTGAGATCACGCGCGGGCGCCTGGAAAAAATGGCGAAAGGTGACTGAGGATGTCCAAGGTGCGAATCAAGACCGTGGCAATGGCGGAACAATGGGCAAACTGAGCACCCATGTGCTGGATACCGCGAGCGGGCTGCCCGCTGCGGGCATGCGGCTGGAATTGTCGGTGGCCGAGGGTGGCGCATGGCGCTTACTCGGTAAGTGGCTCACCAATGCGCAGGGCCGCACCGATGCGCCCTTGCTGGAAGGCGATGCACTGCGCGCGGGGCGCTACCGGATTACTTTTCATGTCGGCGAGTATTTTCGGGCGCAAGGGCAAAAACTTCCCGATCCGGCGTTCCTCGAAATCGTGCCGCTGGAAATCGGCATTGCCGACGCGGCGGCCAGCTACCATGTTCCGCTGCTCTGCTCGCCCTGGAGCTATTCCACCTACCGCGGCTCGTAAAGTAAATGGGGTCAGTGTAAGTTTAATAGCGGAACAGAAAATTGAATCTCTGCGGTTCCAATTAAACTTACACTGACCCCATTTAATTCCAGGAAAATCATGACTGGCTATTGGCTCGACTGGATCAACCTGCTGCTGCGCTGGTTTCATTCCATCGTCGGAATTGCCTGGATTGGCGCCTCGTTCTATTTCATCTGGCTGGACAATCATCTGGAGGCCGTGGCCCGCCAGCAGGACCGCGATGAAGGTGTCAGCGGCGAACTCTGGGCGGTGCATGGTGGCGGCTTTTATCATGCGCAGAAATACGCCGTGGCGCCACCCGCGCTGCCGCCCACGCTGCACTGGTTCAAATGGGAGGCCTATTGGACTTTCATCACCGGGTTTTGCCTCCTGGTGCTGGTGTTCTATACCAATGCCGAGCTGTATCTGATCGATCCCGCGGTCATGGCCTTGAGCCCGACCCAGGCGGTACTGATCGGGCTTGCCTGGCTTGCCGGGGGATGGATAGTCTACGACCTGCTGTGTCGCTCGCCTCTTGGTAAAAACGATAACCTGCTGGCCGGCGTCATGTTTATATTGTTGTCGCTTGCGGCCTGGGGGATGTGCCAGATTTTCAGCGGGCGCGGCGCCTTCCTGCATTTCGGCGCCATGCTGGGGACCATCATGGTGGCCAACGTGGCCATGATCATCATGCCCGGCCAGGCCGAACTGGTGCGCGCCAAGGCCGAGGGCAGGGTGCCCGAAGCGAAACACGGGCTAGCGGGCAAGCAGCGCAGCGTTCACAACACCTACTTCACGCTGCCGTCCCTGTTCACCATGTTCTCCGGCCACTATGCAATGACCTTCGGCTCGAGCTGGAACTGGCTGGTGCTGATTGCCATTTCGCTGGCAGGCGCCTTGATCCGTGTCTGGTTCGTGCTGCGCCACAAGGGGCCGCCGCCGGCCTGGCCGCTGGTGCTTGCCATCGTGATACTTGCGGTGATGGCGCTGGCGATGATGCCGCGCCAGGACAAGGACGCCGCCAAGGCGCCGGAATTCAAGGAGGTGCAGGCGGTCATGGACCGGCGCTGCGCTTCCTGCCATGCCGAAAAACCGGTGTTCCAGGGGATTACCCAGGCCCCCAAGGGCGTCATGCTGGATACGCCAGAGCGAATCCGGGTGCAGGCCGCGGCCATTCACCAGCAGACGGTGTTGACACGCACCATGCCCCCGGGAAATTTGACCGGGATGTCAGAAGAGGAACGATCCTTGCTGGGGAACTGGTATCTGGGCGGCGCGCCCCTGAAATGAGGCTGTTTTAAATTGGCACTATGCTGACAGCGCCTTAGATTGAAAAACCTGCTATCGGAAAACGCACTAACGCGGTACATTTTGCACCATCTTGGGGCATTGCCCTGCACCTGAGCGCACTAAAATTTGTTTTACTGTCACCTACCATCTATTCAACCTGGAGATTGATATGAAGCGAATAACTTTCCTTGCAATGTTGCTGCTCACACTGCCCGCGCTGGCACAAAAGAACGAAGTTGCGGTGCGATTTGCGCTGGATTGGCGCTTTGAAGGTCCTGCGGCGCCCTATGTCGTGGCCATCGACAAAGGGTATTACAAGGCCGAGGGGCTGAACGTCACCATAGACACCGGCTCCAGTTCTGTCGAAGGCATCAACCGGGTGGCCTCGGGTGCCTACGAAATGGGTTTTGCTGATATCAATTCACTCGTAAAATTTCGCGACGAGCCGCGCAACCTGCCGGTCAAGGCGGTGATGATGGTCTATGACACGCCGGCATTTTCCATCGTGGCGCTGCGCAGGAGCGGCATCAAGACGCCCAAGGATCTGGAAGGCAAGACCCTGGGCGCGCCGGCGGCGGACGGCGCCTGGGCGCAGTGGCCGATTTTTGCGCAGGCCAACAAGATTGATACTTCCAAGGTCAGGGTGGAGAACGTGGGATTCCCGGTGCGCGAGCCGATGCTGGTCCAGGGCAAAGTGGACGCGATCACCGGTTTCTGGTTTTCTTCGTTCATGAATCTGAAGGCGAGCGGCATACCCCATGACGACATCGTGGTGCTCCTGATGCGCGATTACGGTGTCGATCTTTATGGGAACGCCATCATCGCCAATCCGGATTTCATGCGCTTCAATCCCAAGGCGGTCGCTGGCTTCGTGAAGGCGACCATCAAGGGTATACAGGACACCCTGAAGAATCCGGAAAGCGCCATTGATTCCCTGATGAAACGTAATCCCATCGCCAAGCGCGACATTGAGCTTGAGCGGCTGAAACTGGCGCTGGGACGCAATTTCGTCTCGCCGGACGTGGAAAAGAATGGTCTGGGTGCGGTCGACCAGAAGCGCCTGGAGCGCTCCTTCGATCAGATCGGGCTGACCTTCAAGTACACCAACAAGCCCAAGGCCGCAGACATCTTCACTTCGCAGTTTCTGCCGCCGCGCGCCGAGCGCAACGCCAAGTAAGCATTTCCCAGTGTTGAATGGGTGCAGACCCGCCTGGCGGGTCTACGTATTCGCCTGGCGGGTCTGCGTATTCGCCTGAACAAAAAAGAACTGCATCATGCCCCCAATGGTTCACCTTGATACCGTATCCATGGCCTACGGCCGTGGCGCAACAGCCGTTCTGGCGATAGAGGAGGTCAATCTCGACATTGCCAAGGGCGAATTCATCGCGGTGGTCGGGCCCTCCGGCTGCGGCAAGAGTTCGTTGATGAAACTCATCTCCGGGCTGCATCCGCCATTGGCCGGCACGCTGACGGTTGAAGGCAAGCCGGTCAATGGCCCGCTCAAATCGGTGGGGATGGCATTTCAGAATTCCAATCTGCTGCCCTGGCGCAATGCCCTGGAAAACGTGTTGCTGCCCCTGGAGATCGTGGAACCGTACCGCAGCCGCATGCGCTCGGAGCGCGCGCAATATCGTGAAAAAGCCGTCAAGTTGCTCGAGTCCGTCGGCCTGGCGGGCTTCACCGAAAAGCATCCCTGGGAACTTTCCGGCGGCATGCAGCAGCGCGCCTCCATCTGCCGCGCGCTGATCCACGAGCCGGACATGCTGCTGCTCGATGAGCCTTTCGGCGCGCTGGATGCTTTCACGCGCGAGGAATTGTGGTGCTTGCTGCGCGATTTGCAGGCGGCGCGCGGTGTCACGGTGTTGCTGGTCACGCATGATCTGCGCGAAGCCGTGTTTCTGGCGGACACGGTGTATGTCATGTCCAGCCGGCCCGGGCGCATTGTCAAGCGCTGTGAAGTGGGTCTCGCGCGGCCGCGCGATCTGGAGGTGACCTACAGCGCGGAATTTCAGGCCATCGTGCAGGACTTGCGCCACATGATTGGTCGTAGCGGCACTGGGGCCCACTGATGGACCAGCGCGAATTTGCCATCAAGGTGATCTCCCCGACGGTGTTCACCATCTCTCTTTTCGTTATTTGGGAACTGGCCTGCCGGATTTTTACCATTCCGCTCACCATATTGCCCTCGGTATCCGATGTGTTTTCCGCGCTCTGGCAATACCGCGCGCCCATCGCAGATAACTCCTTTGTCACCCTGTGGACCACCCTGGCGGGATTTGCCATTGCCACGGTGTTCGGCTTTCTGCTCGGGATTGCCGTGGGCTGGCATCGCGCCATTTATTCGGGCATCTACCCGGTGCTGGTGGGATTCAATTCCATACCCAAGGTGGCAGTGGTGCCGGTGCTGATCCTGTGGTTTGGCATCGGTGAGGTGCCGGCGGTGATGACAGCCTTCCTGATCTCGTTTTTTCCCATTGTGGTGAACGTCGCGACGGGGCTTGCCACCACAGAGCCTGAACTCGAGGACGTGTTGCGTGCCCTGGGTGCCTCCAAACTGGACATCATGAGGAAGGTCGGCATTCCACGTTCTTTACCCTACTTTTTCGGCTCGCTGAAAGTGGCCATTACGCTTGCCTTTGTCGGTACCGTCGTGTCGGAAACGGTCGGTGCCAACAAGGGCATAGGCAAGCTGATGCTGGATGCCCAGGCGGCCTTCCAGGTGCCCATCGTGTTTGCCGGGCTGCTGGTGCTGGCCTTCCTTGGCATCGTGCTCTATGCGATGACAGCGATCATCGAGCAACGCTTCACCGGCTGGGCTTTCCGGGGGCAGGCGAACCGCTGAGCGGGGGCAATGATAACGGCGGACTCTCGCGGTTGTCGCCGCCGCTCACTGTAGAATTCGCCCTTTCTGCAACGGGGGCCCGCCATGGCACACAATCCGTACGAAGACGATATTGTTATCTCTTGGGCGGAACTGCATCGTGATGCGCGCTTTTTGTGTCACGAACTGCTCAGCAAGGGTCCCTGGACGGGCATCGTCGCCATCACCCGCGGCGGTCTGATACCCGCGGCGCTGGTTGCGCGCGAACTCGACATCCGCCTGATCGACACGGTCTGCGTGACCAGTTATGACGTGAACAGTGCCGGCGCGGCGGCTCAGGTGCAGGGCAATGTGCAGATTCTCAAAGGCGTGCCCGGCGACGGCGAGGGATGGCTGCTGATCGATGACCTGGTGGATACCGGCGGCACTGCCCGTGTGGTGCGGGGTCTGCTGCCCAAGGCCTATTTCGCGACGCTCTATGCCAAGCCCGCCGGGCGCAGTGTGGTGGACCTGTTCGTCAAGGAATTCAAACAGAACAAGTGGATCCACTTTCCCTGGGACATCGAGTACAAATTCGCCACGCCGATCAAGGATGGAGGGCGGGCGGTATCCGGACCCGACTGATCCTCGCCTTGGCGGCTTTGCCACACAGAACCTGGCCGTCGCCTGATCGTGATTCCGGATTGCAGAAATTCGTGATTTTCGGCGGCCGATGAACCGTACGAACGCCCCAGGCTTATTTTCCGTATTGCGCAGATTGCGGCGCGGTGAAGCGCATAATCAGTGCATCGCCTGACATGCAGCCAACTATTGATGCTTTACGAAACCACGTGGCGAGCGAGGCCACGAGGCGAACTCCCCACACCCTCGGCCCCTCTCTCCCGCGGGACTTCCTTTGGTCGCCGGCGGGAGAGGGATGAAAAGCCCTTCTCCCACTGGTGACCGGAGGAAGTCCCTGTGGGAAAGAAGGGTTGGGATGAGGGAAAAATCTGTCACGAATACAGGTAATTCTCAATAGGCGCTGCGGGCAGATCTTAGTGAAAAGGAAGCAATATGGAAATGCAATGGTGGGGACATAGCAAGGAGCACGGCTGGGTAGTGCTGGACCGGAGCATTGCGATCAACGCGCCGGGCTTGAAGGAAAATTTGATGTTCCTCCGCTGTCGCGATTCGACCACTTTTGTCGAGAAGCGCAAGAACTGGAATCCACCTTCCTACAGTTTTGCCCCCAATTACATCCGCGACCTGGGGCCCGAGCTTTCGGCCGAGGCCGCCGCTGCCTTGGAGGCCGCGCAAGTGCGCTGGCCGGAATTCGAAAGGCAGATACACAAGGAAGTCCAGGACGCTGAGGACAAGGTAGAAGCTGCGCGTCTGGAAGCGGAAAAAGCGCAGAAAGAAGCGCTCAAGGAAAAGAAAAAGCAGGTGGCGCTTGCCAAGAAAGCCGAGGCCGCTGCCTTCGAGTGAGGGCCTGCCCGGGTCCTGCCTGCGCTCAGGGCTTCATGATGAGCTTGCCCAGCACCTGACCCGCTTCGAATATTTCATGCGCGCGGGTGATCTGCGCATCGGCTCCAGCACATTCGGGTTGGCAAGTCCCGCGATCGCGCCATCGTGGCCGCAGCGATATTGACTATCATTGGCGGCCAAAAAATCCACGCGAGACGGATCAACGGGATAACATGAATGCATGATTTTATCGAGGAGAAGGTAATGAAGAGAACTATTCGGAATCGCGCCGGACGCTTCCTCGCTGTCGCAGCACAGGCTGTCGCCTTGGCATTGGTCGCGGCACCGGCGGCACAGGCACAGAAATATCCCGCAAAGCCAATACGCATGATCGTTCCCAGCGCCCCCGGTGGCGGCCTGGATATCGTCGCACGCAATGTCGCGCAGCAACTGGGCGCGCGTCTGGGGCAATCGGTGGTGGTGGATTACATTGCCGGTGCCTCGCAGCAATTGGGTACCCAGGCCATGGTGCGCTCCAACCCCGATGGTTACACGCTCCTCTTTACCGCCTCCTCGCCGATCACCATTGCCGAGAATTTCGAGCCCAAGCCGACCTATGACGCGCGCAAGGAAATCGCCGGGCTGGCCATCGTGGCCCGTAATCCAGGCATTTTCGTGATCAACTCCGGTATCAAGGCCAACACCATGGCGGAGTTTGTCGCGCTGGCCAAGGCGCAGCCCGGTGTGCTCAATTTTGGTTCGCCCGGCACCGGGCATGTGTTTCATCTGATCACTGAACAGTTTGCCAAGCAGGCGGGCATCAATATGACGCACATTCCCTACAAGGGCAGTGCGCCTGCGATAGTCGCGCTGATGGGCGGACAGATCCAGTTCATGGTGCAGTCGGCCGAAGCGGTTCGCGAGCAGATCCGTGCCGGCAAGCTGCGCGCGCTTGCCACGCTGGAGCCCACGCGCCTGGAGCGACTGCCTGATATCCCCACCATGACCGAAGCCGGTCAGCAGCCGATCAACCTGACCATCTGGTACGGGATCCTCGCACCTGCCAAGACACCGGTGGATGTGCAGGAGACGCTGGAGCGCGAATTGCTGGCAATGGCACGCAATCCCGAATTCACCGGCAAGCTCAAGGACATGAACTTCGTGCCGGTGGCCGAGGGCAGGAAGGAATTCGCCCAGCGCATGAGCAATGAGTTCGAAGTCTGGCCGGCGCTGGTGAAATCGATTGGCGTGGGTACCACCCGATAAGCAGGCCGAGGCGGGCGCGTTTGGCTGCGTTGCCCGCCGCAGTCCTCAGGCGCGCTGAAGCGGCGTTTCAGCGTGCTACTCGATTGACCATCTTTTCGTGATCCCCGGCCAGAAAGCAGCGTAGGTTATGCGTCAGTGCCGGCAGGGTGTGCTTCGATGAGTCGTGGCTGAAGCCGCCCAGGTGCGGGGAGAGAATCACGTTCTTCGTTGTCCACAGCGGGTGATCTTCTGGCAGCGGTTCGGTCTCGAAAACATCCAGTGCGGCGCCTCCGAGCTTGTCCGCGTTGAGCGCCTGCATGAGGGCTTGTTCATCCACCACGCCGCCGCGCGCCAGGTTGACAATGAAGCAGCCCGGTTTCAGGGCGGCGAAGACCGCGGCATTGACCATGTGATGGGTGCGTGCGCTGTGCGGGGTGAGGATGATCAGATGGTCCAGGTCCCCAACCACGGCGGGCAGATTGTCGCTAGCGCGCATTTCATCGAAACCGGGCAGCTCGCGCGGCGCGGAACTGAAGCCGATGACCTTCATGCCCAGCATCTGCAGGCGAGGCGACAACACTTCGGCAATGGCGCCTATGCCGAGAATGCCGGCCACACGGCCATCCAGCAGGGTGGGTGGAAAGCGCTCCCAGCGGTGGCGCTCCTTGTTAAGGACCAGTCGCGGCAGTTCCCGAGTCAGGGCCAGCATGGCAGCGATTGCGGCTTCGGACATGGGTTTGCCGTGAATGCCGTGGATGTTGGTGAGGAGCACATCTTTCTTTAGGGTGGCAATTTCAGCGATGTTGTCCACGCCGGTGCCCATGGCCTGCACCCATTTCAGGTTCACGGCACTGCGGAACACATGCTCTGCGCGCTCCCGCAAGTGTGGGCCGAAGGTCACCAGGACATCGGCCTCCGCCAGGTGCGGCTCGGTTTTCGACACGTGGTCGACATGAATGAAATTAACGTCCGGAAACTCACGGCCTAATTCAATTTTGTAGTACTCGCGGAAACTCTCCGGCAGGGCAAGAAGCACAAGAACGTTGCTCATATTTTTCGCGGCAAATTTTCAGGGAGTGTTGCAGAATAATGCTTGAACCCCGATATTGCAGCATTCGCCCGCTCAGCGGCGGCTCAATCCGCAAAACTCCCGCAAAGGAAACTGCCATGGCTTACGCAACGCTGGATGGAATCAAGACGCATTACATGACCCAGGGCAGCGGCCCGCACCTCCTGATGATGGCGCCGCGCGGATTCAATTCGCGAATCGAGAGCTGGGATGGCGGCAAGTGGCAGGAAATGGACGTGTTCAACGCGCTGGCGAAACACTTCACCATCGTTGCCTACGACCGGCGCGAGGCAGGGCTCTCCGGCGGCCGGGTGGAAGTGCTGACCTGGGATACCTTTGCGCGGCACGGCAAGCTGCTGATGGAGCATCTTGGGGTGGAAAAATCCTGGGTGATAGGCCCCTGCATGGGCGTCGCAGTGGCCGCACAGTACGGCGTGCTCTACCCGGATGCCTGCATCGGCCTGATGCTGCCGCAGCCGGTGGGCGGACATCGCTGGTTCACGCGCCTGCGTAGCTTCTTCGACCGGCACACGGCCTTCGTGCGCGAGCACAGCCTGCAGGCGGTGGTACAGCGCGCGCTGGCCGAGGGCAAGAATTTTCAGGACGATCCCGAGGCCGGCCCCTGGGCGCGCCCCATAGTCAACGATGCCGGTTTTGCCGTGCGCTATGTGAATCAGGATGTGGCGCGTTATCTCGACATCGTGGCAGCCAGCCGCGACGCCATGTTCCCTTCGGCCGATGTCTCCGGGCCGCCTGCCGAAGATATCATGCAGCTCGATGTGCCCTGTCTGGTCTGGGGGGGCGACGATCCTTCGCACGCCACTTCAGCGGCGCACCAGTTGCGCGAGCTGCTGCCGCGGGTGAGTTTCTGGGACAAGCATGTCTCGGAGCAGACCCACGAAGGAATGCTCGAGCAGATCTTGGGCTTCAAGGCGGCGGTGGAGGCGGGCTCGGTGCAGCGCAAGGCTGCGTGACAGCGGGATGTTATTCCATTTTTGAATTGAAATTGGAAATTGCCGTAGGCCAGTAATAGAGATTTTCTAAAAAAGTCTGTAAATTCTCCACATCGCGGTGGCCACCAGGATTTAATCTTCGATGGCCTCCGGTGTCATCTTCGCCACCCTGCGGGTCGGCCGCTCGCCATCCTAGCGTGCCGCGATCTGCGCGATTTTCTCGAAATAGGCGCCTTTCGAGCCGCTGATTTCGGAGATCTCGATCAAGGTTCCGTTGTGCCCGAACGCAGTCAAAAACGCATTGCGATTGGGGGCGGTATTGGCGGGGGAGAGGATTTTATGTCCCTCCTTCAAGTAGCCTTCCATGTCGGCGTCAAACTGCCGGGTCCAGAAGGCGATGTGGTGCTGGCCTTCATATCCTGCTTTCATGTAGTCAAGAAACTGCGAGGGCGCGTCGTTGTGCGGCTGGATGAGCTCGATTTGTAAGGACCCGCTTTGCGCCATGGCAAGGCTCAATTGCGGCGCACTGGGCTCGCCGCGGAAGGTGGTGTGAATGGCGATCCAAATCCGCGTAAACATGGCGACGCGTTTTTTTCGGGCACAGGAAATGCTTTGGCCGGCTCGACGCAACCAGCCCCGTAGCCGGGTCAAGGGCAGGCTGCGGCCTTGTGCAGCCTGGCGAAGCGAACCCTTGATGCGGTGGAGGGGCCATACGCTTGGTAATGGCAGCAAGCGCCGCAGTTGGGCGCTTGCTGCCATCAAAGCAAGCGCTTTTGACCGCCAGATTTAAGCGGATTTGCGAAGCCGGTAACACGGGTCGCCGCACTCGATGAAGCGCTCGATCACCCGAGCCTCGACTGCGCGCCGCGAGCGTCCGGCGGTGTGCAGCTCTTTGGCATGGCGCTCCGCGCACTGCCACAGCGGACTTGCGCGCGGACGGCGCGGGCGATACTGCCCACCGTGTGCCGGCGCGGCGGCGGCTCCCGCGCTTGCCCGCCCCCACCCCTTCGCGCAGCGCATCCCCATCCGGAAGGAAACGCGCCAGCAGCGCAGTGAACGCGGTCATCGACTACGAAGATTCTCCAGGCAAGACAAGGTCAACGGGCAAGCGTCAGCGAGCGTTGAAGAAGGCCGAGCCTTCGACGCAGCCGGACAAGTTCTGAGCTACACCGCGGCACGGGCACGAATTCGGAACATTTATACCCTGAAGAAAAGGAAGCCAAATGTGGCTTCAGGTAGGGGTCAATCGCTTGCGATAACAACACCGATCAGCATTTGAACGTGCCTACACAAGGAGAATCACTCATGACACTCATGGTCCTGGACCCGCGGCAAGTTCCCGAAGGCGAGGCGCTTCGCCTCGCCCCCGCGCTGCCTTCGCTCGAAGGCGCGGTGGTGGGAATGATCGACAACGCCAAAATCGGCACCGAGCGCCTGTTCGACTTCATCGAGCAGATCCTGCGCAAGGAATACGGCGTGCGCGAGTTCATCCGCCGCCGCAAGCCAGACGCGACGCGCCCCGTGCCGCCCGAGATGCTCAGCGGAGCTGAGGGGAGCCGACGCGGTGCTCTCTTCGACCGGCGACTGAGGGAGCTTGCTCGTCGTGCAGTCTGCACGACGCGATCGAAGCCGAGCGCCTCGGGATCCCGGCCGTCGCGATCATTACGGATCGCTTTGTCCGCAGCGCCGAGGTGGTGGGCGAGCTGAACGGCCTGCCGGGCTACCCGTTCGCGGTCATCGCGCACCCGGTGGCCAACAACGACGACGCGATGCTGCGCGTCAAGGCGCAGATCGCGGTGAAGAAGATCGTGCCCCTCCTGCTGGAGCGCAATGAGTAATGCGAATCGCCTGAACGCAGAGCATGGAAAACTGAAATCAATTCTTGACCACGATCAT